>WGNN01000139.1 GCA_016124515.1 bacterium
AGCAGGGCGGCAAGCTTGCGGTCGTTGTAAATATCGAGTCCGTAGTAGGTGAGGTCTTGCGCTATGAGTATGAGCTCGCGGGTTCCGTTGGCTGCCAGTTTTTTGGCATTGTCCACCAGTTTTTCAATGGGTGTAGATACGTGTTTGCCGCGCATGAGCGGAATGGCACAAAAGGAGCAAGGGCGGTCGCAACCTTCCGAAATTTTGAAATAAGCATAGTGGCTTGGCGTGGTTAGTTTTCGCTCGCCCAGCAACTCGTATTTGTAGTTGGCGCCCAGGTCGGTCACAATCTGTGGAATGGCATTGGAGCCGTAGTAAGCGTCCACCTCGGGTATTTCCAGTTGCAGCTCGTTTTTGAAACGCTCTGAAAGGCAGCCCATTACAATTACCTTTTCCACTTCGCCGCGTTTTTTTGCCTCTACAAACTCAAGTATGGTTTCTATTGATTCCTGCTTGGCATTGTCTATAAACCCGCAGGTGTTTATCACCACCGTATCGCTGTTGTTGGTTTCCTGCTCGTGCACAACTTCCATTTTGTTGGCGTGCAACTGACCCATCAGGGTTTCTGAGTCAAAGGTGTTTTTTGAGCAACCGAGGGTGTATAAGTTTATTCTGGCTTTTTTGTTGGGGTTGGCTTTCATCGGAAAATGGTTTTGATAGAAAACACGGTTTGCGGGGCAATTGGCAACTTTGTGTGCATGTTATTTGCCGTCATTGAGCAAGCTTTTTGGGCTTTGCTAGGTAAAGAGCGACTGTATGAATTCTTCCTGGTGAAAAATTTTCAGATCGTCTTTTTGTTCACCTACACCTATGTATTTTATAGGTATTTGAAACTGATCTACTATACCCAGTACCACACCGCCTTTTGCAGTTCCATCGAGTTTGGTTAGGGCCAGGGTATTTATATCGGTGGCTTTTATAAATTGTTTGGCTTGTTCTATGGCGTTTTGTCCGGTTGATGCATCAAGCACAAGCACTACTTCATCGGGTCCTTCGGGAATGACTTTTTGAATGGAGCGTTTGATTTTTGAAAGCTCGTTCATGAGGTGGACTTTGTTGTGAAGCCTTCCGGCGGTATCCACAATTACCACATCGGCATTTTTGGCTTTTGCACTTTCCACGGCATCGTAGGCTACTGCTGCAGGGTCGGCTTGCATACCACGACTCACAAATTCGGCACCCGTCCGGTCGGCCCAAATTCCCAGCTGATCTACTGCGGCAGCCCTGAAGGTATCGGCAGCACCCAACACCACGGTTTTGCCCATTTTGCGGTATTGATTGGCTATTTTGCCTATGGTGGTGGTTTTGCCCACGCCGTTTACACCAACTACCATTATTACGTAGGGTCGTCCGCTTGCCGTATCAAATTCGCTGAATTCGCGCTGCTTGTTTTCGGCAAGCATTTGCTGTATTTCATCATTTAAAATCAAATGCAGCTCTTCGGTATTCAGGTATTTGTCTTTGGAAACGCGGGCTTCAAGCCGGTCAATAATTTTTACGGTAGTGGCCAGTCCCACATCAGCACCTATCAGGGCTTCTTCAATATCGTCAAGCTCAAGTGCCGATACTTTTGACTTGCCGACAAGCGCTTTTCCCAGTTTGCTGAAAAAACCGGTTCGCGTTTTGTTCAGGCTTTCGTCCAGCTTGTCTTCTTGTGGTTTTTCGGCCTGCTTTTGCTCTTTTTTCTTTAAAAAATCAAAAAATCCCATTGGATGTGCTTTAAACAAAAAAAGCTTCTCATTGCTGAGAAGCTTCAATTATATCTCTTTTACCAGACATTAATCTTTCAAGAATTCATCTACTTTGTCCTTTGCCACCATTTCTTCTCTGAAAGTGTAGGCACCGGTTTTAGGAGATTTTACGGCTTTGATAACCTTTACAAGGTTTCTTTTGCCTTTATCTTGTAGGGTTGCTACGGTTTTCTTTGCCATGTTACCTTATTTTATTTCTTTGTGAACAGTGTGTTTCTTCAAGATGGGGTTGTATTTCTTCAACTCCATACGGCCTGTTGTATTCTTTTTGTTTTTGGTGGTAATGTAGCGGCTGGTGCCGGGCATTCCACTTTCTTTGTGCTCGGTGCACTCAAGTATTACTTGTACGCGGTTTCCTTTTTTGGCCATGACTATAAAATTTTAACTCCTTGTTTCTTTTCTACTGATTTGATGTATTGGTAAGCACCTTTCTTGTTGATGGTACGTATGGCCGCAGCCGATACCTTAAGGGTTACCCATCTGTTGAGTTCCGGAATAAAGAACTTTTTGGTATGAAGGTTGGGATAGAAACGTCTCTTAGTCTTTCTATTTGAGTGAGATACGTGATTTCCCACCATCATTTTTTTTCCTGTCAATTCACAAATTCGTGACATCTGCTTCGATTTTCGGTCTGCAAATATGCGACTATTTATCAGTCGCACAAAAAAATAATTAACAATTTGGCAATGGATGCCGGTAAAACAATTTTTGGGTCGGCTTAGGGGCGACCAAACATGGCTTTCATCTTGGCTTTAAAACCTCGTGCATGCCAGGTATCTCTTATCACATCAACCCACTCGTGAAATACCAAAATCACTGGATTGTAGGTGTTTACGGGTTTTTTAATACCGTATTCAGGGGCTTCTTCTTCGGGTTGGAAAGTGCCAAAAATCCGGTCCCAGATTATGAAAGTAGATCCGTAGTTTTTGTCGATATATTTATCGTTGCGGGCGTGGTGCACGCGGTGGTGCGATGGCGTGGTGAAAATATATTCTATGGGTTTGGGGAGTTTTCTTATCAACTCGGTGTGTATCCAAAACTGGTACAATACTTCTATTTGGTGCGCAATAACGAATATGATGGGGTGGAAACCCATTAAGGCAACGGGAATGAAGAAGATGATTTTGATATGTTGTGTCCACGAAAGACGAAAGGACACGGCAAATGTGTAATTCTCCGATGAGTGATGGGTAACGTGTGTGGCCCATAGAAAACGGCTTTCGTGCGCCACACGGTGTGCCCAATAGCGTGCAAAATCGAGCAATATCATGCAGGGGATAAGCGACACCCAGAAATACTCCATAGGGATTTTATAGGGCGCTATTTTGTAGCAATACAGAATGACAAATAGGTTAAGCGTTTTTAAAACGGCATTAACCACCAAATTGCCGGCACCAATGGCCACCGATGACCAAAAGTCTTTGCCCTGGTAGTTGAAAATATGTTTTTTGCGGGTAAGGATGAATTCGAGCAGTACCAGTGATAGCATTACGGGCACGGCGTACAAGATTATTTCAGGAAATTGTCCTTCCTCAATTCCTATCTCAACCAAGAGGTTGTTTACACTTTCTCTTACTGACACCTAATGTGATTTTTTATTGGTTCACAAATCTAACCCCATCTCATTCGATTAGCAAAGGGCTGTTAACGCTTTAACCAGTCTTCTACCAAATTGTTGTAGGTAGTTGGGTCAAATTTGGCATTTTGGTACATGCCCGCTGCCCGCCGTTGTCGCAAGGCTTCAAACAGGCTAATGGCACAAGCCACCGAAATGTTAAGGCTTTGAATCATACCCATTTGCGGAATTAAAAAGTTGCCATCTGCTTTGTTCAGGGCTTCTTCGCTCACGCCGTCGTGCTCGTTGCCAAACACGAGTGCCATGGGTTGGGTAAGGTTAAGTTGATATAAATCAGTACTATTCTGTGCCAAATGGGTGGTGAATATCTTTTTTCCTTCGCTGCGCAAGTGGCTAAAACAGCTATCTACATTTTTGTATCGGTTGGTCTTGATCCACTTTTTTGAACCCGCCGAACTTTTCTTGCCCATGCGGTTGTCCCAGCGTGCTGTTTCCGACTCAATGACATGAATTTCGTAAACCCCCACGGCATCGCAGCTTCTTATTACCGCCATAATGTTGTGTGGGTCATGCACGTTCTCAAGCACCACGGTCAGGTCGGGTTGCTTTTGCGCCAGCACTTCCTTTATGCGCTTTTGCCGCGCTTCACTTCTTTCTCTTGGCAGGTTTGCCATGTTGGTACCGTATAATTTCAGCCTTCAAAACTAACATGCGGGCGCGGCCATTCGGAAAATCGAATTCAATTTATGCGGATATAAAACTTGTTTAAATGCTTTTTAAAACAAAATTGTCGAAGTAAACGGTGGTGTATCCGTCGGGCGAACCGTAGTACAAGCCAAACATTTTACCTGCCATTTTCACATTGTATTTTGCGGTAATGTAGGTGCCGTTTATGTAGTAATACACTGTGGTTCCGCGTTTTACAATACGCAGGGTATTGGTGCTTGTGCCTTGGTTTACTTTTGAAGATTCAGGGTATTCGGTTTGCCAGGAGCCTTCGTAGTAGCCAATGTGGTATTTGCCCGAAGGGGTTACCCCAAACACGTTTACATAGTCGTAGCTTTCTTCGCAGGCAAAAATTAAACCCACACCGCCGTTGGCTGTATTGCCGCTTACATGGTGCACATCCACGCTCATTTCCCAGTCGGCATTTACATCTATATCAAATACTTCGCCCTGCCAGCCGGCATAGTCTTGACTGATACAGCGCATGTAATATTTCCCGTCTCTGAACGACCATTCGCGGTAGGCATCTGTTTCGGCAGGGAAGTGGCTGCTCGATGAACTGCTGAAGTAATCAGTGTATTCTACGCCACCGTAGCCAAGGCCTTTCATGTATTCTTTTATGGCGCCGTCTTTTACGTAGTCATACACATTGCTCACATCGGCGCGGCAGGTGGTGTGCAGGTATTTAAACACATCCACATTGTTTACCAAAGCGGCAAGTGAAATGAGGCTGTAGCTGTAAGTGCCTGAATAGTAGTAGTCAATTTCGGGGTTGCAGCTTGCACCGGCATCTTTCAGGGCTTTGAGCATATCGAGATTGGCATTGTAAACCGCCCAACCCGTTGGATACTTGTAGTTGTAGCCATAATTGGGATTGGCACCTGCGCTGAGCAAACTTTTCACAGCTCCCACATCGCCACTTTCGGCAGCAGCCAGCAGTTTTTTATCGCGTTCAAGGCTTTCTTTGGCTTTGGCAAGTTTATCCTGTCCATCGCTATTCGATTTATCATACAGCACCGCTCGGCTGTAGGCTGATACGGCCGCTGCGTGGTTTTTGGCCTGCATGTAGCTGTCGCCCTTGGCAACTTCGCCGTTGTACAATTCCTTGAGTTTGGTGCCTATGGCATCGAGTTTTGTTTGCACCCTGCTGTCGCCGGGTTTCAAGCTATCGGCGCGGCCATAGTATTCCGCCGCCTTGGCATAGATTAGTTTAGACATGTATTCATCGCCTTTGGCCAGCATGCCTACAAATTGCTTTTCGCGTTGTGCTTCTGCTTTTTCCTGGTATTTAGCACGTGCATCATCTATTTCAGGAAACAAATTGAGGTAAAGTGCCAATTGGTCCAAATGGTTCATGGCGCCGGTAAAGTTCTCGTCGTCAGCCAAGGCATCGGCCTTTTTGATTTCAGATGTCACTTTTTTCTTCATTTCGTTTAATGCGTTTTCCTTCATGGCGAGGGCTTCGGCATTGTCAGGAATTATTTCAAGGGCTTCAACTACACCTTTGTGGGCTTCGAGCCAATTGGAGTCGAGGGCAAAGGCACTTGCTACGGCAAAAGCTTTGTCAAAATTCTTGACCTTTTGCTGTTCCATAAACCAATAGGCTCCACCGCCACCGCCAATTAATACCACTAAAACTATGACAATGAGCAACACGGGGCTTTTTTTCTTCTTCTGCGCTTTTGGCGGCTTTGCTCCACCGTCTTTCATGGTGGCATTGCCCTTGGGTGCTGCTTTTGGCTCGGCTTGCTTTTTGGCCAGGTTTTCATCAATGCGTGCCGCCATATCGTCAAGGTCAACCTTGGCCACGGTTTTTCGCGCTGATGAAGCCGAAGAACCAGAAGGAGCGGCGCTTACAGCAGGTTTGTAGGGTGGCCAATAGCCTTCATTCACAAAGGTTTCCGCGGCTTTGGCAAAATCGGCAGCAGATGGGCGTTCAGCCGGATTGACACTCAAACAAGCGGTTGTCCATTTTTTGAAATTGTTGCTGAACTGCTCAGGCATGGCCGGTATTTCGGCGCCGCGCGAGAGACTCATTCCGCCCATTCCCATCCAAGGCACATCGCCTGTGGCCATTTCATAAAGCAAGACACCAAATGAAAATACATCGCCTGCGGGCAGCGTTTGCGGGTTTGAAGAAAACCTTTCGGGTGGTGCGTACTCGGGCGACATGGAGCTGGAAGCAACTCCCATGCTCTTGCGCAGGGTGCGCCGCACATTGTTGCTGATACCAAAATCGCTGATTACGTATTCGTTGCGGCGGTTTATAAGTATGTTGGCCGGTTTTATGTCTTGGTGAATAATGCCATTTTGGTGCAGGTAGGCAAGGCCGGTTCCTACTTCAAAAATCACCTTAGCCAATTCATCTTCGCTAAAATTGCCTTTTTCGTGTAGTTGTCCTAAAAGCGAGCCATTGGGGCAATAGGGCAACACCAGATAAGGCATATCGTCATTGATGTCAAAGTGCATAGCCTTTAGCAGGAATTGGTTGTTTATGTCCTGCAGCAGCGCATATTCTTTGCTAAACACCTTGAGCCCCTGGTTGTCGAGGCCGCCATTGGGTGCATATATTTTAATTGCTATTTCACTGTCGTCGGTAAGGCTGTCTTGTGCCAGCCAAACTTCAGAAAACCCGCCAACCCCCAGCTTTTTCACCAGTTTGTACCGGCTTGCAAAAATTTCGTTCTCTTGATACGCCATGCTTCTTTTCTTTAATACGCTATGTTACTTTATTCAATAATTACTTTCAAGGTGGTGTCGCCAATGCTTATGATGTCGTTGGCTTCCAGCTCCATGCCATGTATTCCTGTTTTTCTTCCATTTACCAATACGCCGTTGGTTGATGGATACCAGTCGGTTACGCCGTCCTTTTGTCGCCACTGCCCATCCTTTATGGTCCAGCGAAATGTTTGCGGGTTATACTCCAAGGTGGCGTGGAAGTTTGATATGTACTGTGTAAATTCTTCGGTGATTCCCAAATCGTTGGTAAAGGGATTTTCTTCATTGAACCAGCCAATGGTGAGCAGGTTTTTTTGCTTGAACCTGGCCAGGTTGCTGATAAAATAGGTACGGCCAATTTCTTCGCCGTTTTGAACCCGCAATATCCATTTTGAGTGGGCGGTGACATTTGTTTTGTGGCTACGCGCTGCGGCAAAACCCAGCTCCGATAGTATTTCATCAACGGTTTGGAAGCGCAACTCAGGCTCTGACTTGATGCAGCGTTCTATGATTTGCTCCCATTTTGAAGGCGCTTTCATGCGCAGGGTTTGACGGTTCCAGTTTTCTTCTTTTTTCTTTTTCTCGTAAGATGCCATGTCTTTGAGAAAATCGTCGAAGGAACCAAAGGGCAAATGGCCGGCGGTAAAAAGCTCATACATCATGGCGCCAAAGGCATAAATATCGTTGGTTGGCCCCATTACCTTCATGGCTTTTTTGGGGTCAATTTGTTCGGGCGGCGAATAGGTTCCGGTGGCGAAAACTTCTTTGGCATGCCCCATAAAATTGGCTATGGTATGGCGTTTTTTTATGGAAGCCGAAATGCCAAAGTCGGCCAACATGGGTGTTTTTTGCTCATTGAACAGCACGTTTTCCGGCTTTATATCGCGGTGAATTATGCCTTCGTTGTGCAGGTCGGCCAAGCCGCAAAGGATGCCATAAGCCACTTGTTCAAGTTGGTCGAAACTGATGTTTTGTCCCACCCAATCGCGCAAGCTTCCGCCACTGCACAAGTCCATTACAATGTAAGGATTGCCTTCAAGCAAGTTGTAGTCGTAGCTTTTTACCAGGTTTTTGCTTTGCAGGCGCGATCCGTATTCATATTCCTGCTTGAAGCGTTTGGCGTATTCCAAGCGCTCATTGGGCATAAAAGTCCACATTTTGGTGAGCTTAAGGGCAAAAGATTCATTGCCGCTTTTTACCCTATATACATTGCCAAAGCCACCTTCGCCCAGCTCTTTATCAACCACATAGGTGCGTGTGCCTGATGGAATTTGACTTCCTGCAGTAATATTTACAACAGTTGGTGTGGACATGGAGCCTTTTTTAGCGGGTTATTGGTTGATTTTGAGTTTGTAAACCTTATTGCCAAGGATGATGCGCATGTTGTTGGCCACCGGCATTTTTCCATCTACTTTTATAAAGGTGGCGCCGTTGCTACTTTTGTCTTCAAGGTGCAATTGGCCGTTTTGAAAACTGAAAACCGCATGCACTTGCGATGATACGGCATTATTGCCCGGATCTATATTGTCGCGGTTCACGTTGATTTCATCGCCTGAAAAGGGTATTTCCCTGCCGCTGCTTTCCTCAATCAATATGAGTTTGTTGCCACCGTTTTCGGTTTGGATGTTTACCTGATCAACTTTTACCGTTTTGGAAGCCGAAGCGCCGCCTGATGCACCATGACCGCAATTGGGGCAAGGATGTGCCGCATCGGGCGCCTGTGGCAGCGGATAATATTGGCAAGCCGGACATTTGATGATGGCAGCACTGCCATGCGAAGATGGGGAAGGACTTGCGGCTTGGGCAGGTGCATCCCACGATGGTGAGTCGGCAGCCTTGCCTCTTATGGTTTTGGCTCCTGCCGAGGCCGGCGGCGGAGTAGCTGCTTCAGGTGCGGGGCTTTTTGCCGCAGGTTCACTGCCCGCTTCATCGAGTTTGGTTCCGCATTTGATGCAAACCCTTACGTCGCTTTCATTCTGGTATCCACATTCATAACATCTCATATCGTTTCTGTATTAAGGTTTCTTATTTTGGGTTTTCGGTAGTATTACCTCCACCTCCGTTGTTGTTTTCGTTGCCTTTTTCGCCCGGTTTGCTTATCAGATTCAGAGGCGGTTTTGGTGTTGCTTCTTCTGTGCCGGTTTCGGTAGTGTTGCTGTCCACCGGTTTTTCGGTTTCAGTTCCTGTCTCTGCATTTGTATTGTCCACAGGAGTATCGGGCATTTCATTGCTGTTTTCATTGGAGCTTACATTGCCGGGAGTGCCGGTTTCGGGGCTGGGCTGTGTGGCTGATGGGCCGGGTCCTGCTTCCACCTCTTTTGGTTTTTCTTCTTTGGGCACCAATTTCACTTCGGCTTCGTAGTAGCTGTTGTTGCCCTTGGGGTATAGTTTCAGCAGCAGCATGCCGGGCTCCAGGGTATCGGGTTTGAATTTGAAATTTCCCTTTTCGTCAGCAACATTTTTGCCTTTATACAGCGTAAATGCACTATCTATTGTCAACTCGTTTTGGCCAAGAAGCAATTCTACGATATTGGAAGATGCGGCTTTGCCGGGCTCAAACTCAAGGGTTTTGCCACTTATACGCTCAAGTACTTGCGGGGGCGGGGTTTTTGAAGGCCACAGGGCAAAGGCAAGCACGGCGGCTATTACCACCAACAAGCCAATGATAATGATGTTTTTGTTTGAATTTTTCTTGCGCAATACCTGCGTGGTGCTGGGTTTTTCGGCGGTTTTTTTTGCAGGGCCGTGGTCTTCTTTGAGGGCAGGACGCGGATCGCCTTCCTTAACCTCGAGCATAAGAGCGGTAATGTTGTCGGTGCCACCACCTCGGTTGGCGGCTGCAATCAACTCTTTGCAAATTTCGGCCACAGGTTCGGCGCGCTCCATATATTGCAGCAAACCTTGGTCGCTCACCATACCGCTGAGTCCATCGCTGCACACCAACACCTTATCGCCTTTGTACAGTTTTTGTGTTTTGGCCGAAGGTTTTGGCGTACTGCGTTCATCGCCCAGACTTTGGGTTATGATGTTGCTTTCAGGATGTACGCGGGCTTCTTCGGGTGTCATTTGACCTTCCATAACCATTTGCCAAACTAGCGAATGGTCATCGGTAAACGGATAAAGTTGTTTTTGACCTTGGTACAGGTAGCAACGGCTGTCGCCACTCCAGGCCACGTGCACGCTGTCGTTTATTATCCAGGCAATGACCAATGTGGTGCCCATGCCGGCAGTATCAAGGTTTTTGTGCTGGTGGTTTACAATGGTAGTATGCGCCTGAATAATGAAATTGCGCAGTATTTTTTCCCTTTCGGCATCGGTTTTTGGCACTTCCTTCAATTCGTCAAAAAGCTCTTGAATGGCTTTTTGGGCCAAATGCGAGGCTACTTCGCCGGCATTGGTACCGCCCATTCCATCGGCTACCACCAATAGTGCGCCACGCTCTGAAAGCGCCAGTACCTCATCGCGTTTAAAAGCCCATTCCTTTTTGCTCAAGTCTTTGCAAATCGCAAAATTGTCTTCGTTGTGGTCTCTTACCTGTCCCACATCGGTGGTTCCAAATATTTCAATAGACTTTATCATGGGCTTTTATTTCAGGGTTTCTTTTTCTTCTTTTTGCCTTTTGCATGGTTGCCGTTGCCATTGTTGTTGAGCGGGGTAATGCTTGATAATACGCTGTATGGCGTGCAAACCCAGCTATTACCCGATTTTTCTACAAAACCGGCAAATTCAAGATGGGCTTCTCCTTTGCCTATTACTTCGTAAAAAATGAGTCCAAACACGGTGCGCGAGCCCAGGGAATTGTTGGCCAGCGTGCCGGTTTTGCCTTTGTTCCAACTTACCTGTGTGTATAAGTAGCTGAAATTGAAGGTGGTACTTTCGGAAAGGTTGGCTTCGGAAGGAATAAAAGTGAGCACCACACAATTGATGCTGTCACCGGTTTGCGATGAAGTGCGGTTCATTCCCGGTGTGTCGGGCAGTTCAACCGACACAAAACGATTATTGACCACGGCAGGACTTTGCGCCATGGTAAGGCTTTTATCCTTGATGTTTTTGTAATAAGTAGTGGATGACTTGGGGCTGTAGCCGCTACCATACGTTTTGTAGGTGGTATCGTTTTGGTAGGGGCGGTAGCTGCGTTCGCTAAAAACCAACTGATTTTTGATAACGATGGCAGGTCCGTAGCCGTAGCCGAAATACTCATTTCCATCCTTGCCAAATTCGTTTTTGTCTTTGTCAACCAACACAAAATCCTGGCGCACCACATACACCACCTCGTTGAGCGATTTGATGAGTGGATTGCAATTGTCGGTAATGCCAATGAGCTGTGCAGTGGCTACACCCGATCGGATGAGAAGGAAAACGAGCAGGCTGGTTTTTAAAAATTGCATAGAGGCGTTACTATTTTAATTCCCGCATTCATACCTACCACATCGCCGCTGCCGGTGCGTTCCATTTTTCTGAAAGTACCGGTTACCAATCCTATACAAATGGCTCTGCCATCTTTTTCCATGAAAAGCGGACCACCGGAATTGCCACCGTCCCAGCCGGCTTCGGTTACGTTGATGGTTCCGTTTTGCAAGCCGGTAAGGGTAACTTTTGCGGTAGAAAAGTAAGGCTCAAGTGTGCCCGACTTGCGGTATTCCATGCCATAAGAATAGCCGAGTACCATGAGTTCGGTGCCCGAAGGTATTTGTCGGCTCAGGCTTTTGTCGTAGGGCAGGCCTTCGTTGTAGCTGGTTTTGAGGTAGGCCCAATCGGCGCCTTCAAAATAATTGGGGCGGCGTAAACTGCCCGACATACCTTGGTAAGTTACCATTGAAAAGGAGTCCATAGAATAATCGGCTTTCATCATTTTGTTGGTGAAGTCTATTTTGATGTTGCCGTCGTACGACATGGCCATGTAACTCAGGGTTGCTGAACCACCGCTGGCATCGTAGAAGTTGGCTACGTCAATTTCGGTAAGTATAGCATCAATACAATGGCGGGCGGTAACAAAGGTGCCGTCTTCAAGCAAAAATCCTGTGCACATACAGTTGGGGTCGTAGGTTTCTTCGGCAATGGTACTACCATTAAACTCAACTTTTATTCCCTTGTAAAATATGGCCAGGGTGTATTCTTTTAGTGGTTCTATAAGTTCCACATACGATTTGTTGTTGTTCATAAGGCTGTCGTTGCGTGACTTAAGCTCTGAAAGGGTTTTGGTGAGTCGTGCATTTTCGGCCTGAATTCTTGACCGCTCGGCGGCTAATTTGTTTTCCAGCTCTTTTTTGTTTTTGGCTAAACTGGCTACCAATTCCGCATTTTTCTTGTTGATATTGGCCATAGAATCAGCCTGAGCAGCGGTGAGGTCTTTTTGTTTCTTTAGCTCAGCTACTACAATTTCGTTCTTTTGGTTGAGCTTGATAATGGCAAATGTGCCACCACCGGCAAGTACCAAAAGGGCCACCAAAAAGGCTATTGCGGCGGTTTTGTATGGCTTAATGGCTTGTTTCATCACCAGGTTCATTTTGTTGGTAAAGCCCATTTTGGCGGTACCGGTTTTGGTGGTGTTGAAACGCAGTTTGGGCCCTTCCATGGAGAGCTGAATTTCATCGCCATTGTTTAGAAAGAACTTTTCATTAACCGGACGACCATTTACCAATGTTGGATTGGAGGTGGAAAGGTTTACGATAAAAGTTTCTTCGCCCTTACGCTCTATGGCGCAGTGCCTGCGGCTTACGGTGGGTGTATCGTCGCCAAATTCTACACCGCATTTTTTATCGCGACCGAGCTCTATGTAGGGCACTACTATGGTTTCGTAGCTGCCTTGCTTGTGCTTGGCGGTTGAGGTAAGGTACTCAAGCGTGTAGGTAGGAATATTGGCTCCACCCAAAATTTTCATACCTGTGGTTAATGACTGTGTTGCTCTGTTTGCCATATTGTAATGTTTAAAAACCGTAAAAGAATCCGTTGTTTTCGCGAGCGAGTTGTTCCAGAAATTTTCGTGCTTCAACTTGTTCAGGCACTGCCGGATCGGGGCTGATGATGTGCGAACCCACACCAATGGTGCTGATGGCTACGCCGTGGTTGATGCTTCGTACTTTGCTGAGTATGCTGCCGGCAGTAACCCCTTCAGGAATACTGGGAATACCGTCGCTCAATAAAATGATATCGGTAAGGTTGCTGTAGCCGCTATGGCCCAAGGCGTGCTCAAGCACTATGCCTGTGGGTGTGCCGCCACTGGGTGTCAATGAATTTAAAAATTGAAAACAAGCGGTTTTGTTGCCATCGGTCATGGGTTGAAGTGCGCCAAACTTGGCATCGTAATAATAGCCGGTGCTGGGTTCGGCAAACCACATGATATCGCAATTGAAATCGGGCGACATGGTGGTGATGAGCATTTTGATGCCCGCCTGCACTTGGCCCATGCGGCCTTCGGTGTCCATGCTGCCCGAAGCATCGATAATGAATAGCAGGTTTTTGCCTTTGAATTTGAAACCCACATCTACGTTGAGTGCTTCGGTTTCAGGGCATGGATCGCCGGGTTTGAAACCGCAGTTGTCCATCCAATCTTTGTAGGGTCGCAAGTCTTCAATTTGTGCGGTAGCCGCCGCCAGCTTTTGGTTGGCTTCGTCAAGCTGTTGGTGCGCTTCTTTAAGCTCCTGCTGCAGGCTTATAATTTTCTGTACATTCTCTTCGTTGCTTTTCATGCACTCTTCAAGTGAGCGCTGCAGGCCGGCAATTTTTTGCTCCAGCGCCTGTTTTGCCGCAATTACCTCTTCCATTTGCGATTTAATGGCATCCAGTTTTTCCTGCGGAATAAGGTTGGCTATGTCTTCAATGGCCACACCCAGTTTGCCCACTTCTTCGCTCAACTTTTTCTGCTCTTCAAACTCTTCAACCGGTATATTGAGCTTGGGCACGAGTATGTAAAGGATGATAACCGCTCCAAGTGCACCCGAAAGCAGGTCGAGAAATGAGGCACTGAATATGTTGATTTCCTTGCGTGCCATTAGCCTACATCAATGCGGTTTATGAGGTTGTCAACCACAAATTCTTCAATGTCCTGATGCAGGTTTTCTGTTTTTTCTTGCAAAATGTGGTAGCTGTACATGAGGATTACGCTGAGTACAAGAGCAAGCAAGGTGGTGTCAAAAGCTACGCCCAGGGTCTGTGTAATCAGGTCAATATCGCCGGTATTGGCCAGACTCAACGCTTGCGATATACCGAGAACCGTGCCCACAAAACCCACCGAAGGAATGGCCCAAAGAATGTAGCGTAGGTGCGATTGGCTGCTGTCTGACTTTTCTTTGTTGATCCGGCTCTGTGCTTCGACAATGCTAAAGGCACCATCGGCACTGTGGTTGGCTCTGAATTTGGTGGCCGCCTTTTTTATGAGATTCAGCAGGAAATGGTTGGCATCTAGTCCATCCAGTTTTTTGGCGTTCAGGTACTCCAAAACTTTCACTCTTATGCTGTTTACTTCTTTGGGACCCAGCACGGTGTGTTCTTCTTTTGGCAGTATATCGGTATTGAAATACTTGCGCTCATAGGCAAGCCATTTGTTGAAATTTCTGATTTCGAAAACGCCCCAGAAAAAAATGAAAAAGGTGATGAATTGTATATAGCCACCTTGTGCAATATTGCCGCCGCAAAGTACCGCCAAACGGTTGATGGCAGCCATGCTTTCGGCTGAGGTAGTTGAGTAGGCAATAACTATGACCAATTGCAAAGCAACTGAAATACCCAGCGCTATAAGTAGGCGGTTTAATCGGCTATCCATACGCAACTTTTTTGAAACACTTTCCTGTAAATAATTAAATAAATGTGAGTTAACACATGCTTAATACCTGCTGACAATGGAATCAAAAATAGTAAAAGCGGCTTATCCTTTTAAAATCAGGCCTTCTATTTTTTTAAATATAGGGTAAAATTCGTAGGTTGTTTCACGCTTTATTGGTGGCTGGTAAAGCGCTTATCTATTTGATTGTAAGTTAAATAATCCATAATGTTTTGCCATTATTATAGACATGTTAATAGCATGTTGATGTTACATGCCACTAGCAGCCTATTTGCAAGTAAAGTTGCCTTTGGATATGCGTTGCCAATCAAAACCTCCGCCTCCTGTTTTCAATTAGCCGGAGGTAACCGGCAAGAAAAAAGTGGGGTTTGGTATCAAAAAAAATCAGCTCTTTTCGCATGGAAAAGAGCTGATTCTATTTTGTATATATTAAGTAGGGCAAAGGATGTTGAAACGTTCGTTTTGAATTGGGTAGTGGACGTTGGCAAATTCCCGCATTCAATACTTAGCAAAACACATGCTTGGCCTTTGCAAGTCATGCACTTGGTTTTGGTGCTTGGCCTATTTATTGGTTTTCATTAGGCTAAGCGCCTTTGAATTGTGGTTTGCGTTTTTCTACAAAAGCGGTAACACCTTCCTTATAGTCGTTGCTGTTGCCGGCAATTTCCTGACAGTAGGCTTCGTATTGCAGCATTTCTTCTAAATCGGAGTGGTAAGATTTGTTGAGCATTGACTTCATTAGACCAATGGCTTTGGTGGGTGCATTTTTATAATAATCTACCACTTTGGCCACTTCGTTGTCAAGTTCTTCTTCGGGTACTACACGGTTTACCATGCCCCACTCAAGGGCTTGTTGTGCGCTCACTTTGTTGCCCATGGTGGCCAACTCAAATGCGCGGTTGCTGCCTACTACGCGTGGCAAAAAGTAAGAAGAACCGCTGTCGAGCACAAGCCCCACATTTATAAAGACTTCAATTAAGGAAGCTTTTTCGCTGGCTATGATAAAATCGCTGGCAAGGGCAAGCGAACAACCCGCACCGGCTGCCACGCCATTCAGGCGGCACACAATGGGTTTGGGCAAACTGCGCATGGCACGTATTATGGGGTTGTAGCGTTTGTAGAGCGAGTCGCTAAGCGAGCGTTTTTCTCCGGCTATATCTTTCAAATCCTGTCCTGAACAAAAGGCTTTTCCCTCGCCGGTAAGCACTACCACACGCACCTCGTCGTTGCGTTTTACCTGTTTCAGAGCATCTTGCAGTTCAAAACTTTGGTCGTTGTCAAAGGCATTAAACCTGTCGGGGCGGTTCAGGGTTATATATCCTGTGTTATCTCTTACTTCGTACTTGAGCATTTCTCTTGTTTTTGTAATTATTTTGATTCAAAAATTTCTTTTTTCTCATTCCACTTGTAGCTGGCAAGGGTGTAGGGCAGGGTCGATTCTTTTAAATGAATTTCACCGGTTTGGTCGTCAAGTTCCCAAATAAGGTGTTTGCGCAGCGTTTCATCATCCTTGTAGCCGAGGTCATCATAAAAATCATTGCTTCCGTAGGCATCTTTCAAAGCCGATTTTACCTGTCCGCGCAATTTGCCCAAATTCATGTCAAAGTCGTTCAGCACTTGGGTTGTGACCTCAGTATATCCGCCATTTTCTTTTTTTAAAATAGAAAAATAATTATCGCAATTGCCTGATTTGCAGTACAAATGCTCAACCACCACATAGATGTTGCTGCCTGCGGTAAACAGTTGCAGCTTTCCGGTAAGCGGGCTGCCCGCATAGTTGAGCTTAATAAATTCGCGGTCGGCATTGTGGTAAATCAAAATTTTGTCGCGATTCTCGGCATTGTCTTTTTTATCGGCCACGTACATTTTGGTAACGGGTAAAAAATTTATGGGAATGTCGTGGTAAGCGTCGCGCACTGTGTAGGCTTGCGGCAAAAAGCAGGAGAGGGTGCAAATCAACAGAAACGTCTTCATAGAGCGAAAATACTATTTGTAGGTGGGCACAAAAAAAGCGATTTTGTTGAAATGCCCATTTAATTCCCGGACAGAATTCGCGTTCACTCAAAAAGTAATAAGGGTTTCTTTGCACTATGCAAATTGAAATTGGAGGCAAAGTGATGGAGCTTTTGCCACAAAAAGCCTTGTGGTGGCCGCAGTTGCGCACGCTTGTGGTGGCCGATGTGCATCTGGGCAAGGCTTCGCATTTTAGAAAATCGGGCATTCCTGTTCCATTTGCCGTTTATGACCAAAATGTGCTAAACCTTATAAAGTTGTTGCAGTGGAAAAAACCGTCAAAGGTGCTGTTTCTGGGCGATTTGTTCCATTCGGTACACAACAGGGAGTGGAACCATTTTGCCGAAGTTATGGCACAATTTCCGCAAATTGAGTTTGTTTTGGTGGTAGGCAACCATGACATTCTGGGGGCTGATTTTTACCGCAGCAGTGGCTTGTCGGTTTTTGAAAACATGGAGCTTGATGGCATTCTTTTCAGCCACGATGCCCTGAACCCGGTTGATGAAAACTTGTACAACATTTACGGACACATACACCCCGGTGTGCGCTTGGTGGGCAAGGGCAGGCAATCGCTGCGTTTGCCTTGCTTTTACTTTATGGAAAAAAGCGGCATACTCCCGGCTTTTGGTCAGTTTACCGGCCTGGCCTTGCAAAAGCCTAAACAAGGGGAGCGCGTTTACGTTGTAGCTGAAAACAAAATAGTATGCGTGTCCTGATTCTGCTTTTCGTTTGTTTGCTCTTGGCCGGCGGCTCACCATTGCTGGCGCAAGGGCTTGATGCACAAAAGCTTGACCATACGGTACACACAGGCATGTACACCCTGCTGGGTTGGAGCGTATTGAACCTGGGAACGGGCCTGTACGGAAATTGTGCTTTTGATGGCAAACGAAAATATTTCAGTCAGATGAATGCCGGTTGGAATCTGGTAAACCTGGGAATTGCCACCGGAAGCTTGCTTTACTTCCACAGTCATCCTTTAATGGGACTAAGCGCTGCCGAGCAACTTGACAGGGCTGAAAGTTTGACACGTACCTTTCTTTTCAATGGTGGTTTGGACTTTGGCTATATGGCCGCGGGCGCTTTTCTTTTGGAGCGTGGTAAGCGCTTGGAAAATAGCAGGTTGCAAGGATTTGGTAATGCACTCATGTTGCAAGGAGCCTTTCTTTGTGTGTTTGATTTGATTATGTATATGCAAGTAAATGAGCAATATAAGTTGCTAAAAGGCGCTATGCTGGGGTTGGCGCCCACGCCATCAGGGGTAGGATTTGTTTTGAAGTTTTAATAACATCTCAAAACAATTGTGACTTTACATTTGAAGTCAATCTTTTTGGGTACTTATGATTTTTGAAGGTAACATCACCTCAAAGCTCCCGGCAACCGGGACAACCATTTTTACAATTATGTCAAAAATGGCCAACGACCACAACGCAATAAACCTCTCACAGGGGTTCCCCGACTTTTCGTGCCATCCAAAACTTGTGGAATATGTAAACTACTACATGACACAGGGCTACAACCAATATGCACCAATGGCGGGTGTGCCCCTGTTGCGCGAGCGGATAGCCGAAAAAACCTTGAAGCTCTATGGCACTTCGTATGATGTGAGCAATGAAATAACCATTACCGCGGGTGCTACGCAGGCACTTCAAGTAGCCATGACCGCTTTCCTCAAGGAAAACGACGAGGTAATCATTTTTGAACCCGCTTACGACTCGTACTTGCCTTGTATAAATTTGAACAAGGCAAGACCCATTTATTATAAAATGCAGGCGCCTGATTATAAAATCGATTGGAAACAGGTGATGAAGCTCATCAACCAAAAAACCAAAATGATTATTATAAATACACCGCACAACCCAACGGGAACGGTGCTGGGCAGGGAAGATGTGCTGCAATTGGAGCGTATGCTCAAAGACACCGATATAATAGTTTTGAGCGACGAAGTGTATGAACACATTGTTTTTGATGGCGTGGTGCACGAGTCGGTAGCGCGCTATGAAGACTTGCGAAAGCGAAGTCTCATTGTGTCGTCATTTGGCAAAACATTTCATACCACCGGCTGGAAAATTGGCTATGTGCTGGCACCCGAAAATCTAATGGCAGAGTTTAGAAAAGTATTTCAATATGCGCAGTTTAGTGTGTCAACACCGGTGCAGTGGGCCATTGCCGATTTTTTGCTCGAGCCTGAACACTATGAGCAATTGTCAGCATTCTACGAAGCCAAGCGCAACCTGTTTGCTTCCTATATCAATCAGTCGCGGTTTAAACCCCTGCAAAGCCACGGCACTTACTTTCAATGTGTTGACTACTCGGCGGTATCGCGACTGAAAGACAAGAAATTTGTTGAAAAACTGGCAAAAGAAAACGGAGTTGCCGCCATACCTGTTTCCGCCTTTTATAAGAATGGCGACGACCAAAAAGTGGTGCGCTTTTGTTTTGCCAAAAATGAAGAAACCCTACATAAAGCAGGAGAATTATTATGTCAGATTTAAGAATATTCGGTTTACAGTACGATATTGTGTGGAAGGATAAAAAGGCCAATTTCAAAAAGATTGAAGCCCTTGAATCAAAGATTGAAGAAGCCGATATAGTGGTTTTGCCCGAGATGTTCCAAACCGGATTTTGTTTTGACAGCCAAGAGCTTAGCGAAGATTTTGACAACAGCTACACCATTAAGTGGCTGCATGAGCAAGCGGCAAAGACCAATGCTGTGTGGGTGGGCAGTGCCATGATAAACGAAGGCGATAAAGTATATAACCGCCTGATTTGGATGCCGCCAAATGGTGATTTTTTAACCTACGACAAACGCCATCTTTTCAGTATGTCGGAGGAACCCGGGCATTTTACCGCAGGTGCTCAAAAATTGGTGGTGGAATACAAGGGCTGGAAAATATGCCCCATGGTGTGCTACGATTTGCGTTTTCCGGTTTGGATAAGAAATACTGAAGCCTATGATTTGCTGCTGTTTGTAGCCAATTGGCCCGAGCGCCGCAGTGTGCATTGGGAAAAATTGCTTGAAGCAAGAGCCATAGAAAACCAATGCTATGTGGTGGGCATCAACCGTGTGGGAAATGATGGAAATGGCGTTTACCACGATGGAAAATCGGCCTTTATAAACCCGATGGGCGAAAAAATGGAATTTTCCATTCACCACGAAACCATTTTGGAGGCGGAGCTTATAAAGACCGAAATAGAAAACGTGCGTAGCCGCATGCCTTTTTTGCAGGATGCCGACAAGTTTACCTTGCTGTAGCTACTTGCCAAGCAATTGCAGGTGGTGTTCTTTTGATTTTACTTTATCAATTACTTCCTCTATTACCCCATTTTCATCTATAATAAAAGTAGTGCGCAGGGTACCAATATAGGTTTTGCCAAAGCGGGTTTTTTCGGCCCAAACGCCATATTTTTCATGAATGCTTTTATCGCTGTCAACCAACAAGTCAAAAGGCAACTCGTGCTTTTTTATAAAGTTTTGGTGTTTTTGCGCAGAATCGGGGCTCACACCTAAAATTTCAAAACCGGCAGCTTTTAGTGAACTATAGTTGTCGCGCAGGTTGCAGGCTTCGGTGGTGCATGTGGGCGTATTGTCTTGCGGATAAAAATACAGGGCGAGCTTTTTACCTTTAAAATCGCTCAGTTGAACTGTTTCGTTGTTTTGGTTAAGGGCTTTAAAGTCAGGTGCTTTGTCACCTTTTTTGGGCATTGACATTATCTTATAAATTTTACTTTTTTGGTAGAAATATTTCCGATACGGTCATTAACAACAATTTCCAGTATATGTTCGCTATTGCTTGGGCTGTCTTCAAAATCATAGCTTATCAAACCCGATTTGTAGTCGTAGCTCATGATGATGAATTCACCATCTAGGTAGGTTTTATAGCTTTCTATTCCGCTCAGGTTGTCGCCTATTTTTACCATAAGCGATCGGTAGCGCGACATGTTTTTGCCTTCATATACGTTGTATAGGCCAATGGCGGGCGCCACGGTGTCAACATCTACATAAAATTTGCCGAAGTATTTGGAGCGGGCTACCACATAGCCGTTTTTATAATAACCGCCTTCGCTACGGCCCCAGCGGCTCACCACCGCCTTGTTGTAGTAGCGCTTGGGCAGGGAAGGGGCTTTAATGGAAACCGTAAAAAATTTGTGGATGGGCGTATAGCCATTATGGATAAGGTGCGAACCTGAATATTTGCCGCTATAGCCCGCTGCTTCCTCGTATTGAAAATCAAAATCCTCATAGAAACAATAGGCGGGGAATTCAATTTTTATATCATCGGTTTCAAAAACGGCAGCTTCATCATATTTGATATGCATGGCCGAGGCGGCTCCAATAGTGGTTTCGCTGTAGCTGTAGTCAACCCCGCGCAAATCAAATTCAAGTGTGGTTTTATTATTATTTCGGTCGAGCAAGGTATAGGCAATGTGGTATAAACTATCGGTTTGCACTTGTATAATGCCATCGTTTACAGCCTTTTTGTAAATAGAAAGTTTATTGCCGGGCAAAAGGTAATTCCGGTAGAAATATACACCTGTTCGCACTTTTGTTTCATAGTCAATAAGCGCATTGATGTAGCGGTTTTTTGAGAAGGGAACCCCCTCAATATCTTGTTTAAAATAGGTTTTGCCGTTAACCTTTACTTCTATAATTGGTACGCCCAATTTGTTGAAAGAGCCGTTGTGAAAATCGTTGGCAGAAATTGAAAAGGCCACTTTTCCATTGGCTTGCACCTCGCGAACCGGATACAAATGGTACTGCGAATTGGAGCCACTTACCCTTACTTGTATGGCGCTGCTCACCTTGGTGCTGCTGCGGCCATTGGTATAGAGTACCCGCGCCATGCTTTTATCGCCAATTGGGTGTACTTGAAATTTATAAATTCTGGGATTTATATCGTCAATAATATGTATGCCACACAACAAAGGATCAACCGGCATCTGACTTTTGGTTTCTCTGATTTCAAAGTGCAAGTGCGGCGCAGTAGATGCCCCCGAATTGCCCGATACAGCCACCCATTCGCCTTGTTTTACTTCAATTTCGGTTTTGCCCAAGTAGAGTTCTATTTCCCAGCTTTCTTTTTCCTTTTGTATTTTTTTTATAAAGTTTTCAATTTTATCATTATACTTTTCCAGATGCGCATAAACCGAAGTGTATCCATTGGGGTGGGTTATATACAGCACTTTGCCATAGCCATAAGACGATACTTTTATGCGCGATACATAGCCATCGGCAATGGCGCGCAGCTGCATGCCGGTGGTGCCATTTGTTTTTAGGTCGAGGCCGCCATGAAAGTGGTTGCTTCGCAGCTCGCCAAAGGTGCCGGCAAGTATAAGCGGAGTACCTTGTGGCAGGGGCGAAATGAAGTCGTTTTGCGGGTACTTACTTTTTTCAAATGTTGCGCTTACAAAAAAACACCATATTATAAAAAATGGCAGGGTTCTTAGTATCAAGGGTTATTTTATATTTAAATTCAATAGGGTTTCATTTTCTATTTTACCTACATATTCATCGCCAATGGCTATTGGGCCTACCCCTTCAGGAGTGCCGGTAAAAATCAGGTCGCCTTGTTTCAGAAAAAAGTATTTCGAGATAAAAGCGATCAACTCGTCCAAGGGGTAAATCATGTGGGCGGCCAAGCCTTTTTGCACCACTTTGCCATTTTTTTCCAGCGAAAAACTGAGTTCGCTCACCGGCTTAGTTAGGGTGATGAAATTGCCAACCACAGCCGAGTCGTCAAATGCCTTGGCAAGCTCCCAAGGCAGGCCGTTTTCCTTCAATTCCTGTTGGGTATCGCGTGCGGTAAGGTCTATGCCAATGGTTATTTCATTATAGTAGCTGTGGGCAAATTGTGGTTGTATGTGGCGGCCATTTTTAGAAATACGCACCACGAGTTCGGCTTCGTAGTGTATGTTGCTTGAATGCTCAGGATAGAAAAAAGGCTTGCCGTCTTTGAGTCTAGCTGTATCGGGCTTCAGAAAAATTACCGGTTTGTCAGGAACCTTGTTTTTCAGTTCTTCTACATGTTTCACATAATTGCGGCCAACACAAATAATTTTCATCAGGCTGTTACGTCGTTTTCAAGTTGTGTAAACTCGTGAATGAGCAAATCAAGTTCGGCCCAAATAAAATTCAACAATTCCGCTACATAGGCCTCGCTGAAATTGAAATGCACGCCGGCGGTTTCATAAATCTCAGGTATGGTTTTGGTGTAGCCCAATGAAAGTGCTGCCTTGTAATTTTCAAGGGCTTTCTCAGGATTTTCTTTATAATTTTTCCAGATAGCGATGGCGCCAAGCTGGGCTATACCATATTCTATATAGTAGAAAGGCACTTCAAATATGTGCAACTGTTTTTGCCAAAGGTTTCTCTTGTAGCTTTCATAACCATCAAACGATATGAGCCGCGAACTGAATGTGTTGTATATTTTTTCCCATTCGTCGTCGCGTTGTTGGCTGTTGTGCGCAGGGTTGGTATATATCCAATGCTGGAATTTATCTACCGTTGCTATCCAGGGTAGTACATCCAATATGCTTTCGAGTTGCTCAATTTTGGCGCGCAGCAAGTCTTTTGGGTTGTCAAAAAACTCATCCCAACCATCCATCGATATGAGTTCCATTGACATTGAAGCCAATTCCGCTACTTCCGATGGACAGTGTTTCAGTGCATTCACATCAATATTGCGGGTGAGCAGGCTGTGAATAGCGTGGCCACCTTCGTGAACTATGGTAGTTACATCGCGCATGCTGCCGCTGGCATTCATAAAAATAAAGGGGATGCCGTGCTCATCAAGCGGGTAGTTGTAGCCACCGGGGGCTTTGCCTTTTCGCGACTCCAGGTCAAGAAAACCTTTGTCGCGCATGGTGGCAAGGGTAAGGCCAAAAAACGGATCTATTTTGGTAAAACACTTGATGGCTTTATCCACCAGTTCTGCTTCGGTTTCAAAAGGTTTCAGCGGTTGGCGGTCGTATATATTTACATTAACATCATAAGGATACAACTGCTCAATGGCCATTTTTTCTTTGCGGTGCTCCAGCAAACGGTTTTGTATGGGCACAGCTACTTTGGCCACCGCATTATGAAATTCAAAAACATCTTTTACCGCATAGTCAAACCTTCCAAGAGCTTCGTGTTTGTAGTCGCGGAAATTTTCAAAGCCACAGTTGAGTGCTTGTTGGTGTCTGAGCTGTACCAATTGGTCAAATATTTCGTCAAGGCGGTTTTTGTCTTCAAGCCTGCGGGTATTTATCGCTTCGTAAATTTCTTTTCTCAGCAACCTGTCGGGCTCGCGCAAGAGCGTACTTGCCTGCTGCATGGTTAGCTCTTTGTTATTATAGTGCACCGCCATGGCGCCTACAATGGCAGCGTATTCCTGTCCCAAGTTGGTTTGTTCCACCTCGAGCGCTATATTTTCTTCTCTGAAAAGTGATAGGCTCAACCTGGATTTTCGCTTGAAGTTGATGAGTGGAAAATCGGGCAAATCGTCAAAATAAGCCGATTCAACCACTTTCTTGTTCAGCTCGTGTTCGCTTTTTACCAGTTTGGGTTGTATTTCTTTTACAAAATAAGAATAAGCATCGGCAAACTCTTTATTATTGGTAAATCGGGTGTAGTTGATGTAGCGCCAAGCGAGGTCTTCGTTCAGAAAAGCATCTATTTCAGAGTTTTCCTTTATCCATTGCTCCAACTCCGTTTCTGAGGTAATTTCAGTGTCGAGAAGTTTTTTTAAAAATGGCTCTATACTTTCAAATGACGTGAGTTCAAAGTTGGCGGGCAACAGCACCCTTTCCCTTTTTTCAAAGCTACTCATGGGTTTGCAGTTTATTAAGCAAGTGGTACCACTTTACTATTTTCTTTAAGTCGCTGGCATACACTCTGTTTTCGTCGTGTTTGGGGGCTATTGCTCTGAAGTAATTTCTCAGTTCTGCGGGACTTGTGTTACCGTCAGGAATTTGCAATTCGGTATTTGCTTCCATGGCATCAAACAGCTCTTTCAAAAACAAATCGCTGTTGTCGGTGGTAAAAATGGTGATTTTATCAAGCAGTGCAATCTGAAAGTTGGTGCTTACCGGAAGCTTCTTTTTGCTGTCTTCCAGGTTCTCTACAATAATCCTTTTCGGGGTTTCTGCAATAATTCGGTACAGGCCGGGCTTTCCCGTTATCGATACAATCTTTTCTAAATTCATAAATCTCTAAAACGTGCAAATGTAAAGTGCTGAGCCATTTTTAGCAACTGCAATAAATTTCTGATATAATATGCTTTAGCAAAGCGCAAAGGGGTTTTACCGAACAAAATAATTCATTTACCATGAAACTCAAATCTATGCCTATTTTTCATTAATATTTGCAGCGCAGAATGTAGGAAGCAATAGTTAAAATAATCTGTATGAAGTCGGTTGTAAAAGTCTTTGTTCTATCACTTTTTCTCAGCAATGGTTTGTATGCACAATTGCGTCCTAACCTTAACAATTGGTTTATAGGCGGAGGCTTTGGTACCACCGTAGGCCATACCGATGTTAGACCCAAATACGGTTCGGATTACATAAAACATCCAACACAGTTTCTGGGCTATATTTTTTATCCTGAGGTGAGCTACAATTTTACCCACAGCTTTGGTGTGGTGGTCAATTATAGCATCGTAAATATTAGGGGCAACGAGCGCGACAAGGATATGGGCTGGCGTGCACGCTCGTACAATACCAACCTCAACGAGCTTAAAATAATGGGACACTTGAATCTTGGTAGAGCCCTTAGTTTCAACTTGCGTAAAAACACCATTAGCCCTTACGTAAACCTTGGGGTAGGCTCAAGCACGGGCCATTTCCACGCTCCACTGAGTCAGCTTTCGGTTGACCACGTAAAGGATTATTTGAAAAATGACAACCTGGATACCACCGGATTTCAAACCTGGAACAAAAACCTGCAAGTGGGTTTCTATATTTACGGTGGCCGCTACTTTGACTTTGATATCAGATACAACTATACCTTCTTCAACGAAGATTATGTTGACGGTTCATGGCCACTGATTATCGGCAACCGCGAGTGGGACAAGTATTCAGCACTTTCAGTGGGTATGCGTTTTAAATTTGGGGTAAATAACCGCCGAACCTATGAACACACCTCTTGGGCACGCGAGCCTATGGAAGAAGATACCTCTCTATTCAATACTTATGTTGATATTGAAGAATATGACGACGGAAACGGAAATCCCGTGTTTAAGGTAAGAACACGACCAACCAACATCAACGAAGAAGAACTGACCAAAATAAATACCGACAACTCGTCAGACGATGATATGTACCAAGCGGTTTACAACACCCTGATGCAAAACCCTGACTTGCGCGATTCAATCATGGCAGCTCTGGCACGCGATCTTAAAAATAATGACGCATTTATTACCCGTGTGCAAGATGGGGTCTGTGTGCAGTGTCCTGAGGTGCAAAAAGTAGTGGTTCGCGAAGATGGAACACTCATGGTGGTAAATGATGAAAACAACACCAATACCACGGTAAAAGAACGAGAGGGCGGAGGCACCGGTACCGGCAACGAAGACGGCACAGGCGGTGTAAACAACAACCGACCCGGTTCAGGTGTGGGCGGCAACAACAAGAACAACAACCCGGTTACCAAAATTGATGAATTTGAATTGCGCGATATTTATTATGATTTGGACGAAGCCTATATAAGAACCGATGCATCAAACTCGCTTGACGAATTGGCCAAACTACTGAAAAAATACCCGAATCTAAAAATAGAGTTGGGCTCGCATACCGATTGTCGCAATTCTAAAAACTACAACCTTGCGCTTTCTCAACGCAGGGCATTGGCCGCCGTAAACTACCTTGTGTGCCAAGGCATAGACCGCTGTAGATTGGTTGCCAAAGCCTATGGCGAGTCGCAGTTGGTAAACAATTGCGATTGCGAAGGTGCCGACAAAGGCAAAGATTGCACCGATGAGCAACACCAACAAAACCGCCGCACCACTGTGAAAATTCTTGACTACAACTACCAACCCGGTAGTGGCAATTGTCAGGAAGGAGTAGCTGTGGACGAAGCAGCGCAAAAAGATGCCGACGCCAATTCAGTTGATGTGAATACCACCAACCTGAGCGATATAAAAGTAACCAAAGACGAGATTACCGCCGCAGGAATCAACATGAGCCCTGCTGCCGGCTATTACATTGTTATTGGCACTTCGTACAAACCAAACTATGCCAACTCACTGGCCCTGTTGGCCAAAGACAAAGAAAGCTTTGACAACGCCGGTGTGCTCTATTTGGAAGATACCCGCTACTTTGTGTTTGCCGATATGTCAACGAACTACGAAGAGGCCATGAAAAAACTCAAGGCTGTTCGTTGTTGTACCCGTTTTCCCGATGCATGGATATATGGCTACAATGTGAAAATGCCGGGCAATTAATTCCCGGTTCATAAAACCATATTGATAATAAAATCTGAATCCCGCTCAACAGGCGGGATTCTTTTTTTCCAAGTAGTGCCTTTCATTTTTTCTCGGAAATACAATTTGCAAACAAGGCCATGCAAGTAGCTGCAAACAACACTGCTCTCCAATTGTATTTGGCTATTTTTGCACTCCCAAAAATTGCGAATACATGGTTACAGTAGAGAAGTATATTCCAAAAAACAAGGTAAGAATCGTTACAGCAGCCTCGCTGTTTGATGGACATGATGCCGCTATAAATGTGATGCGTCGTATCATACAGTCAACTGGGGTAGAAGTAATACATCTTGGCCACGACCGTAGTGTGGAAGAAGTGGTAAACTGTGCTATTCAAGAAGATGCACAGGCCATTGCCATGACTTCATACCAAGGCGGGCACATGGAATACTTCAAATACATGTATGACCTCTTGCGCGAAAAAGGCGCACCGCACATCAAAATATTTGGTGGCGGGGGCGGGGTTATTTTGCCCGAAGAAATTAAGGAACTCATGGACTACGGCATTGCAAGGATTTACTCGCCCGACGATGGCCGCGAGCTGGGCCTGCAAGGCATGATCAACAATATGGTGCAGCAATGCGATTTTCCGACTGGTGCCAACCTCAATGGCGAAGCAAAACATTTGGTTGAAAAAAATCCACTGGCCATTGGCCGTCTCATTTCTGCCGCCGAAAACTTTCTCACAGAAAGCGAAACCATCCTGCACAACATCAATGAAAAGGTGAAGGAAGTTAAAATTCCGGTTCTCGGAATTACCGGTACCGGTGGTGCGGGCAAGTCATCGTTGGTAGATGAGCTGGTGCGCAGGTTTTTGCTCGACTTTCCTGAAAAGCATATCGCCATCATATCGGTTGACCCATCAAAACGCAAAACCGGTGGTGCCTTGTTGGGCGACCGCATCAGGATGAATGCCATCAAATCGCCGAGGGTTTATATGCGTTCATTGGCAACAAGGCAAGCCAACCTGGCGCTTTCTGCAC
Source organism: bacterium (assembly GCA_016124515.1). Classification (GTDB taxonomy): domain Bacteria; phylum Bacteroidota; class Bacteroidia; order CAILMK01; family JACPUW01; genus JACPUW01. Next base: position 28,005 of record WGNN01000139.1, read on the forward strand.
ATGTAAAACAAGCACTCAACATACTCAAAGCCGCTCATTTCGATTTGATTATACTCGAAACTTCGGGTATTGGTCAGTCTGACACCGAAATAGTGGACCACTCAGACGCGAGTCTCTATGTGATGACACCCGAATACGGTGCTGCCACACAGCTCGAGAAAATTGATATGCTTGATTTTGCTGATGTAATAGCCATCAATAAATTCGACAAAAGGGGAGCGCTTGACGCCCTGCGCGATGTAAAGAAACAATACAAACGCAACCACCACCTTTTTGATATGGACGATGAAGATGTGCCTGTATTTGGTACTATCGCCTCGCAATTCAACGACCCCGGCACCAACAACCTGTACCGCAAGCTTATGGAAGTGGTTTCGAAAAAATCAGGTGCCGAGCTCAAATCCAATTTCCACTCCGAGAAAGAAATGTCGGAGAAAATCTTCATTATTCCCCCCAAAAGGGTAAGGTACTTGTCAGAAATTGCCGAAAACAACCGCGGATATGACAGTTGGGTAAAAACGCAAGTTGCCATAGCTGATAAGCTCTACAGCTTGCACAACTCAATGAAAGCCCTGGATGGCAGTGCCGTTGAAGATAAAGACCGATTGATAAAATCGTTGCAGGAAGTGTATGAAAATGAGCTGCTTAATTTTGATCCGCACAACCGAAAACTGATTGAAGAATGGGAAGAAAAGCGCAGCAAATACAAGGCTGAAGAATACGTATTTAAGGTACGCGACAAGGAATTAAAAATAAAAACCCATACCGAAACGCTTGCGCACACCATGGTGCCAAAGGTTACCACTCCGGCCTACCTTAGTTGGGGTGATATACTCAAATGGTCGTTGCAAGAAAATGTGCCCGGTGAGTTTCCTTACACCGCCGGTTTGTTTCCATTTAAGCGCGAAGGCGAAGACCCAACAAGGATGTTTGCCGGCGAAGGCGGACCGGAACGTACCAATAAAAGATTCCACTATGTGAGTTTGGATATGCCCGCAAAAAGGCTTTCAACGGCTTTTGATTCGGTAACACTCTATGGTGCCGATCCTGATTACCGTCCCGATATCTACGGCAAAATCGGCAACTCAGGCGTGAGTGTTTGTTGCCTTGACGACGCTAAGAAACTTTATTCGGGCTTCGATTTGGCCAATCCCAAAACTTCAGTTTCAATGACCATAAATGGTCCTGCACCTATGCTGTTGGGCTTTTTTCTAAATGCCGCGGTTGACCAACAATGCGAAGTGTGTATGAAAGAACAGGGGCTGGAGCAGAAAGTGCGCGCGCAAATTGAAGAAATGTATGCCGCCAAGGGGCAAAAACCACCAACTTACAATGGCAACCTGCCCGCGGGAAATGATGGTTTGGGCCTCATGTTGTTGGGCACCACCGGCGACAAAGTGTTGCCCCACGATGTGTACCAAAAAATTAAAAAAGACACCCTTTCAAAAGTGCGCGGTACGGTGCAAGCCGATATTCTGAAAGAGGATCAGGCACAAAATACCTGCATATTCAGCACCGAGTTTGCCTTGCGATTGATGGGCGATGTGCAAGAATATTTCATTGAAAACAATGTCCGCAACTTTTATTCAGTTTCCATTTCAGGATACCACATTGCCGAGGCGGGCGCCAATCCTATTACCCAACTCGCATTTACCCTGGCCAACGGCTTTACCTACGTAGAATACTACCTGAGTCGTGGTATGGACATCAATGCTTTTGGTCCTAACTTGTCGTTCTTTTTCAGCAATGGCATAGATGCGGAATATGCGGTAATTGGCCGCGTGGCAAGGCGAATTTGGGCTAAAGCACTCAAATTGAAATACGGTGCCAATGAGCGCGCCCAAATGCTCAAATACCACATACAAACATCAGGCAGGTCGCTGCACGCTCAGGAAATTGATTTCAACGATATAAGAACCACGCTACAGGCGCTATATGCCATCTACGACAACTGCAACTCGTTGCATACCAATGCCTATGACGAAGCCATCACCACGCCTACCGAAGAGTCGGTGCGCAGGGCAATGGCTATTCAGTTGATTATAAATAGAGAGCTTGGACTGGCTAAAAACGAAAATCCGCTCCAAGGTTCATTTATTATAGAAGAGCTGACCAATTTGGTTGAAGAAGCGGTATTGAGTGAATTTGACAGAATTACTGAACGTGGCGGTGTGTTGGGCGCTATGGAAACCATGTACCAACGCAGCAAAATACAGGAAGAAAGTCTGTATTATGAAACCCTGAAACACAGCGGAGAACTGCCTATTATTGGCGTAAATACCTTCCTCAGCTCAAAAGGTTCGCCCACCGTCACACCCGGCGAAGTAATACGCGCCACTACGGAGGAAAAAGAACTTCAAATAGCCACTTTGCGCAACCAACAGCAGTTTTATGAAGCTGAAATTGCCAATGCGTTACAAAATGTGCAGCAAGTGGCCCTGCAAGGTCAAAATATTTTTGAAGCTCTAATGGAAGCGACCAAATTCTGCACCTTGGGACAAATAACTTCAGCCTTGTTTGAGGTGGGTGGGCAGTACCGCAGGAATATGTAACGGTGGATTGCACTTAACGCTGTATTCTAAGGTATCTATATAGTGCTTGTTAAGTATTGAAGCCTTGGAGTTTAATGCGGTAAATTACCAAGTTCAACGCGAGTGTAACGAAATTATTGGTCTTTTCTTGCTTACAAGTTATGTAGCAAGGCACAGCTATGCATCAATTGCTGATGATATGGAAGTGCCGATTACGGTAATATCTCAGATGTTGGGGCATCAAAAAATCAGTACGACACAATCCTACCTAACCGATCTTCGGAAAAACCGGTTAGATGAATACCAGGATAAAGTGGTTAAAGGGCTTTAGGCTAAAGGACACAGATTAAGTCTTTTTTAGTTTTGCTATTTAGGTACATGGATTTCATTTGATGCATGTTCTTTTCAATGTCTCCAAGTTTTTGAACGTTTCATCTTAAAAATTTAACGCCAAGAGACGCTTGTTTACGCCCATCTTTCCTTAAACTTGTCAGGTAATTTTTTAAGTTTTATGCCATGAAGAAGGTGGTTTTTGGTTTGGTAGTTCTCTTTTTATTCTGGAAAATTGATGTATATAGCAACCATACAATTGGAAATGAAATCACATACAAGTTTATTAATGATGATACTATCCAAGTAACACTTTATTTTTATTCGGAATGTGGTCTAAGTACAAATATTCCTCGTTTACAAGCTACTGCTAAATCGCAATTTCAAAAGTATAATGGAAAGATAAAATCCGTTAATTATGTTACTCCAGTATGTAAAAGACAATGTAATCCATGTACTAATTCGAAGTGTTCTTATGGATATGGCTTTGAGTTATCTGAAATAACTTACATAGTTTCCTTAATCCAATATAAATCGAAGAATCATTGTGAAGTTCAGTTTAACACCATGGGTACCCAAAGAATTACAGCGATAACAACTGGTGGAAGCGATTCATATGCATCTGTGGAAGCAAATGTTAATATTTGCGATAAACCGCATTACAATTTTGATGGCTGGAAATCCGCTCCTCAGTTTTTCTATTGTCAGTTCAATGATATGGCGTATGATTTATCTGCGGTGAATACAAGTGATAGCTTGGAATATAACTACCATATTACCAGACCGATAAAGGACTATTCTGTCGGAAAACACTACTACCTTTTCTTCAATGGAAAATACACTTATTATTCCCCACTAAAATACGAAGGCTTTCCGGATAATAACAAAGCACTTCCCGCAGGTTTTCATCTAGATTCGGTTACGGGAATGCTCAAATTTCGTCCCACGGCCAATGATGTAACCGTGATGGCCGTCAAACTAGTGGCCCGTAAAAACGGTAAAGTGGTTTTTGATGTCATGCGTGATATGGTGATGTTTGTTATCAAATGCCCGAAAAATGATCCACCCGTCATATCAGGAACAGCTTGCAGGGCACCAACTGAGCGAAACCTCACCAAAATTGCCTGCGCTGGTCAGCCAGTTTGCATCAGCCTGTGCGCTCATGACGACAATACTGATGACACGATTTCCATTAGTTACAAAGGCAATTTGCCGGGTGCCAAATTCAGTGCATCAAACAGTAAAACTAATAAAGATACCGCTACTCTTTGCTGGACCCCTGACAGCACAAATGTTCGTGAACAGCCGTATTTTATTACTTTCAGCGTTACCGACAACGTTTGTCCCGTTCCAATGACCACCGACGAAGTCTATCGTATTTATGTAAAACCCTATGACACCTCCATCAGCTTGTCTATTATAGATAGTAGCAAAAACCTTTGCGGAGACTACAGTTTCACACTTCGCGATACCGGAAATACCTACCTGAATGAAGTAACTTGGTACCTGAACGACACCATGAAACTCGGAGAAACGGAGCATATAAATTATAAATTCACAGCCAACGGAAACTATAAAATTACGGCTGTATATGATGGTTGTAAAACCTATAGAATTGACAAAAACATCAACATCAACTTCCTGAAACCAATCACATATACAGCTTATTCAGATACGCATCTCTGTGCAAACGAAGAGCTTAAGCTGGATTTGAACCCGAGTGGCGGCTATGGCAATCTTTCGGTTAACTGGGATTTGCAATACGGTTTGAAAAACCTGAGCAAGCGAACAGATTCAACTGCGGTTCATTTGGCTTTCAAAAATACAGGCGGTTTGGGTTATTATAAAATTGCCTTCACAATACAAGACACTGCCAATTGCCTGATTTCCGAAAAATTGCAAGCGGCGGTTTATTCGTATAAAGAAAATGATGTGGAGCAGGGAACCACTTTTTGTTCGGACAAAAAGGAAAGCTATCCGCTTAAAAAATCGTCAACAACAGGCAAGTGGACAGGAAATGGCGTAGTCAATGATACTTTTTATAACTACCTCAGCACCGATACACTCAATGTGCTTGCCTACAGCTCTTTGGAAAACGATTTCTGCATAATTGACACCGCCACCATCAAATCATTTGGTGCAGCAAAAATCAATGCCGGAGCAGATTTTGGTTTGTGTGCCGACGCCGGCGACACCTTATTGATAGGAATTCCCGCAGGGGGTATTTGGAC
>WGNN01000096.1 GCA_016124515.1 bacterium
AGCGCGGCGAAGGTGCGGAATCACGATGGTGCCGCCTACTATGGAGCCAATGCTCAGCGCTTCGTAAAGCTCTTCGGTGCTCAGCCCCTGCTCGTTACAGGTTTTCAGGTGGTATTTTACGCAATCGTCGCAGCGCAGCACCAGCGATGCAACCAAACCAATCAACTCCTTGGTTTTCACATCAAGTGCTCCCGCCTCGTAGGTATTTGTATCCAGATTGAAAAGACGGTTTATTACCTTATTTTTCTTACCCAGAATTACTTCGTTCATCTTGGAACGGTAGGCATCAAAATCTTCAACTGCACTCATAGTTACTATTTTATCATTAAAACCAACGATCGAGTGGAATACCCGAAAAAGCTACCGCGGTGGCTATTATAATAAAAATAATGGCGCGACGGTTTCTGTTAGGCTTTTCAAGCTTTTTGTTGCCGGTATGCAGCACGGTTACCAAGGCGGCAAAAATGAGCATGGTGGCCATGTGCTCCACCGCTTTCCATCGTGCAACCGGGTCGCTCATTTCGCTGAAAAGGTTGTAGTAATGAAATATAAAAAAGTACATAAACAAGCCCAGCAACACCTGCAAGTGCGTAATGCTCAAGAGAAAAGTGGTCAGTTTAATATCGTTTCTCCCCCAGCGTCGTCCGCTCAAGGCATTGATAATAGCTTTGACCAATACAATAATTAGCATCAAAAAAATCAGGTAACGCAAACCTGAGTGTGCATGAAATATGGCTCTCTCCATTTGTTCGTAATTTACGCCGCAAATATAGCCTTACTTGGCAGCCTTGTACCTTGCAATAAGGTTTTGTTAACAAAAGAACGAGTCTGGCAAATCACCCAACCTATCCCTTCACCAATTTATAAACGCGCTGAGCAGAACCCGACGAGACGTGAAGCAGATAGATGCCGGCAGGTAGGTTTTGACCGAAAAACAGGCTGCTTTGTGCTTGGCAAGTGAAGCTTTCAACCCTGCTTCCATCCATGCGGCAAAGCATACAGCTAATTTGTTCTTTGCTTGTCAAGGTGAAGCCGCTTTGACTTGGATTCGGAAATAAATCAATCATTAGCTCCCTTTCCGGATTTGCTATACCTACGCTTTTCTCTCCCATTATTCTATTACCTTTTTTGAAATACCGGATTTCAGTCCAATTTTGCGAAGTACCGGAATAGGAATATGACTCAATGCCTAAACCCATAATGTATTCCATACCATACGATTCGCCATCGGTATATGCCACATAATAACATGATTTGTTGTGCGACGAATCTGATTTTCGGGTTTTAATCCCTTCCGCTGATTTAAATGCAGGAAAACCATATTTTTCAAAATAAACATTTGATGGATATTCACGACCAAGACAGTTGCATTGTGCCGGAATTTCGCCCGGCAAAAAAGAGTCAATTGGAGCGTTTAAAAGAGCCCAACTATAACTTTTAATAATGGTATCAACCACATATTCATAATGGCCTTCCGCCCCTTCAAACACTACTTCGCCACTTGTAACCCTTATTTGATACAAAAGCTCCTTCTCAACAGAATCACGACCTATATACTCCAGCAAAGTGATGGAACCATCAGCAGTTCTGAAAAACTCCATTTCATCGCCAATTGCAAAATTGTACATATCGCCCCAAGTATATATCCGGTATTTCTTGCGTTGCAATAATGATACATTTGAACCCCTAAAATCTGACATAAGATTTGGAATAAGCAGCACACCATGAAACTTGGATACAACCAACATTCTTCGTGCAGTCACCACTTTTATCGTGTCCTTTAGTTCATAGAATTGAAACTCGAACCTTCTGAGACTATCCAGCTCCCCCATTATTAGGGTATCTCCCACGGTTTTCAACTGAAGCTGGGCACCCAATACTTTGGAATTTATTTTATTTTCAAACACTTGCCGCCTATCAAAACCAGGACGCAAATCAAGTTTTACATTATACATAAGATGGCTGTCGAGCTTATAAATAGGTGCCATGGGTAATTGCAGATACCACACATCTTCATATTTTATGGGCAACTGACCAAAAACCGTAATGTCAGTTCGTTTGGTGCACAAAGGCGGCGTAAAGTGCTTATTGTATTGAAGAAACTTATCGAATTCCTCTACATGCGTTGATGTGTGGTATTTCAGAAATTCACCGTCCCTTTCCACTGAATCTACCCTGAATACCTTTTGCCAACCCGCGGAATTGAAGCAAACCGTGTCGCCCTTATAAAACAAATCCCACTCCTGGGCATTGATATTCAGCGACAAAAGAAGCAAAAAGGCCGTAATCAACTTTATTTTCATAGGTATTTTTAAGCAACCAAAAATAACGAAATGATAAGTTTCAGGTGCATTCGGTAGAAATTCAAAATTAATTTCATCAATAAGAAATCATTAAGAAGCCCAAACACCAGCCGCTGAATGTCAAATCTTTAGGCGGAAGCGTGACATATTCCCGCGGAAGAGTAGCCAATTAATTGGTCATTTTTTGCCCGCACTATTTAGCTTCGCTGCTCAAAATGTACGTGCCATGAACCTTGACCCGCAAATACAAGCTGCCCTGAACCAATGGCTGGGCAGCGAATACGATGCTGAGACCCAACAAAGAGTGCAGCAACTCATTGACAGCCAAGACGAAAAAGCCCTGGTGGATGCTTTTTACAAAAAATTGGAATTTGGTACGGGCGGTTTGCGCGGCATTATGGGCGATGGCCCCAACCGTATGAACAAATATACCGTGGGAGCCGCCACGCAGGGTTTTGCCAATTACCTGAACAAAACCTATCCGCAAGGAAACATCAAAGTGGCCATTGCTTTCGACTCGCGCAACAACTCGCAATATTTTGCGCAGATTGTGGCCAACATATTCTCTGCCAACAACATAAAAGTTTATCTATACGAAGCCCTGCGCCCCACTCCGCAACTGTCTTATACCATTCGCAGCCTGCAGTGTCAAGGTGGTGTGGTGCTTACAGCCAGCCACAATCCAAAAGAATACAACGGCTACAAGGCTTATTGGAACGACGGCGGACAACTGCTGACCCCGCACGACAAAAATGTAATTGAGGAGGTAAATGCCATTACCTCGGTAACTCAAATAAATTTTGAACCCAAGGCAGAAAATATTGAGCTTTTGGGCGAAGCCATGGACCGCCAATACCGCATGGCACTGAAAGGCTTAAGTCTTGACAATGGCTTTGTTGCGACGCAAAACGACCTCAAAATTGTGTTCTCATCCATACATGGAACCGGCATTACACAAGTGCCGCAAACACTCAAATTGTGGGGTTTCAACAACGTGCATGTTATTGAAGAACAAGCGGAACCGAATGGCAACTTCCCTACGGTGGTATATCCCAACCCTGAGGAAGAAGAAGCCATGACCCTGAGCCTGCAAAAAGCGCGTGAGCTCGATGCCGATATTGCCATGGCTTGCGACCCCGACAGCGACCGCGTGGGTTGTGCCGTAAAAAACCACCAAGGCGAATTTGTACTGCTCAATGGCAACCAAATTGGCTCATTATTGGTGCATTATGTTTTGACGAGAAAATCAGAAAGTCAGGCATTTAGCGGACATGATTTTGTGGTGCGCACCATAGTAACCACCGCCCTTGTTGACCAGATTGCGGCACAATTCAACATACCTGTTTACCACACCTTAACAGGGTTTAAATACATAGGCGACCTGATAACCAAGCTTGAAGGACGAGAAAAATTTTTGGTGGGCGGCGAAGAAAGTTATGGCTACATGGTAGGCGACCTTACAAGAGACAAAGACGCCATAGTGTCTTGCGCATTTATTGCCGAAATGACGGCTTATTATAAAAACCAGGGAAAATCGCTTTTTGATGCCTTGCTCGATATGTACGCCCAATTTGGTTTTTACCGCGAAAAACTGGTATCAATTACCAAAAAAGGCAAAGAAGGTGCTGAAGAAATAGCCGCCATGATGACCAAAATGCGACAAAACCCACCGAGTACCTTGGGCGGTTCTAAAGTGGTGGTAATAAAAGATTACCAAAGTTTGAAAAGCCTGAATGTAAGTACCGGCCAAAGCGAAAGTATAGACATGCCCAAAAGCAATGTGCTGCAATTTATAACTGAAGATGGCAGCACCATATCGGCGCGACCCAGCGGTACGGAGCCCAAAATAAAATTCTATTGCAGTGTAAACAGCCCGCTTGACGACAAAAGCAAATACAACGAAACGGCCAAAATACTTGACCAAAAAGTGGATGCCTTGATGGGTGATTTGATTGGTGAGAACTAAGCTTTTGCTTTAGTATGCGAAGTATTATTTGCTAAACGCTGTGCAATAGACATAGCGCAAAACCATATATGCTATAATTAATTAAACAAATGTTTCGCCTTCGTTCAGGAATACCTGTGTTATTGTCCAAACCAAAAGTAAATGACTGTTATAAAATAGTTCGAGTAGCCAATTGGCCGCTCTGTACATAAATACCGGCAACTCATACACCTGATGCTTCCACGCGTTTGTGCATCAATAGTTTAGCACCAGAATTTAAAAATCACAAGAATGAAAAGAAGACTACAATTCCTGGTGTTAATCGCGCTATTGGCGGGAGGCTATACCACACAGGCACAAGTGGTTATCACAAAAGCAACTTACCCATTTGGTGTCGGCATCGACTCCTTTTCCTATGTAAGCAACGCCTCGTCGCTGAGCCTGCCTGAAAAAGGTGCTGACAAAACCTACGACTACTCTAATGCAAATTGGGTGGGTTATGAATTGGCTGTTTATAACGATGCCAGCGCAAGTACCGAATTTCCTTCAGCTACCGAAAAAATGAATACCTATTACAGCGTACAGGGCATGATTTACCGCGCCAAAGATTATTACCGAACCGACGATAAAGGCTACGCATTTGTGGGGCGCACCCAATTTGATACCGCCTATTCGCTGCTGAAAACCACCGGCAATGCAAACGATGAATTTCACTTTCCTACAAGCAGCAACAAAACAGAGCCCAACAGGTACCAAATGAAGTTTCCTTTCACCTATGAAGACAGTTGGCAGGAAATGGACATTCAAATAGTGGATTATGACATAACCATTGCCGCTTTTGGGCTAAACAAAGTACCGGGAACCATTGTGCGCCGCCGCTACCAAACGCGAAAAGTGGTGGGCTATGGCAAACTCATTTTGCCCGATGGAAATGGCGGTAAGGCACCGGCCATAAATGCCCTGCTTGTAACTACCAAAGACTCCATTATAGACAGCGTGTTCCTGGCCGGAAAACCTGCTCCCGCCGCACTATTGGCAGCTTTCAAATACCAACAGGGTTATACCTGGATATATAAAACCGTGGTTTTTGAAATGCAGAATCTGGGACGCCAACCCCTTGGTTTTGTGCTCAATACCGATGGAAGCATCAACCACGGCTATATAAGACCGCGTGCCACCCGCGTGCCTACAGGCCTTGAAAAAATAAACGAGCAAATAAGCCAATGGCAATTGTATCCAAACAACCTGAAAAGCGGCGAAGTACTGACCATAAATTCCAGTGAAAAAATTACCGAACTGCATATAACAGGAGTGGATGGAAAATCATATATCCTGCGCAGCAATGGTGATAATAAATTTACCATACCAAACCTGAGCAGCGGATTGTATGTGGTAAACTATACCAGCAAACAAACAGGTAAGATTTTCAGAGACAAGGTATTGATTAGTCAATAACCTCAGGCGTATTCTGTGTTGAAATGGGCGCTTTTATTAGTGCCCATTTCCTTATATTTGGCCAATCCATAGTTGCAACCATGCAAAAATTCATAACAATAATTGCCCTTATATTTTTTGCGAAAGCACCCCTGCTCGCTTACCAAACACCGCAAGCAGCACTAGACTCCATACAGGCTTTGGCGCAAACTGATGTGGGAGCAGCCTACAAAAAAATAGACTCAATTCTGGGCCATACAAATATCCAAAAAGAGGACAGCAGCGCATTGAAGGTACTTACGCGCGTACTTCAAATAAGCAACGAAACATCGCAGTTGGATCTTTCTCTACGCATTTCGTCAAAATATAACCAATTGCTGTTCAACCATCATCTAATAGACCGATACCTGTATTTCAAAACTCAGTTGGCAACGGCCCTGTTGTTTAGCGGACAAAACGACTCTGCCTTTGCCGTACTGAATGAGCTGACCATTGAATCTAACAATTATTATAACAAACAGGAATTCAGCACCCGCAAATACCGCCGCCTTGTTTCAAATATTTATGACTTATTGGGAATATATTACGCTATGCAAGAAAATGTACCAAAAGCATTATTCTATTTTACCAAGTGCGACAGTATTGCGGTACTTATGGACGATTTAATGCATCAAGGTTCGTACGCGGGCAAAATTGGCAATTTGTACCAAATGATTCGCGATTATCCAAAAGCTATAAGCCATTATGAAAAGAGTATAGCTATAGCCATCCAGTTTGATGACGTGAGAACGGCCATGACCACTTATGACAATTTGGCGCTTGCCCATGAAAGGTTGGAAGACTACAAAAGCTCCTTACAAGCCCTGAAAGAGGGCAGGAAATACGCACGATTGGCAAAAGATTCAATGGGAGTAGCTACCAATCTCAATCTCACCGCCGGTTGCCTTATCAATTTGAATGAATTTGATAAAGCAATAAAAACCCTGAAAAAAGAAAAGGCCATTGTTAGAAAAACCCCTTACACCGAATTGCTGCTGAGCATGTATTCCAATTACGAATATTTATATGGTAATATGGGCCAATATGATTCTATGCTTTTTTATGCCCGAAAAATGTACGAGATTGCTTCAAATGAAAACATAATAGTGGAAAAGAGAAACGCCTTATTACTAATGGCAGGAGCGTACAGCTTATTAAAAGATTATGAAAATGCGTATCACTCAATAAAGCACTACCAAAGACTTAAAGACAGTATTGACGAGGAAAATTTTTCAAACGAAACCGCTAAACTTCAGGCGCAGTACCAAGACGCGCAGCAAAAACAGGAAATAGCCCGACTAAACAATGAGGCCAAACTCACACAGGAAAAACAAAAACGCAAGGAACAAGCCAACACTTTTCTTACCACCGGTATAGTGCTTTCAACAATTACCATTATATTATTAGGTTTATTATACCGATCATCACAGCGCAAAAAGGTTAAAATTGAAACGCAACATGCCGCACTTGAAAAAGCAGACCGCGAGAAAGCCCTCCTGTTGAAAGAACTGCATCATCGCGTAAAAAACAACCTGCAAATAGTATCGAGTTTATTGAATTTGCAAAGCGACGCCACCAAGGATGCAGAAGCCCAAATAGCGTTTAGAGATGGGCAAAACAGAATTGACGCCATGGCCATGATACATAAACACTTGTATGCCACCGACGATTTAACGAGCATAGATATAAGCACTTACATAAACCAACTTGTAAAAAGCATTGCATTTTCTTATGGCTTCAGAACCAACGACATAGAATTAAATATTGCCGTTAGCAACATTCCGCTCGATGTAGATGTTGCCATTCCCATAGGCCTTATTATAAACGAATTGGTGAGCAACTCGTTTAAACACGCCTTTAAAAATACCCCGAAGCCGGTGCTTAACCTGCAAATGGACATAAAAAAAGAGTATATTTCTATATTGTTGCACGACAATGGCGACGGCTTACCTGCAGATTTTGACCTGAACACACCCAATTCTTTTGGTTTGGAATTGGTACAAACCCTCGTAAACCAATTAAAGGGCCATTTCAATCATGGAAATAACGATGGGGCCTTTTTCGAAATTCAGATAAGTACTGAAAAATCAATGGCGGCATAAAAACCCAAGCAAGCAAATGAAAATAGTAATACTTGAAGACGAACTAATAGTAGTAAAAGACTTGTCGCGCAGGCTCTCCAAAATGGGCTATACGGTTATTGGCACCTTTACCAACGGAGCTGATTTGGTAGAATTCATCAGGCTTAACGAGGCTAACCTCATATTGGCCGATATAAATATTGAAGGAAAAATAAACGGCATTGAAACCATTAAATCAATAAAAAAATACTCTAATGCGCCGGTTATTTATATAACCGCACAGGCCGATAAAAACACGTTTAGCGAAGCCAAGGAAACCAAACCCATGGCCTACTTAACCAAGCCCTACAACGATTTTGACCTGCAAACTACCATAGAACTTGCCTTTGAAAACTTCACCCGTGAAATGGACAACGATGCGAGCGGTATTATAGTTAACAACAACATATACGTTCGCGGCAAAAACCGGTATGAGAAAATAGCGGTGAAAGAAATAGAGTTTCTTGAGGCGGCAGGCAACTATACCGATATTTTCACAACGGAGGCCAAGCATACCGTCACCATGAAAATAGGTCAGATTGAAGAAGCCTTACATCTTGAACCTTTCTTCAGATGCCACCGCAGTTTTATGGTCAACCTAACCAAAGTTGACGGATTTGACGATGCACATATTTTCATTTCAAACAACAAAATACCCATAAGCAAGAGCTGCAAAAAGGCATTTTTAGACAAACTACGAATACTGTAAAAGCGTTATCCGCACAACCCCGCCACAACAAAACGCGCAACATTCTTAAAGGCATTTCCTACCTTTCGCCCAAATTTATCAAAATGCGTAAAAGTCTGCTTTTTGTTTTGGCTTTAAGCCTTTCAGCCACCTTTGCCTTGGCACAGCGCTCATATTTTACCAGTCAGGGCGAGTACATGTTTTCCGCATCGGCCTATCCCGGTCAGCTTTCCAATACTTCCACTCGCATCAGGTTCACGCTTTTTCCCAACAGCGAGTTTATGTACAACCTCGATAGCAAAGGCCTGTTGGGTATGTACTTTGGTTTGGGAATAAGAAACGTAGGATTCAACTTTGGCGACCCCGAAAAACACAAACGCAGGGCACTATCGCTAGGCGCTCCGCTCGTTATAAAAATCGGCGATCTTGAAAACGACAATTTTTTCTTTTTTGGTGGCGAAGCCGAATTGTTTTTCCACTACAAATACAAGGATTGGATGCCCAACGGTTCAAAATTAAAAGGCGGAGAGTGGTTGTCAAGTCAGCTCAACTTATTCCAGCCATCAGCAATGGCGGGTTTTTGCCGCAAGCATTTCATGGTTAAATTCAAATATTATTTCTATGACTTTTTCAACCAAAACTATACCGTTCCCGGCACCACCAACCAACCTTATATGGGTTATAAATCAAATGTATTTTATTTGTCGTTTGCCATAAGACAACATATTGGCGGCAACAGCAGCGATGACGACGATAATGATAATAACGATGGCGATCAGGGATTTGAATTTGGCGCATCAAAACGCATACACAACCTGTATTTGAAGCGGCAGTAATGCCCAAAAAATAAAACGCCTCCATCAGGCAGGAGGCGTTTCAAATTAAACCGATTTTGCTAATTGGTAAACACAATTGCAGGCAAGTAAGTGTCCCTACACTAAACAAGCGCTAAGTATAGTAAGCCAAATATAGCCTGGCCGTCTTGGGTAATGCGCCTTGGCTAGCGAACAGCCTGTTTGGGCTAACGAACGGCTAAAAAGGGGCAGCAAAAAAAATGATGAGCGGTTTGTTTGGCTCGCAATAAATGAGCGTATTTTGAATTATTGCAAACGAATTAACCAATCGATTGACCTGTTGAAAACTCCCAAAATCTCCCACAAATTGCCTTTGCTGTGGCTGCTTCTGTTTTGCGGCCCTGCACATGCCTTCCAATTGCGCGGCTTGGTACAAAACCAGCAAAACGAGCCTTTGCCCGGCGTATCTATCTACCTCGACCAAAGTACCTATGGCGTGGTAACCAATGCCAAAGGCGAGTTTACCATGGAACTTAAAGGTGGCAACTACACGCTCATTTTCAGCTATTTGGGCTACGAAAAAAGCAGTGTAAACGTGACTATTCCTTATGAAAAAACACTCTTGGTAACGCTAAAACCCACGGTAACAGAACTGGGCGAGGTGGAAATAAGCGCCAAGCGCCGCGACCCTGCATACGAATACATGAAAAAAGCAAGCGAAAACCGGGGAAAGTACCTGAACCAATACCGCGCTTACACTTGCAACAACTATGTGAAAGCCTCGGTAGAAAAAGAAGAACTCAACAAGGAACGCGATAGCATTACCAACGAAAAAGTAAAATACACTTCAAAAGAAAAAATGAACCTGGTGGAAAAATACGCCAAACTGTATTATGAAAAACCCAATAATATAAAGGAAGAAGTAATAGCCATTAAAAACTATACCGACGAACCCGAAGTGCTCGATTTGGGCGAATCGCTGGCAAACTTTGGGTTTTACTATGGCGAAGAAGAAAACTATGATGTTAAACCGATTACGGAAGTCAATCCATTCATTTTTTACCTGCATCCGCTTGAGTGCGATATCAATTTATACGAAAACCAATTTTATATAAAACAGGTAAACGAGCTTCCATTCACTTCACCGCTGCATCCGCTGGCCACTGCCTCGTACAAATTTCGTTTGGTAGAATCTTTTAGAGAAGGCGACGACATTATTTATAAAATAGCCATTGAGCCCCGCCGCCCGGCTGATGCACTTTTTAGCGGCTACGTATTTATAGTAGATGGCGAATGGGCCATAAAGGCGGTTGACTTGAGCATTTCGCCCCTTTCGCTGGCAGAATATAATAAACTTCAATTTGTACAGAATTTCTCAAAAAACGCCGATGGCATTTGGCTGTGCGACCGCGAAGAATTCTACTACGAAGCCAAAGACGAAGGCATAACCTATATTGGCAACACCATATCGCTCTACAGCAATTATGAAATCGACCCGGTATTTGACAAAAACACCTTCAAAGGCGAATTGTCAAAAACCAACCCTGATGCCACCAAAAATGCGGGAGAAATGCTGGAAAAATACAGGCCGGTGACCTTAAAAACCGAAGAAATAGGCTTCATACAAACACAAGACAGTATAGCCCAGGCACATGCCACACCCGAGTATCTCGCCTCGGTTGACTCAAGTTTTAACCACACCAGCCTGCTCGATGTGCTGGTGTTTGGCGTAGAGTTTCAAAACTCATTCAAGGGCCGCTACCTCATGTTTATTCCGCTGCTGGCGCAAATGCGATTGTTTCAGCCGGGCGGCTACCGACATGCGCTGGGTTTTACCTACTCAAAATATTTTAAGGAAACGGGCAAAAAATTTGAAAGCTACACACAGGTTGACTACGGACTGCTGAACCAAGACTGGCGCGGACAGTTGCGCACGGCCTATACCTATAATAATTTCAATTTTTCGAAACTGAAAATAGGCATGGGCAGCGAGTACGAACTCATGAACCAAAACCAATCGGTGGTGGCCAACCTTAGCCCGGGCAACTACAGCCTGGTTAACCATTTGAGTGTGGGCTACGACCGCGAATATTTCAACGGATTTTATATAAATACCGATTTGCGCTACGCACACCACTCCCCTATTACATCGCTGCAACTACCCGCCTATACCGATTCTATTGATTTTGCTTTTCAGCAGTATTTCCAAAACCAATTGTCAAATTTATTTACCCCCATTTATTTTAAACCCTATACCAAACTGTTGCTCGATGTAGATATTGCCATTAGAATAAAGCAAAAATACCGCACCACCGATGTGCGCAAAATTGTGCTCGGCTCCAAATTTCCCAACATCAACATCCACCTAAAAACAGGTGTTCCCGGTTTGTTTGGCAGCATTTCATCTTTTGGCTTTGCCGAGTTGCGCGTGCAAGACAAGTTATTTTTGGGTTCTTATGGACAAACCCAATACAATGTGGCCGCGGGTGGTTTTTTATGGAAAAACTCGCTGCAACTGGTTGACCAAAAATTCTTTATAGGCGGCGATATAGTTTGGTTTACCAACCCGCTGAAAGGACAGCAGTTGCTCGGCCAATCGCTGCGCACCACCGGCCCCTATGCCGAGTACCACTACCGCCACACTTTTGACGGCGCATTGATGAACAAAATTCCGCTTTTGCGCGCCCTGCGCCTGGGTATTACGGTGGGCAGCAATGGCCTCTATTTGGCCGAAAACCACTTTAAACACATAGAAACCTATTATGCGCTGGAGAAAAAATTCAGACTGGGAAGGCAGTTGCTCAAATTTGGTGTGTACCTGATAAACGGCACAAGCAGCAATTTCAATTTTTCAACCGACTACCGCCTGGGACTCTCCTACTATGACACCATAACCAAGACCTGGAAATAATGACAGCTCATACCACACTTTTAACAATTTATAAGGCAATGCAACCATTAGTCTTAAAATTTGTATCGTATCAGCGGCATTCACTTATTTTCGGCCAATGACAACACGATACGCAGCTTTAATATTTAGTATCTTACTCACCTACAGCGCCTGCATGGCGGGGCAGTTGCGCGGCACCGTAGCCGATGCGAGCGGCAAACCCATAGCCTCGGCAAGTGTAAAAATAGAAAACAGCACTTATGGCGTAATAACCAACCTGAATGGCGAGTATTTTCTGGAACTAAAGCCCGGAAGCTATCAAATTGTATTTCAAAGCCTTGGATATATTCCCAAAAGCATCAGCATTACTATAGAAAATGAAGTAATAGTAAAACATATAGTACTTGAAAAATCGGTGATACAGTTGGCGCCTATTACCATTACAGCCAATGGCGACGATCCGGCTTACGCTATTATAAAATCGGCTATAAAAAACAAGGACAAATACTACCGGCAGGTGCAAAGCTACCAATGCGAAACCTATGGAAAATCGAACACCGAAAGCGAAGAAGAAGTAGAAAAGATAGATTCTGCAAGTTTTGCGCTGGTAACCACAACCAACAAAAAACGCATGCAATTTATTGAGAGCATTTCTACCGTTTATTATAAAGAGCCCCGCACGTTTAAGGAAGTGAAACACGCTTATCAAGACCATACCAAGCACCGCACCTTAGACTTTGGCAATCAGGCGCAAATAAGCTTTACGCTCAGTCCGGCAATTGAAGACTACGGCCCACCGCAATATGGCACCAATTCCTACTTGTTTTATAATAATATCAGTGATGTGGATTTTAGTTTTTACCAAAATCTGGTTGACCTGCCCCAACTATACGACAAGCCTTTTGTATCGCCCATTGCTACAAGCGCGCTGCTTACCTATCAGTACAAACTCATCAGCTCGTTTATGGAAGACAGCGTGTTGGTGCACAAAATATTAGTAGAACCACGGCGCAGCACCGGCCCTTATTTTTCGGGCTACATTTATATAGTTGACGATCTTTGGTGTATAAAAGCGGTAGAATTTGAAGTAGCCAAAAATGCGCTCAATATTTATGAATATTTCAAAATGTTTGTCAACTACCAGCTGGTTGACCAAAAATACTGGCTTCCACAGCGGCAGGAGTTTTTCTACAACTCAAACGAAGGCCCCAAAAAACTCATAGGACATTCGGTAATAATATATTCCGACTACAAAATAAATCCTGACTTGCCCAAAGACTTCTTTAACAATGCGCTGAGCGTAATTGAAGACGATGCCGAAGAAAAGGGGCTTGAATTCTGGAGCAAGTACCGCCCCATAACGCTGCAACCCGATGAGTTGGGCTTTGTGAAAACACAAGACAGCATAAGAACCTACTACGCAAGCGCGGCATATATGGCCAAAGCCGACTCGAGCTACAACCAAACCGGAATATGGGATTTTTTGATATTTGGCGTTGGACACCG
This sequence comes from bacterium, assembly GCA_016124515.1. Classification (GTDB taxonomy): domain Bacteria; phylum Bacteroidota; class Bacteroidia; order CAILMK01; family JACPUW01; genus JACPUW01. The sequence goes on from WGNN01000096.1 coordinate 13,720, forward strand.
CAATTCTATGAAAGGTTATTCCATTTTTTTCGATCCTATTATTAGCCAAATAAGGCCCTTTGCGGTGGGAGGCTACCGCCATGCCCTTTCGGGAAATTTCAGTAAAACGTTTGAAAATAAAAAAAGCTTCAAGGTAAGGGGCGAAGTAAATTATGGTTTTCTCAACCACGACATCAGGGGCAAGGGTTTGGCAAGTTATATGTACGATCCGTTAAAATTTTCGGAAGTAGAAGTGGGCGGTGGCAGTATATACGAAATGGTAAACAGCTACAACTCCATAGCAGCCACCTTTAGCCGCGGAAATTACACCCTTAAACAACATGCACTCATTGGCTACAAACGCGAGTGGTTCAACGGTTTTTACATGGGTGCCCGGCTGGAGTGGAGCGACCAAAAATCATTGGAAGGTTATACTTTGGCCAACTGGAGCAACACTCTTTTTGGCGACCTGAACAAGCCGACGCCTTTTGAGCGATATACCAAAATGGAGCTTGAAGTAAACGCAACTATCAGGTTTAAGCAGGAATACTACTTGCGGCCCAACCAAAAAATAATAAAAGGTTCAAAATACCCACAGGTGCACATCCATTACAAATGGGGCATTCCCAATATATTGGGTAGCATGGTACATTACCAATTTTTGGAAGTTAGGGTTTCCGATGCCTTTAAAATAGGTTCCATGGGGCAGTCGAAATACAATGTGTATGCGGGAAGTTTTATCAAATCGCAACCGCAGCGTTTTATCGACAACAAGTTTTTCCGAGGCTCTGACCGCTTTTTCTATTCCAACCCACTGTATTCGTTCCAATTGCTCGGGCCTACCATCAGCACGTCAAAACCCTATTTGCAGGGGCATTACATCCACCACTTCAATGGGGCAATTTTTGACAAAATCCCTTATTTGAATCGATTGAGTCTGCGCAGTGTATTTGGCGCGGGCATGCTGTTGGAATACAGCAACCGCTTTGCACACTACGAAACCTTTGTGGGTTTGGAGCGGGTTTTCAGCATCAGAAACGAGATGTTTAAAATAGGCCTGTATTATGTAACCGCTCACAGCACCTATTCAAACCTTGATGCGCGGTTTAAAGTGGGAATTGATTTTTATAATGCGTTTACCCATAGCTGGAATTACTAACAATTTACCCTACAAAAATGGCAGCCGCACCCTGTAATTGGATGCGGCTGCCGGGAAAATTGCGCCTGTTAACCTGGATGGTTAAATTGATTTATTTTGTTCGCTTAGAGAGAATTGTCATTTTCACCTACTTGGTGTAAAGCTTTGACTTAACCCGGTAACCGGGAACGTCTTTGTACCAATCGGTATTGGTTCTGCCTTCGCTTTGCGCCCAGGTTTTAAAGTATGGGTAGCAGTCCATAATGTTTTGTTTTTCAATTGGATACACCAAAGGATCTGGCGTATGCAATACCCAAGGCATGTTGTCTTTGTTTTGGTAATACCGTTTTACATCAGGATTTGACTTATCGGCTCCGGAACCAAAAATGCCCAAATCTGCCAAATCGGTTGGTGCATTGTCAACCATGTGTACCTCGCGTGAGCGGTTGCCGTTTACTATAATAAAGCAGTTGTAGGGCGCCTTGCCAAGGTCGGTTGGCAACACACCACTGTTGAGTTTTACTACCAACTCAAAAACGTATGGATCTACCACTATATTAGGATTATCGGTATTGACATAGTTGCTATTGCCATCCTTCTGCATGAGCTTGTGTGCATTGTCAAAAACAATTATGGTAGCTTTTGATTGGTTTTGCTCCGTACCGTTCGAAGCTATTTTCAAATAGTTTTCGGTATAATTGGTTCCATACACGCTTTTTATGAGGCTTGGCACAATATTGAATTGCACACCAAAACCATTATGCATAGAAGCGCCTATGGCTTTGAGACTGTATTTAGCCCGAAGCTCGGTTAACTCATTAGCAGCATTGGTAAAATACGTATATTGATAATCCACCACCATGTCGTTAAAATCATAATCACCCATATTGGGCCAGTTGTCTTCAAAAGCCAAACTGCCGGCTGTGGTGGTTGAGGGGCTGTACGAGCTCGCCGATTTGCTTGGGTCAAGCGGAAATTCATCATCATAATCATACACCCCGTCGCCATCAGAGTCAATGGCCTTTTTTACCGATTGCAGGTTACTCCGCTCAATGGCTTCAATAGGGTTGGCCGAAACATAGAAAATCGCGTCGTTGAAATCATTGTCACAACTGCTGTTATCGCGCAAAATATCTTCAAATCCCAATACAATCAAGTCGCGTGTTTCATCATACAACTGCACCATGTGTTGTTTCAAGCTACTGTTGTTTTCCTGATTCAGTGCTGCATCAGAATATACTATCCAGTTGCCGGCACCTACCGTACTGCTTGCGGCTAAATAGCCATTGGCCACCAAGAACCAACCAATGCCTGTATTGGCGTCAAATTGACCAAGATAAACTTTGTCGCCACTCACCAAACCACCACCTGAGCCGCTGAACGACACATTAGGAAACACAATCTTCAAATCATTGATATCATCCGGTGTTTTGGGCGGATTGTTCAAGTCGTAAGTATAATAGCCCAATACATTTTTATACCCTGCTCCTTCGTGCACAAAAGTCACCCAAACATCGGCTTTTTTCAATATTTTGGTGTTGGTTTCCACACCGCTCGCCAAATATTGTTTGTTGTAGGTTGGCACGGGTTTTCCTTCAGGCAATGAGCTATTTATGTCGTTCAGCATACTTTGCGGAATCACGTCGCGCACGGTCTTTTTATAGGCTGGCACACCGTTTTTATCCCAAGAGCCCATGTAGCTGTACTTGGCCGTATAAGCACCTACTTTATGCGCCAGCACAGGAAACGAAACACCCGGCACATCGGCTCCCTTGTTTTGAATTGTATAGTCGGCAAGTTGCTCCACAGTAAGGTAGTGATTTTGCGGCAAGCCAATGTATTTCGTTGAAACCAGCACATTTTTGATGTTGGCATCAAGCACGAGCTCGGTTTGCAATAGCCCGTTTTTATTGGTAAATCCGCGGTAAACCACTGCAAACGAATCATCAGTTATGGGCACCGATATATTGATACCAATGGTTGAAAATGGACTTCCATCATTGCCAAGTGTAGTTATACGCACCGGAATAGCATTTACTGTGGCAAAATCAAAACCATAGGCAATGGTATTTTGGTCTATTTGATTTTGCAGTTCTTCCTTAAGGTTGTTTCTGCACGAAACGGCGGACAGCACCAGCGCCAGCATTAGAAGCTTTGAATAATTATGAAAACAAATCTGCATACTATTAAGCATTATGTCACGAAGTTATCTCGTGCATGAGGCGGGTTTCTGCCTTTTCGGTGTTTGGTAAGTTTTGCGGGTTTTCAGGTATCCAATTGGCCCACTTCAGCCACAAACATTTCTACCGCGGCCCACACTTGCGCCAACGATAACATGTGTTTGCAACATATTTTTGGGTAAGTATAGATTTACTACTCAGCCATTTTTGCGGCTTCAATCTCGCGGTCCCAACGCGGCGACATCCAAACGAAAGCCAAGGCACAATAAACGATAACCCCGGTTGGAATTTGCACCAACAAACCATTGGTATAAGAGGCTACGCAAAGCCCAATAAATGAGGAGCCCCAAGCCGCTATCATAAAACGCAGAGATGGGTCTTTGAGGCGGTAAACGATAATGAGAATCCGCAGTGAAATCCAGCCGAGCACCACAAGGTACAGGCTGAGTCCAATAAAGCCTGTTTCCATCCAAATACGGGTGTAGTGACCATCGGTGCCTATTTCTGCCAAAAAAGTACCCGGACTAAAACGCCTTCCCCAAAAACCCGCGCTGCCAATGCCCCCCCCCAAGGGCTTGTCGGCCAGGTAAACCTTCACTTGTTCCTCGC
>WGNN01000001.1 GCA_016124515.1 bacterium
ACTTTGGAAAATAATAATTCAAGTCAAAATCCTATACAATCCGTATATCTTGTTGTTATTGAAGCTGATAGGTGATGTTAAAGCGTGGGTGGATTACGTAAAGGCGTGACTATCAAACGTGTTTGGAGTCACCAAAATTTTGGTAGTAACCTCTTAAGTGCCGTTTTGTAAACTGTGTTTTTGGTAATTTTAGCCTTACCATAAACTATATTTGTTGGCAAAGTAAACTGCTTGAAAGAAAAGGACCATGTAAGGTTTCAATTAAGATCTACTCGACCAAAATCGAAGTCGTGGCTTGCTTTGGCTTCAATTACAGTGAGTGTGACAATTGCGGTTTTCCTTTTGCTGAGTTTGGTAGCTGCACTCGCTACATTCTCATTTGACAACATGAGTTGGGCACCGCCGCTCATCAAATTACCAAATTTTCTGTTTAGCATCAATTTATTTCTTGCCATTATGGCTGTATATTTTGGTGGTAGTTTTTTCGCCATGCTTTACAAACCAATAATACCCATACGTAAGCCGGAGCGGACATTTTTGAACAATGGCAGGTTGGGTTGCTACAGAACTTACGGGAAGGGGTTTCAATGCAGTTGCCATTTTTTTGAAAATTGGTTTGTTCTTTTTTGTTTTTTTCTACGACTCCATTTTATTGCGACTTCCCGATAATGGGTATTTACTCAGTTTTATTTATATATTCAGTGTTTATGTAGCCCTTGATATCGTTTTTGTAATTCACCGCATAATTAAATTATCATTACCCAAATACCTGTTGGCGATAGCGGTTGTTTGGAGCTTTATTTATTTTCTTTCATTTACCACCAGGCCTGCGTGGAGCAGATTGAAATACAATGCGCTGCACGATACTATTGAAACGATTCATTTGCCTGTGGTAGCTAAAACACGGCATGAAAACAACTACCAAAAAGTGTATTGCTACCTAACAGCCAATGGCCATAGAAGTTATGCCATGCGATATGGAGAGGTGACCGAAGGGCTAGTAAGGCGGATGTTTGCAGAAGATGAATATGCCAAGCTTCGCTACGAAATGGTTTATGTTGTTGACTCAAGTTTAGGAGTTGCTTCGCTTTACAAGGCAATAACGGTTTTTAATGGCTTCAAGATGGGCTTTATGTGTCAGGCTCCTGACGACGAAATCAAAGATAGCAAATATTACAGTGGTCTTGGGTTTAAGCTTCGGTTGCCGCACCATATTGATTATGAGCTGCATGCGGATAGTTTTTTGGCGAGAAATGCGGATCAATGCGCGAAAATATTCCCTGATTCTCTAATTTATGAGGAACAACAATATGCGCCAAAGAAGTTTGCACAGATTTATAGAAAGTATATTTTAGAGAAGCGTATCTTTACATTTGAACTTGACAGCTCCTGTACTTATTCAACATTCATAAAAACATGTCGAACTATTTTTGATGTGAGAGATGAAATAATAATGGAAGAATTGAGCCCCAATTCAGTGGAAAGTGTGCCTGACAGTTTGATGGATGAAATGAAAGGTCGTTTTCCAATTCGGGTTTTTGATGTATCGCATTATAAATATACCATGCGTTAAGCAGAAACTTGCAAAATGCTGCATTATCCCCTCAAGCCAAATCTATAACCCACATTGATGCCAAAACCCAGGTAGAGTATCCTGCCGGTTTCAAGCAAAAAACCGGGGTGCGCCACGCTTACAAAGTCGTTGTTGATGGTATCGAGTGCCAAACCCATATCGGTAAAAACCTGAAGGGCAATTCTATCAGTAAGGTTGCCAAAATAGCTCATTCTACCCATTACACCTACCATCAATTGGTGTTGCGATTTTATAATGGTTTGCGGGTAAAAATTGGTACCACCCAAAGTGGCTTGGTATTGCTCTTTCACTTGGGCCATGTAGCCACCTGCCGAAACCCAAAAGGAGGGAAGCAACTTATAATCGACCAGCAGGTTGGCAAAAGCGCTGTTGTATTGGCCGGCAACATTTTCATAAAGAGCGCTTTGGCTAAGCTTATCAAAACCCAATTGAGCCGATAGGCCCCAGTATTTGTGCAGCGCCGCATGGCCGAAAATTGTTTGAGAGCTTTGGCTGTCAAAAACCGAATACAGCGGCAGAAACACGTTCATACCTGCAATGAACTTATATTTTTGGTTTTGCTCAAAACTGCTTTGGGCGCTACCAATAGCGACGCATATAGTCAGCAAAAGTGGTGTAAGCAATATACGGATGCAGTGTGTCGAACGGAATACTGTCATTTCGATAATATGTTTTGATGCTTGATGCGCTGGTGTCTATAACCAAATGGTTTAGCTGAACCACATAACCACAATTGCGGCTTTGATAGGTTTTGGTAAGTTCGTAGGTAAGCGTAAATGAGTCGATGGTATTGAAACCATCGGTAAGGTAATAGGTTTTTTTATTTTCCAACAATGGGAGTGTCAGGGTTACTTTTCCCATGTTTTCGCCGCAATTATTTTCAATATTTAGTGGCGTTATAATTCCGCGCGCGTCCAATTGTGCATAATGACAAGAGTTATAAATTTCCAAATAGACTTGGGGTTCCGCCTTTTCATAACATTCCGGCGTGCAGGCGCTAAGTGCCAACAAGGCGGCCAACCACCGGCTGTTAAAATATTTTTTGATAGAGTTCATTATGGTCTTCATGGCCTTTTTTGGCTTCGAGTATTTCAAAAACATTCTCCTTTATGGTATGTGCAATGGTTCCGGTGGGCAAATCGTTGCAATCGAGCCCAAAAGGATCTTCAATTTCTTCAGCCATAAGTTCAATGCCTATGAAGGCAAAAAATACAAACATTACTACAGGTATGGTCCAGAAGTGCAGTGTGCCCGAGAGTATAAACGGCATGAGTAGGGTATAGCCCGATATTAGGATTTTAATATACACCGCATAAGAAAAAGGAATGGGCGTTTTTTTAATCCTTTCGCAGGCACCCAAAATATCGAGTAAGGAGGCTAGGTGGGGTTTAAAATTCAGTTGGTCTTCGCCGGTTATTTCCTTGCGGCGGTAGGCATTTTCTACCAATTGGTGTATTTGGTAAGATATGTGGTTGGGTATGTGGCTCTTTTGGGCATAAACCGCCTTGTCGTTTTCGCTCAAAAAAATGAGTTCTTCGGTTTTAGTGCCTTCGCGCAGGTGCTCTTTAAAGGCTATGCAGAAGTTGGAAATATACACAGCCATTTGGTGTCGGTCAGCCAGGTTTTCAGGCTCAAAAGTGCTGTGGGTCATGATGGCCAGGTTGCGACAGTTGTTTACCAGCGCGCCCCATTGTTGGCGACCTTCCCACCAGCGGTCGTAGGCGGTGCTCGTTCTAAAACCCAATAATATTGACATGATGATACCAATCATAGAAAATACGGTAAGGTCCATGCCAATGTATTGCGACCAATGAAAATATTCATAAGGCACGCACACGGCGGTGGTAAACAGCCCAATGGCCAATACTGAGCGCACCACGCGGGTCATTGTCCAGCTTTTTGCCAAATGGCTTATATCGCTGAAAAAGTGCTTATTGGTTTGGTAAACAATCATTTAGTTATGCTAGGTGTTATTGAGTGGTTCAATTTAGTCAATCATTTTGCGGCTATACTTCGGCCAGGTAGCGGTGTACAAAACTAATGCTCATGGCGCCTTCGCCGGTTGCACTTGCCACGCGGTTCATGGCACCGCTGCGCACATCGCCTGCGGCAAATATACCCGGCACACAGGTTTCAAGATTGAAGGGTTCGCGTGGCCATTTCCATATTTTTTTGAATGAAGCTTGTTGGTGCAAGTCCCTGCCGGTAAGCAAAAAACCTTTCTCATCCTTGAGCAACTGCTCGCCCAGCCAATCGGTGTAAGGTTTGGCGCCAATAAATATAAACATGGCTCCCGCGGTTACTTTTCGGCATTCTTTGCTTTGGGTATGTTGCAGGGTAAGCTGCTCCAACTGCTCAGTTCCGGTGGCTTCAATTACTTCATGATATCCCAATACTTCAATATTGGCTGTGGCATTTATTTGGTCAATAAGGTAGGACGACATGGTGGCCGTGAGGTCGGGTTTCCTGATGACGATATACACTTTTCGGGCAAATTTTGAAAGGTACATAGCGCCTTGTCCTGCTGAGTTTCCACCGCCAATTACATACACATCGCGGTCTTTGCAGGCCGCAGCTTCGGTAGTGGCGGCACCGTAGTAGATACCGGCTCCTGTAAACTGCGAAACCCCTGCAGCGGGATGTTTTCGGTAGTCAACTCCGGTGGCTATTACTATGCTGCGTGTGTTCAGCTGATTGCCGTTTTTGAGCGTAATGGTTTTGTAGTTGGTCATTACCGAAATATGCGCCACCTCTTGCGGCGACAAAAATTCTACGCCAAAGCGGGTGGCTTGTGCTACTGCACGCCGGGTGAGATCGGCACCGCTGAGCCCGTTGGGAAAACCCAGGTAGTTTTCTATGCGCGAGCTTGTGCCGGCTTGTCCGCCCGGTGCGCGGCGTTCAATAAGCAGGGTGTTGAGCCCCTCCGAACCGCCATATACGGCGGCGGCAAGACCGGCGGGGCCGGCGCCAATAATGGCCACGTCATACATCTCGTTGTTGGCGCTGTGGTGCAGGCCCAGGCGCTCGGCTATGTGCTCAAGCGAACCCGATTTTTGGTGGCTTCCATCTTCAAAAAACACCACCGGCAGGTCTTTGGCTTCCAGCGCATGCTCAGCCATCATAGCAGCGGCATCAGGATGGTTTTGCGCATCGTACCAGCGGTAGTGAAACAAATTGCCTGAAAGAAAATCCTTGATTTCGTGCGACTTGGGGCTGAATTGATAACCCAGGACTTTGATGCCGTGGTAGTTGGGCGTGTGGCTTGCTTCCCACTCGGCCAGTTGGTCGTCTAGTACGGGATAGAGTTTTTCTTCCGGCGGATCCCAGGGTTTCATGAGATAATAATCCAACTGTACTTCGTTGATGGCTTTTATTGCCGCGTCGGTATCAGAATAGGCGGTGAGCAAAATGCGCTTGGCCTCGGAAAAGTATTTTTTGGCTTTTTCTAAAAAATCAACACCCAGCATTTCGGGCATGCGTTGGTCGCTGAGAAAAAGCGCTACATTTTCGCCGTTTGATTTCAATTTTGGCAAGGTTTCCAAGGCTTCTATGGCCGACTCGGTACTCACAATTCTATAATGGTTGCCATAGCGGTTGCGCAGGTCGCGACGAACCGCCCGCAGCACTTGTTGGTCGTCGTCTATTGAAAAAATAATGGGTTTCATCTTGGTGTATTATGTTATTCCGTATTATTTTAAAGGAAGGCAAATTTCAAATTCGGTAGCGCCGGGTTGCGATTTTACTTTCACATCGCCCTTGTGTTGTCGCACAATTTTCATAACCACATCGAGCCCCAGGCCCGTGCCTTTGCCCATTTCTTTTGTGGTAAAAAAAGGATCAAATATTTGGTGCACCACTTCAGGTGGAATTCCCGGGCCGTTGTCGCTGATAAAAATACGTACAAAGCGGCTGTCGTAGGTGCTTCTGAATGTTATTTTTCGCAGCGGTTGTTCGTTTTCGGCAAGTGCATCAATGGCATTGTCTATAATGTTGGTAAACACCTGATTGAGCTCGCCCGGAAAGCCGCTGATGGCGGGTAAATCTGCCGCCAGTTGTTCTTCAAGTTGTATTTGGTGCTTTTTTATTTTGTGTTTCAGCATGGTAATGGTGCTGCGCAATCCTTCGTGCAAATCAACTTGCTGCCGGTCGGTGGCGCGGTCCATGTGGCTGTAGCTTTTTATAGATTGTATCAAATCGGCTATGCGCACCGAAGCTTCCTGTATTTCTTCCACCATTTTTTCGGTAGAAAGGTTGCTCTCCATCCAACCCAGCACGGGCGCAAAATCGCGTCCACCGGTTTTTTCTTTCACCCATTGCAGGTCGGTGGTTTCAAAACCAAATTCCACCAGATTTTCTATCAGTTCGTTGGCATTTTCAAAGTCTTCGTTTTCCAGCCAGTCATATAGTTCGTCTTCCTTATCGGCGCGGTCCATTATAGAAAGCTTGTTGGCCTTGTAGCTGTTTATTTTGCTGAAAAGCAGGTCGTTTACCTCGTCCACTTGTTGCTCCGACATTTTAATGTTCATTATTTTTTTGAACTTATGCGGTTGTCCTTTCAGGTGGTTGCGCAAGGCGTGGGCGCTGCGTACAATGGCCGAGGCCGGATTGTTGAGTTCATGTGCCAAACCGGCTGACAATTTGCCCAGCGACATGAGTTTCTCATTTTGAATTTGCAGGGTGGTAAAGGTTCTTATGCGGTTGGTCATTACATGCACCAGCGCTTGGGTAAGCTCAAAGTGTTGGGTAATCATTTCGGGGAAATGTTTGCGGTGGTAGCACAGTGTACTCGACTCGGTTTTGGCTACTCCATTACCTGTTGCCCTTTTCATACGTGAGTAGGGCAGCAGACCGGTTATGTCGCCTTTTTCTATGGTTCCGGCTTCGCGCCGCTGACCATTGCGAACAAAATGCACTTCAAAAATCCCTTCGAGCACTATATACATCTCGTCGGCAGGTTCATTGGGTGCAAAAACCGATTCACCCGGCTTGAAATTGCGCACACTTGAGTGGTCAATGAGCCATTGTAATTGATTTTCAGGTACATCTGCAAATGTTTCAAGCTCGTGCAAAAAATGGAGTAAGTGCATGCAATTGGTTTTTTGTAGGGGCAAATTGTGAAAAGAATACCAAACCACAAACAACGACACATTGGCACGAGAAAATTTAATACTTGCCAAGGGTCGTGGTTACCTTTTGCCGCCGCCCATACCATAGCTGTATGAACCCTATAAAAACCAATGAACGTATGAAAAGCCTTGTATTAATTGCAATTATGTTTTTTTTCGGTGCCACCAGCCACATGGCACAAGCACAGCAAACCGAGCGGCCATTTAACGCCCTGTTTTCAAGTGAAACCTGCGAAGGGACTGTTGTGGTACAGCTTGAGTTGAATGCTGATGGCAGTTTTCATTATATCGATAAATCAATTCCGGGCAAAGTGGTGGATGTGAGCGGTACCTGGAATATGGACGGCAGAAAAATAACACTCCACGAGAAAGGCAGCAGCGCGTTGAAAAGAAATAGCTGGAAACTGGAAAAAGGCAAATTGGCGGTAAAGTCGCGCTACAGGCTTTGTTTTTACCGGCTGGGGAGAGATTGAATGGATTACCCATTAGAAATTAAAAACTGCAAATTGAAACGGGCTCAGAGTTTCTTGTTTCTGGTTGAGCTATTGGTTTGAAAACAATCAATAGGCCCCGTCTTCTGCCGTGGTGCAAAGGATTGGGGAGTTTAGAGCCGAGCCCCCACGCTCGCGCGCCACTAATCAAAAAAAGAGCTTGTATCTAATATCGGGTTAATTAAAAGCCCCACGCTCGCGCGTCACTCTGTGGCGTGTAGGATAAAAATGACCGCACTCCGTGCGGCGAGTTTGGGCTGTGATGCCGTTTTATGTCATTTCGAGTCTGCGAGAAATCTAATAAACAGTCGGCAGTACACTGTCCACCGACCACCGCAAATTGATTAAACCTTCGCATTTTTTCATGGTAAAGGATGTTTAAACCAGCCAAAATTAAAGCCGCACCCTGCTCGCGCGTCACTCTGTGGCGTGTAGGATAAAAATGACCGCACTCAGTGCGGCGAGTTTGGGCTGCCGTCTCACCAACGTCGAGACACAGTAGCCCACTGCCCCGTGTGTCTGTCGTCCATCAAAAGTGGACCGTGGTCAATCTTCAACTTTGAATTTTATAATGGTTACGCCAATTTTCAATTTTCAACCTTCAATTTTGAATTTTATAATGGTTACGCCAATTTTCAACCTTTAATTTTGAATTTTCAATTCCCACTAGGTGAGCAATTTTTCGAGCCAATCGCCTACAAAATAGGAGAGTACCGCAGCAGCCCCACCCAACAACAGCGTTTCTACCACGCCCCTGAAACGACTTGTGCCTGTAACGTGGCTCTTCATATACCCAATGCCCGCAAAGGCAAGAGCGGTCATACCGGTTGAGAGCGCAAATAGTTGTGTAACCGGCGCAATTAAATAATCATAAACATAGGCAATAAGCGGCACAAATCCCATGATCAAAAAGGCCGCAAAAGTGGCCGCTCCCATTCCCAGCGGTGTTTTGTTTTCTTCCTGCATTTCAAGCTCTTCTTTCATCATCACCTCTACCCAACGGTCTTTGTCAGCAATAATATGTGCCACAATATCTTCGAGCAGTTTTCCTTCAAAACCATAATTTTCATATATCTCGCGCACTTCTTCAATTTCCCTTTCGCGCAGGTGTTCAATTTCCCAATATTCTATGGCTTTGTGTTTTTCGTAATTTGCTTTTTCCGACTTGGTAGAAAGGTAGCTACCCACGCTCATTGAAAAACCATCGGCAAACAAATTGGCAAAGCCCAGAATAATGACCACGGAACTGTCAAGCCCGCCGCCGGTGGCACCGGCCACCACCGCAAAAGTGGTTACACTACCGTCAATGCCACCATAAACAAACTCGCCAATGTAGTCTTGAAACCGCCCAAAGCGACTTTTCCCATGTATTTTTATTTCGTTGTGCTTTGCCATGCAGCAAAGTTAGTTTATCAGCAAGTATGGTGTAGTGCAACAAGCATTTGGTTTAAGATAGGGGAATTCTTTTTGGTCATTGATTTAAGATTCAGTTTCTGATGTGTTTGGTGAGTCGAATTTGAGTTTTTAAGCTCAAACTAATTCATTACCACTAAAATCAGGTGGGTATCGTGTAGCGTAAAGTTATTCATGTTATGGCTCGAATAAATCAATGTCCTATGTCAAGCTTACACCACATCTGCTGAGCTATCTTGCTGATAGAAGCTCATTCATCGAAAAAAATATAAATTAATTTGCTTCGTATTTGAATTTCGCTTTATACTTGCATCAACATTTTAAAAACGCAAAAAAAGTATGTTTAAAATACAAATGAATCAATACAACCACAAGCCGATAGGCTGCATGGGTTTGCGTATTAAATGGTCAGGTTTGTAAGCACACAATATGTATAAAAGCTCGAAACCCGGCCATTGAGCCGGGTTTTTTATTTCCTGAGAAATTTCCCGGCCAGTTCCGCGCCAACTTTCACCAGCAGTATTCCGCTTATTTTTTGTTGCTTTTGCCAGGCACTGGCGGCATGTATTTCTATGTTGTTTTTATGATGAAAAGTAAAAATGACCTCGGGATTTTATTATCATTAAGTTCAACAAAATGGGAAATTCTAAATTAAAAGGAAAACACCTTACGGAAATTGGTTTTGCAGAAGGCAAAGCCATTGGGCTGGCACTGAATGCTACCCAAAAACATTATAAAAGCAAAAGCAGGGCATACAAATTGGCTATGCTCCAAAATGTGTTGCAACATCCTGAAAAATACCGCGACGACGATGCTTTTTGGCAGGTTGCCACCGAACTCATATCGGCCAGGGAAGAAGTGCAGGAGCAACTTGAGTACAGCCTGAAAGCCACCTTGCCCCACTATGCAGTGTATGGCAGAGAACATATAGACGAAGGCGCTATACACCAAATGAACCTTGCCATGAAACTGCCCGTGGCTGTAGCAGGCGCGCTTATGCCTGATGCACACCACGGTTATGGACTGCCCATTGGCGGGGTGTTGGCCACAAAAAACGCCGTAATTCCCTATGCCGTTGGGGTTGACATTGGTTGCCGCATGTGCCTGAGCATTTTCGATATGTCGCCCGAGGTACTTGCCAAAAATACGGAGCGCTACAAGGAGGTTTTGCTTAGCAACACGCGCTTTGGCAACAAGGATGTGTTTGAGAAAAAAATGGACCATCCCATCTTGCAGCACGAGGCTTTTGCCCAAATTCCTTTTGTAAAAACGCTGCAAAACAAAGCAGCTGCACAAATAGGAACCTCGGGCGGCGGCAACCATTTTGCAGAGTTTGGCGAGGTTCAAATCTGCGATGCAAACAATGAGTTCAACTTGCCAACGGGCCGCTACCTGGCTTTGCTTACGCACTCAGGATCACGAGGTTTAGGGGTAAGTATTGCGCAGTTTTATTCGCAACTGGCCAAAGATACTTGCAAACTGCCCGAAGGAGCCCGGCACCTGAGTTGGCTGGATATGGCCACCGAAAACGGACAAGAATACTGGCAGGCAATGAACCTGGCGGGCGATTATGCTTCGGCTTGTCACCACCAGATTCACGAGCGCGTAGCCCGCCAACTCGGTACACCATACGTGGCCCGAGTTGAGAACCACCACAACTTTGCCTGGAAAGAGCAAGATGCCAACCACAACGAGGTAATTGTGCATCGAAAAGGCGCAACGCCGGCAGGGGCGGGGGTTCTCGGTATTATTCCGGGCTCTATGACGGCGGCAGGCTTTATAGTACGCGGCAAAGGCAATAGGCAGTCGCTACAGTCTGCCGCACATGGAGCAGGCCGCACCATGAGCCGCACCAAAGCCAAGCAAAGTATTGAGCCTAAATGGTTGAAAAACAACCTTAAAGAGCATAAAGTGACCTTGCTTGGGGGCGGGTTGGACGAAGCGCCTATGGCCTACAAAAACATTGATCAGGTAATGAGTTGCCAAACCGAGCTTGTAGAAGTGATAGGTACTTTTTTGCCAAAAATTGTGAGAATGGAAGGCCGCGTATAATTATAATAAAAGCCAATTCCAGCCGCCACAATGCCGTTGTTCCACGCGGCTGGTACTGTGCCCCTGCAAGGGTTGTGGGTGTTAGTTTTATGGGCTTTCAATTATACCCAAAAAGGCCGGTTGGCTATGCCGGTCTTTTATTTCTATAATAAAATAAGAACAATGACAACAGATGAAGTAGAAGAACTGAAGGCTATTTTTGAAGAGCCAGCGGATGTTTACTATTATAAAGACAAGCACCTGATAGACCGATTGCTAGGCAAAACAAACGCATCAATTTTGCTGAGCAGCCTAAAGCAAATGCCCGAAAAAGTGCTCTTGCAAAAAGAGTGGTTTAAAAAGGAAATCATGAGCAAATGCCAAAATGCTGCACTGCAAAGAGCACAATTGGCACATTATTGGCCGGCAGATACAACTCGATTTGTAATAACCACTGCTGCATGGGGCACCGCTCCGGCCAAATACTACAAGGATAGCTGGTACCAAACCAGCCGAAGTGGTTTTAATCTGGTGCTGCAGGTAAATTTTTGCGAAGAACACAACCAAAAATATTATAGTCTGCTCAAACCTGTTGAAAGCCCGGTAGGGATTTTCAATACCACAGCACATCCGGTGGCAAAGAAATTCAAAACCCTGGGTTGGCTCAGGTTAGATATAGACTTTGAAACCAATGAAGTGCTGATTGAAGAAATACAAAACGATTGGCTGCGCAACCTAAAGTGGACTGCAGCATTTGTAGCGGGTGGCACAACAGATGATTTGCAAAAGCGCAGACTTGAAGACAGGGGCATACGGGCCAGCCTGTATGATTTTTACCTGTACCAACAATACCTCTCAAAATACGCAAAGCAGTGGGACGAAATGTTGCTCACGGTGGGTTTGCAGTTTATTACAAATGAATTGCAACCCGCTGCACTGTGGATGCACACGTTTGAGTCGGGTTTGTTGTTCAAGGATTTGTATCGATCCAAGCCACCGAAAAGTCTTTACAGTGCACTGCCACCTAAAATGGGCTTTGTAAAGGTTGACGAAACACCGGCCTTTATTGCCAAAGAATCTTACTTGAAACGCTATGTGCGCAAGGCTGCACGGGAGCATATTGGTTGGTACAAATATGCCGGAATGAGCAGTTGAAAATTGCTTGTTCCGGCTTAAACAGGTCTCGCGGTATTTGTGTTAAAGTATTATTCCGTGATAAAAGCACTACAGCTTGCAAAGAGCAGGATTGAGGTGATTTCTAATCCCTGATGTCAGATGCATAGATTTCTAAATGTTATCCAATATTTACCATGGTTTTTTGTTGTGAAAGACAATGAACAATACTAAGGGTAAGGGGACATCAAACCTTTATGACTGTGTTATACAAGGCAATCTGTAAGTTTGTTAAAACATTGTTGTAAATGAGTAAGATGGATAATACACAGGTTGAGTTTTTTAATAATTTAGACAAACAAATATTTAACAGAATTTTGGTAACCGCCCTTGTTTTGATCGCCATGTTTGTTATGCTAGATCTCGTGAAACATAATTTATATAGTTTAATTTCAAATGGGGCAACATTCGTGCTGTGTGCCATAATTTATGTATTGGTCAGGTTAAGGCACTACGAAGTAGCCTTTTGGGGCCTTTTTGGTGCAATGCCAATTGTAATTTCTGTGAATATTGCTATATTCGGCAATACCAATATTCATTTGTTATTAATTTCAGGTGGTGTTATTGCGTCTTATTTATCAAGAAAGATGTTGTATTGGAGTGAAATAATATGGGGTTTAGTAATAATAACCTTTCCTTTGAATTATTTCTTACTCTATAAACAGGGTAAACTAGATTCAGTATCAGACAGCGAGTTAATTCCTTTTTTTGCCAATAGTTTTATTGCAGTTTTATTTGCAATGGTGGCATCTCGTACCTTCAGAAGGCTTAACTACGAATTGTATCAAAGTCTTTCACTTAAAAATAATTTGAAAACGCAGATCATTTCAGTGCTTTCTCATGATTTACGCTCACCCATCAATTCGCTGAAAAGCCTGTTAAAAATGTCCGAAGAAGGCGATTTAAGTGAAAATCAATTCAGATACTTGCTGCAAAGAATTAATTCAGACGTTTCTAAAACATCCGAAATGCTTGATAATACCTTGTATTGGGTGAGTAACCAACCTATAACTATCAGCTCTTTTAACATAAGAGACGTTTTAACGAACACGCTAACACTGTATGAACGTCAAGCACGTGATAAGGGCGTAGAATTGAAGCTGAATGCTGATCCTAATTTTGAAGTGATATCTGATAAGGAATTAATCAAAATTATCATTAGAAATCTGGTTTCTAATGCAATTAAGTTTTGTCGTGAGAATAGCGGTAGGATAGATTTAGTGGTATTAAAATCAGAAAGTTTTTTTATAGTGTCTTGTAAAGATAACGGCTCAGGAATGACCCCGGATCAGTTACAAAATTTATTTTCAATTACACAAAGCGCCGCTGGAAGTAGTGGGGAATTGGGTACTGGATTGGGGCTTTCCATTGTTAAAGCATACGCCGATTTGCTGAAAATTGAGCTTGGAGTGGAAAGTGAAATAAACCAAGGGACAACTTTTAATTTGAAAATGCCAATTACATTGTCTTGATTAGGTATAGCCAAGATTCCTTTATTTAAGCAATTAATGACTAATGGAAGGTTCTCCCCTTATTTTTGTTCAAAATGAAGACAATAGATTGGCATCGTGAAAAATCCCTTTGGCTTTTTTGATGTTAGCCAAGGACAGATGAATCTTAGAGAATTCCTTATCTGTTGATTTATTAGTCGCAAGAAAAACGTGATATGAAAAAAATAAAAGCTCATGATTTTCGCAGTTTGCCAAAGGCAGTTCTAAAAAAACCAAGCTACAGGCGCCGTGCAGCAATTGTACAAGGGCCTAATAGTCATTATGTTTGTAGTAATTATATGGAAAGCAAAATGGGCTCAAGTAAAATATTTGGGGATTTAGTGTTATTTGCATTCTAAAATATTACCACTTGAACCGAGCATTGTTAGAAGCCATATTGCCGTCAGACCTGTTACTCTACTTTGATATAACAGGGTTTAAAGAAGAACATGACACCAAAGCTGACCAAAAGATTTTGGTTATAGACTTGACTGAGAAGAATGAGATCAGAGTTGAGGGCTGTTCATTTGACAACTATGAGACCAAGGATTTCTTTCCGGCAAAACGAGTTCAAGACTTTCCCTTACGTGGCCACCCGGTTTATTTG
>WGNN01000035.1 GCA_016124515.1 bacterium
GCGACTACAAATGGGACCGCATAAAACTGGCCTATGATGCTATGGTAAATGCCGTGGGCGAACCAAGCAACAACTTGTTGGAATCGCTCAAAAATTCATACGGAAGTGGTGTTACTGATGAATTTATAAAGCCAATAATACATACTTCCTGTGGCGAAAACGGGAAAATAAAGGCGGGTGATGTAGTTATCAACTTCAACTTCAGAACCGACCGTGGCCGACAGATTTCACGGGCACTTACGCAGGAAGCATTTCCCGACTTCGGCATGAAACCCATTGGTATCAAATACATTACGTTTACCGAATACGATGCTACGTTCAAGAATGTTGGGGTTATGTTTCCATCAATCGATTTGAAAAATACACTGGGCGAAGTAATGGCAAGAAATGGGCTGACCCAACTGCGAATTGCCGAAACTGAAAAATACCCGCATGTAACCTTTTTCTTTTCAGGTGGAGTTGAAACACCATTTGAAGGCGAAACCCGAATCATGGCACAATCGCCCAAAGTGGCTACTTATGATTTGGCTCCTGAAATGAGTGCCAATGAAGTAGCCGACAAAGCCATAGACTTTATGAACCAAAACAAACCCAATTTGGTGATGCTAAACTTTGCCAATGCTGATATGGTGGGACATACCGGTGTGTTTGATGCCGTGGTAAAGGCTGTGGAAACGGTAGATGATGCTTGCAGAAGAGTGGTTGAAACCGCTCTGGCAAATGACTATACCTGCCTGGTAACCGCCGACCACGGAAATGCCGACTTTGAGGTAAATGCCGATGGAAGTCCAAATACGGCCCACACAACCAATCCGGTACCGTTCTTTTTGATAAGTGCCGACAAGCGCTACCAAAAGGTGAAAAATGGTAAACTAGCTGATTTGGCACCCACCGCACTGCAAATTATGGGCATAGAACAGCCTGAAGAAATGGATGGAATTAGCTTGATAGCTGACTAAAAGTCAAACACTTAAATACATTTCAGTTAATCAGGCTTTTTCAAAGTCCCAGTTGACTTTTACGGTGGCTTTTAGCTCGTGCAGCATGTTGTAAATGCCAAACAAAGTTCGGTTGATAAACAGCGCATCTTTGGGTCCGCGTGCCTTTTTGGTCTTTCTTATTTCAGGCGATTTGCCCATTTTTTCGCCAAATTCATAAATCTCGCGTATGAAGGCTTTATCACCAAAATCAAATTCGTTGTAGCGGAATGGACGTGCCACGAGCGAAATGGAATGCTTGATATTTTCGAGAAAAAACTGACGCTCCTGTTCCGAATCATCAGGATAAACAAGCTTTAATTCGGTGAACCTTTGCAATAGCTTTTCCTCGTTGTTGAGTGTTTCCTCAGACAACAATGAGAAGAAAGAATGGTAAAAATCTTTGCCAAATTCTTTTACACAACCAAAATCCAACACGCCTACTTCGCCATTTTGGTGAAAGAGAAAGTTGCCGGGATGCGGATCAGCGTGCACACAATACATGTGGTTGATTTGGTAGTTGTAAAAATCCCACAAATGCTGGCCCACTTTGTTGCGCACTTCGGCACTGGGGTTTGTTTTCAAAAATTCACCCAAGTGCATGCCATCCAGCCAATCCATGGTAATGATGCGCTTTGAAGAAAGCTCGGGGTAGAAATGTGGAAACTGCAATCCGTTGAGGTGCCTTACCTGTGCGGCCATAGCCATAGAGCGACTCAACTCCAATTCATAATCGGTTTCTTCAAGCAGGCGTTCCTTTACTTCGTTAAAATACTGGTCAACATCCGCCCCCTTAAAACCCACCAACCTTGTAGCAAAAGGTTTTACAAGGTTCAGGTCGCTTTCTACACTATCCGCTACGCCGGGATATTGAATTTTTACGGCCACTGTTTTCCCCTTGTAGCTGGCTTTGTGCACCTGCCCCATACTTGCAGCATTCACCGCATTTTTGCTGAAATCGTCAAAGATTTCAAAAGGCGATTTGCCCAGAGTTTCCTTAAATGTTTTAACCACCAAAGGCAGCGAAAGCGGCGGTGCAGCATATTGTGCCAGGGCAAATTTTTGAATGTAGGCTTGGGGCAACATGTTTTGGTCCATGCTTATTATCTGCGCCATTTTAAGTGCACTGCCCTTCAATTCGCTTAGGGTATTAAAAATATCCTCGGCGTTGGCTTTGTCAAGTTCTTCGCGGCTACCACCTTTTATTTTGTTTTTCAGATAGTTGACACCCACTTTGGCGCCCGTACCTACAAATTTTGAAGCCCGTTGCACTTTGCTCACGGGTATGCGTTCTTGTTCTTTCATGCTAAAACTGATTTGCCCATAAATTTTGAAAAATCGATAACAGAGCCCAGCAGGCTGTTTTCAAGTGCATCAAACAACAGTTTTACCGATTTTTCTATTGCCTGATCGGTTTGGCTGAAACCTTCGCTTTCATCATTAAGAAAATATTTGATGACAAAACCCACGTGCATTTGGAAAATTTTGGGCAATTGTCCGCTCAGTATATCGGGCGATTTAATTTGGTCGTTGTCAATACCAAATTCTACGAGGTTTTGGAAAAACGATTTTGATTTGCGCAACGCTTTGATTCCCGGGCTGTTGAGCATTTCTTTCAAATCATTTGTATTGGCCGAAATGCGGTAAAATGTAAGGTTCTTTTTCAGTTGCTCTACCAGGGTAAAGCAATAAGCCAAATACCTTTCGCGGGCGTTGTACTCATTAAACACTTCATCATTTTCCACAATTTGTGCCACGGCGGTAAAAAGGTCGTTCCAAACCGCTTTTTCCAAGGCTTTAAAGTTGCTGAAATGCTCATAAAAATCAGCTTCCTTGAGTTTGTGTGCTTTGCAAAATGAAAAAACACTTTTGGGCATTTCGCCTCCAAGCGATACATCGTGAATAAAGTGGTCTATGATTTTTTCTTTGTCTGCTGCCATAGCTATATAAGTTTTAAGGTTGATAATCCACCGTCAATGCCAAATACTTGTCCTGTTATCCAATTTGCTTTATCGCTTAGCAGGAACTCGGCCATTGAAGCCAAATCATCCGGTTGTCCAAAACGATTCAGGGGATGTCTTCGTGCGCTGGCTTCCCTCCTTTTATCATCACTTAACAGTTTTTCGGCAAGTGGCGTATCGGTTACCGAAGGTGCTAAGCAATTAAACCTGATATTATTGGCTGCGTATTCTGCTGCCAGCGAACGTGTTAAGCCCTCAACAGCTGCTTTGGCGCCGGCAATGCTTGAGTGAAAAGGCATGCCCTGTGTGGCCGCAACCGTACTGAACAAAACTACCGAAGCATTTTTTGACCGCTTCAATGGGCCAATTAATGCTTGAATGGCACGCACGGCACCCAAATAGTTCAAGTTTAAATCGTCTTGAAAATCGCTTAAAGAAAGGCGGTGGAATGGTTTGAGATTGATGCTTCCGGGGCAATAGACCAATCCATCGCACGATTGAATATTGAGTTGTGGAAAGCCCTGCATTACATCACAAACGTGGTGTTCCAGCCTTTCATGGGCAGGTACTTCGCCGCGACTAATGTTTATTACTCCGTAGTTTCCGTCGCTTAAAAGCCTGTGGAGCAAAGCCTTGCCTACTCCATGCGAGCCGCCTACTATTACTATCTGCTTCATACAAAGCAAACAATTGTGGCGGCTGTATGTTCAAAGAATATCTATTTGCCCAGGTAGCGCAAAAACTCCTGTCGCACAGCGGCATCGTTAAATTTGCCTGAGTACTCGGCGGTTATCGTGCTGCTTGCCACATCTTCAATTCCGCGCGACGAAACACACATGTGGTACGCATCTATTACCACGGCTACATCATCAGTTTCAAGAACCGCCTTAAGCTCGTTGGCTATTTGTATGGTAAGACGCTCCTGCACCTGCGGACGTTTGCTGAAATACTCCACAATGCGGTTGATTTTTGAAAGGCCGATAACTTTTCCGGTGGAAATGTAGGCCACATGCGCTTTGCCGAAGATGGGTAGAAAATGGTGCTCGCAAGTACTGTTGACATTAATATCCTTCTCAACCAGCATTTGCTTGTAGTGAAATTTATTGTCGAATAATGACACAGATGGTTTGTTTTCAGGACTGAGCCCTTTGAAAATTTCCTGAACGAACATTTTAGCCACACGTTTTGGTGTGTTTTTCAAGCTATCGTCGTTTAGGTCCAAGCCCAAAACCTGCATGATTTCTTCAAACTTTTTTTCTATAAGCTCTACCTTCAGCTCTTCGTCAAGTTCAAAAGCATCATCTCTGAGCGGAGTTTCAATTGATGACATGATGTGGTCATCGTCAAACTCGGACAGGTTTATTGGTTCTTTCTTCTTACCGTTTAAGGTTTTCATTTGTAGGTTTTAAAAATCAAGAGAAAAACAGCTTTTCCCATTTTTTGTTCTGATGATTAGTACCGGTAGTGGCATAAACTTTACTCCAAAAGTAGGTTGGCCATGTGGGTAATAAACCCCGAACACCACAAAAAAACAAACCCGATGGGGAATCGGGTTCGTTTAGCAGGCATTAAATGTGGAATTAATTAAAGGTTTTTTAGGGCTTTTGGTGTGTATGCCTTATAGACGCTAGACCGGCTTTTGAAGTTGCACGTGGCATAAAAAAAGCTTCTAAACATTTCTAAAAAAAAAAATTGAGAAACGCCAACCATCTCAAGTTACCCCATTGCATATCGGAATTTTTCATCCTGTAAAAACCCCGATAAATTCACGGAGCACATCAGTTCATCCACTTATACAACCAACTCATATACAAATTATTGGCATTAACAGAATGATGGTGGGCTTATGACTGTAGTCACTTTTTTAGTTGCTTTTGCTGTACAATCTTTGACAAAATGTAATTGCAATCGATGGACCACATAAAGCTATTGCACATAGAAGACAACGAGGTGGACGCCGTACTGCTAAAGGAAATGCTGCGAACGGACGGCTCTGCAACATACACCACGGTTTGGTGTCCAACTTTTGAAAAAGCACTGGAAACCCTCAAAAACCAGCAGTTTGACGTAATCATTCTTGACTTGACACTGCCTGACATAGCCCAATTGGAGGGTTTGAAGCAACTATTGGAGCATAGCAACAAAAACTGCATTGTGATACTTTCATCAACCGACGATTGTAGCCTTAGCCGACAGGCCGTGCAGCTGGGTGCCGAAGATTTTATTGTAAAAAAAGATTTAAACCAACAATTGCTGTCGCGGTCTATTGCCTTTGCCATTTCGCGCAGGCAAACCAAAATTGCGCTTTCGCAGGCCGTGAAAACCAAAGACCGTTTTTTCTCCATTCTGGCGCACGACCTTCGTGGCCCAATCAATTCGCTGGTGGGTGTGCTTGAAATATTGGAAACCGATTTTGATCAATTTAATGGCAAGGCTATGCGGTCAATGCTCACCAAGCTGCACGGCAATGCAAGTAATGTTTCTAAACTGCTCAACAATTTGCTCGATTGGTCGCGGTTGCAAGCCGGCAATATGCCGTTTAAACCCGAACCAATATTAGTGGCTGACTTATTTTACCGCGTTATTAACCTGTTTGAAGAAACGGCACTTCAGAAAAAAATAGACCTTGAGGTGACATGTCCAAAAAATCTGAAAGCCCTGGCCGACAAGAATATGCTTGAATCGGTTATCAGAAACCTTGTATCTAACGCACTCAAGTTCAGCCATATCAATGGCACTGTTTACATAGCTTGCCAATCGGCAGATGAGGCTTCAATAGCTTTGACCGTGAGGGATGAGGGCATAGGCATACCCGATAAAATGATGAAGCAATTATTTGATTTAGGATCAAAAAACAACCGCCCGGGCACCGCAGGCGAATTAAGTGCCGGCCTTGGACTCATATTGGTAAAGGATTTTGTAGAGCGCAACAAAGGCACTGTAAATGTTTACAGCAAGGTTGACCATGGAACCACCTTTACCATTACACTTCCTGTGGCAGCGGGTCAAATGAAACGCGTTAGGCAGTTGGCAACGCAGTAGTGCTTAGTCAATTATCTCAAACCATTTCGCATGTTTCAGATTGGTCGTTCGCTGATATTAATTTTCATACAAACGAGCCACCAAGGACTTGAGCAATTTTTTGTTCTTGCGTGCAAAAGTCACATTGCTTGATACTCCCTCTTTCTACTGTTTGGTTATTCTACGCGTGGAGACAATACCCGTACTTTCAAAAATGCGAAGCAGGTAAACACCGGGTGGCAAATGACCAATTTGCAGTTGTGGATTGCCGCTGTTGTGGGTTTGCACCAAATGACCCGGCAGGTCATATATTTCAACTTTTTCAAAACCATGGGCGCAGTCAATTTGAACCACACTGCCGGCGGGATTTGGATAAACCGCCAATTTGTTTGATGGTGCCAAAGCCGGAGTTGAAGTAAAAACTACATTTTCATAATAGCGCATAATACCAAATAAGGTACCTACCAACACATCCAAATCACCATCATTGTCAAGATCAACTGTGGTAGGAAAAGCGAGTGTCTTGTCGGGGTTGTTCAGATTGAAGGCATTGGGAACCGCCTTCTTAAATGCCGGTGCAGTGGCTGTTCCGGTATTTTCAAAAAAATACATCACGCCATAATAATCGCAGGCCAAAACATCAAAATCGCCGTCATTGTCAATATCGGCCAGGTTTGGTTGGTTATAGCCGTAGAGCGAGTCAAGACCAAAGGGATTTTTTACCTGGGCAGCAAACTGTGGGTTGGTTTTGGAACCTGTATTTTCAAAGTATTGGAAGTTGCCGTAAAACTCGCCTGCAAGCACATCATAATCGCCATCGCCATCAAGGTCGGCAATGGTAGGAAAAACAAGATCGCGACATTTGGACAGCCCCAGTGCATTTTTTTGTGGTCTGGCAAATTGTGGGCCGCTACTGGTTCCTATATTTTCGAAAAACTCAAAATTGCCATAATACTCCCCCGCCAATAAATCAAAGTCGCCATCGCCATCAATATCTACAAGATTTGGGGCGCCCATAATAGTGGCTGCTTTTAAACCAAACGGATTGGCTACTGAAGAGGCGAAATCAGGCGCTGAAGCGGTACCTGTATTTTCATAGTATTCCCAAACACCCTGGTACTCAGCCACCAGCATGTCGAAGTCGCCATCACCATCAAGATCGGCAAAAGTGGGAATGGCAAATGCCTTTGAAGTATCCATTCCAAACGGATTGGCCATACCGGTTTTGAACACCTGGGCATTGGCCTCAGGGGCCGCGGCAAGACCAAACAAAAGGGCAGCTGCTCCCAGTATTTTCTTCAATTCATACTGTGCCAGGAACTCCTTGATCTCTAGCAACAACAATTTGATGCTGCTTACCATGCGCTTAACTTCGTGAGCGGCATGCGCATGATGGCTTTGCAACAAGTGGTTAAGTTGTTTGGCTTGCTCTTTTAGCTGCTTTTTCTTTTTGCGTAAAATGGCATTTCTCATGGGCAATTCTTTAACATTTGATTGCCCAAATTAAGACAATTAACCCGCAACTAAGATCTTTAGGGCGTTTCCATTGGATTGGTTAATTATTACAAATGGCAAAATGCCGCCTTCTACAAGCTGCTAATCTTCTTCAGGAATGGGTATGATGAGCACCGGAATATTGGTCTTGTCTATCACTTCTACATCGGTGGTTTGTCCAAAAACTTTGTAAAACCAGCTGTGAAAATGGTGCCCGATAATGATCAAATCGGCCTGTAGTTTTTGGGCTTCAGAAAGTATGGTTTCGGCAGTGGCGCCTTGTATTAGGAGTGCTTCGGTATCAAAGCCCTTGCCTCTCAAGTCTTTTGAATATACATCCAGTTTTTTGTGTTCGCTTTTCAATTCTTCGGCGCGCATGTCTCTTATGTATTGCGGACCAACTTCGTAGCCCACAAAGTCGGGATTGGGCGCCGCCACGTGCAAGAGCCAGATTTTTGAGTTGAATTTATCGGCCAATTTCACCGCATAGTCAATAAGTTGCTGGCTATGTTCTTCAAATTCAATGGTTACCAAAATATTGTTCATAATAGCTGTAGTGTTTGTTTGTCTTCAAATATCATAAAGTCAATGGTTTGAAAACATGACAGCTGTCACTTAGCGGGTTGTGGCGCTACATTTTGCAGACTTGTGAGTTGGGTTTTTAATAAGGGATTTCCACTGCACAGGGTAGAAAAAGTGCTGCGCGTAGCGCGTGGTGACCAACTACAGAACCGCCCTGTATTTTATGCTCGCCCTTGTGGTGTCGATTGTTTCATTTTGCAGATTTCAATCGTCGAGTTTCCATGTATTTTTTAAACTCTTCGAATGTCATGTCTTTGGTTTCTTTGGCAATTTTCTCCTTCACTTGTCTGAAGAATTTTACGGTGTCAAAGTTCTTTTCTTTATTCTTCATCTTCTCTAACAATTTCTTTTGGTGACCTGATATCCAATTGAATAAGTCCGTTTTTTATGTTAATCGCATGATATCCACGGATTCTAAATACGTTCACAATGTGCTGAAAATTCCAACTAACCAAAAAGTCAACTTTATTTAATGTGGCAGTCGAAATGTGAACACAATCGTCAAAACTGGTTTGTCCAACTACTTTTTCGTCAATGTATTGAGATGCCAAGTCGAAGGCTTCATATCCCAAATCTAAGTTTCAATGTCGGATTTTAGTTAATTTTCTAGCAGCACCCACTTTGGCTAATCGCGAAACAGGCGAATGAGTAAGCGGAGTAGGATAAGAACGAAGATGATAACTTTCCAGGGCGACATCCCAAACTTTGATTTGCCGCCTTCCATGCGATCCACCGATTTGGTTTCGGTCCTGTATTGCGGATTTATAGCCCTTATTATGGCGGTAATGTACTTTTCGTCGAGGCCGTTTTGCTCCAGCTCCTTTCTTATTTTCATATTGCTGAGACCTTCTTTTTTCAGGTCTCGCGCCATCAATAAGTTTGGATCATCTTCTCTGAGCCCGTTTGAATGTTGTTCCATTTTTTTACTCAAATATAGGTTGTAAACTATTTCAGCCCGCCCACATTATCTCCCATCACTTCCTTTTGTAGTTGTGAAACCAGCTCCATATTTTAAGCTCAATAACCCCAAAAAAAGCTTCCCTCACTATGCCTTTGCTCATTTTGGATTGTCCTTCGCTGCGGTCGGTAAAAATGATGGGCACTTCGCGAATGTCAAAACCGTATTTCCAGGCATTGAATTTCATTTCAATCTGGAAGGCATATCCCTTGAATTTTATTTTATCAAGTTTAATGGTTTCCAATACTTCGCGTTTGTAGCACACAAAACCCGCGGTGCTGTCTTTGATGGGCATACCCATTACCCGCCGCACATAGCTCGATGCAAAATAAGAGAGCAAAACCCTTGAAATAGGCCAGTTGGCCACATTTACACCGGTTACATAGCGCGAGCCAATGGCCACATCGGCGCCATTTTCGCAGGCTTCGTGCAGTTTTACCAGGTCTTGCGGGTTGTGCGAAAAGTCGCAATCCATTTCAAATACCAAATCGTAATCGCGTGCCAAGGCCCATTCAAAACCGGCTATGTAGGCCTTACCTAGTCCTTCTTTCCCTTTGCGCGAAAGCAAATGCAGGCGGTTGTATTCCTGCTGTAGTCCTTTCACTATTTCGCCTGTGCCATCGGGCGAGCTATCGTCTATGATAAGTACTTCGAAGGCTATGGGCAAATCCATAACCGTGCGCACCATTTTCTCAATGTTTTCCTTCTCATTGTAGGTAGGTATAAGTACTATGCTTTTAGACAAGGCTCAAAAATTTAGCCTGCAAATATGCTGTTTTAAACCCTTATTATAAAAGTGTTCTTAGCCAATGAAAGTTAAAGGCTTGCTGTGGTTGTTGTTGCCCTTTGTGGCTTTTGGCCTCCTGCTTTCTTACTTTTGAGCTATGGAAAAAACCAAAATAATCTTCCTTGACCGCGATGGCGTGTTGAATACCGAGCGAAAAGAATACACTTATCATCTCTCTCATTTTTCAATGGTTGAAGGTATAGGTGATGCACTTGCCGCGCTTAAAGAAAAGGGATTTCTGTTTGTGGTGGCTACCAACCAAAGTGGCATTGCAAAAGGCATTTATACGCGCAGCGATATGCAAACCATCAACAAGGCAATTGCCCAACACTTGGCAAACTATGGGGTTGAAATTGCGGCTTGGTACTATTGCCCGCACCACCCCGACTATAGTTTATGCACCTGCCGAAAGCCTGATAGCGGCATGCTGGAGCGGGGTTTGGCCCGGTTTAAGGGCAACAAAACAAAATCGTGGTTTATTGGCGACAAAGAGCGCGATATTGAAGCCGGCAAAAAAGCCGGATTGCTCACCCTTAAAATTGAAAGCAACGAGGATTTGCGTCCCTATATAAAAATGTTGAATAACGTCTAGCTGTTTTGGTTGTCAATTTTGCGCAGCATTTCCAGGTCGTGGTAGCTTAGTTTCAACTCGCTGCGGCTTTTAAGCACTATATCTGCGCGCTCTTTTTCAAGCAGGCAATGGCAGGTTTCGAGCAAGCGGGCGCACCATGTTTTAAAATGACTTTCATCTTTGGCGCGTACCAAGGCCTTGTATTGTGCGCTGCCAATTACTTCATCCTCGGCCACGGTCCACAATTGCTCCACAAGGCAATCTTTCAACAATGTCTTTTCCAGTTTTTCTATGGCATCGCGCTCGTTTCTAATAGCTATGCGCAGCAGAAATACTTCCTTGTAACCTAAAATTTCTTTGTTCACCTCAAAATGAGCGGTGCCCAACACCCCAATTTGTTTAAGCCGCTCTACGCGTTTGAGCGTGGTAGAAGGCGCTATGCCAAGCCTTTTGCTCAAGGCAAAGTTGCTGATATCTCCTTCGCGCTGAAGGATATTGAGTATCAATACATCCGTATGGTCAAGCTGTCGTTTGGGCATGTGCGTGCTGCAAATAACCTGAATATTGCCTTAGCGCAGCAAGCTAATTTTACCGTATCGGCAGAATTTTACAAGCCTTGGATAGTTTTCTTGAAATACCTGAATGCGGCAATGGATTGGAATTATAGATAGGTGCAGGAAGCCAAAACAAGGCAAAATTGGTATTAACCGAGCGCTCCGGTGCTCAATTTCATATCCGGTTCAGTCATTCGAATCAATGTGAATTAAATTCGCGGGCTACAAAAACCGAACTGAATTGACCGTTTCTGTTCAAAACCTTACCAAGATTTACGGAAAACAAAAAGCCGTAAACGAGCTCAACTTTACCATAAGCAAAGGTGAAGTAGTTGGTTTTCTGGGGCCTAACGGTGCCGGAAAATCAACCACCATGAAAATTTTGAGCTGTTTTATAGAACCCACAAGCGGCGATGCCAGCGTGTGTGGCGCCAATATATATGACGACCCCGTGGAAGTGCGAAAGCACATTGGCTACTTGCCCGAACACAACCCATTGTACCTTGACATGTATGTGAAGGAATACCTGCAGTTTTCGGCACGCATGCAGCACATGGGCAATGCCGGTAAAAAAATAGCGCAGGTAATAGAGCAAACCGGCCTTGGCCTGGAGCAACGTAAGAAAATAGGTCAGCTATCAAAAGGATACCGACAGCGTGTAGGCTTGGCACAGGCACTGTTGCACAACCCGGAAGTGCTGATTTTGGATGAACCCACCTCGGGGCTTGACCCGCTTCAAATAAAAGAAATACGCGATTTGATAAAGGAAGTGGGACGCGAAAAAACGGTTATCCTTTCAACCCACATCATGCAAGAAGTGCAAGCCATGTGCGACAGGGTGATGATAATAAACCGCGGAAACATTGTGGCAGACAATAGCCTGGACGAAATTCTGGCACATTTTACGGGACAAATGACCCTTAGGGTGGAGTTTAAACAACCCATGAAAAACCAATTGATAGCCGCTATTGATGGAGTTGAAAAAGTGGTTCACACCGAAAACAAATACCTGGTGCACAGCCGTGCCACGGATGATGTACGCGAAAAAATATTTGAGCTTGCAGTAGCACAAAACAACCCGATTCTGCGAATGGAACCCATTTTTGAAAACCTGGAAGATATTTTCAGACAACTAACCCAAGAGCAAAACGCCGTATGATAACAATACTGAGAAAAGAAATCAACCTGTTTTTCAGCTCGCTGATTGGCTATTTGGTTATTGCGGTTTTTCTGGTAATCAATGGCATCTTTTTGTGGTTGCTGCCAAATAGCAACATCCTGAGCGAAGGCTATGCTACCCTTGAACAACTCTTTACCATTGCCCCCTGGGTGCTCATGTTTTTGGTACCTGCACTCACCATGCGCAGTTTTGCTGAAGAACAAAAAACCGGAACTTTTGAAATACTTGCCACCAAACCCATAAGCGATACCCAAATAGTATTGGGTAAATTTTTTGCCGGGGTAAGCCTTGTTTTTCTTTCCATACTGCCCACGTTGGTCTATTTCTACACGGTTTACCAATTGGCCAATCCGGTGGGCAATGTTGATGTGGGCGCCACCATTGGCTCCTATATCGGCCTGCTGTTTATCGGCGCCGTTTACGTTTCAATTGGCGTATTTGCCTCCTCCCTTACCGACAACCAAATAGTGGCTTTCATACTTTCCATGCTGGCCTGCTTCTTTTTTTACGGCGTGGCCGACTGGATTGTAGGACTTCAAACCCTACGCCCGGTTGAAAGTTTAATTACCTACATAGGCTTGCAAACCCACTACAACAGCATAAGCCGCGGCGTGATTGACACCCGCGATTTGGTGTATTTCATTGGTTTTATTGCCCTCTTCATCATTTTTACCAAAACCCGAATAGCCTACAGAAAATGGTAAAAAATCCGGAAAAAATCCGCTCTCAGAAACTCAATACCTGGATTGGCGTTGCACTGGTATTTGCCGTGGTAGTAGTAGCCAACATGCTTAGCGAATACGTTTACTACCGCTTTGACCTGACCGAAGACCATAGGTTTACCCTGGGAAACCAAACCACCCAATTGTTGGATGAACTGGACGATGTGGTTTATGTGACTTGCTACCTTGACGGTGAGCTGCCTTCGGGTTTTGACCAACTCAAAAACTCGGTGCGCGAAATGCTGGCCGAATTTGCCGTGGCCTCCAACAACAAAATTGAATTTGAATTTATAGACCCTTATGAGCTGGCCACGGGCAAAGAACGCCAAGACCTGTTTTTACAATTGCAAAACCGCGGGCTAAAATCATTTGAGCTGGAAGACATGCGCGATGATGAAATAGTGCACAAAATTGTATGGCCCGCTGCCTTTGTGCGCATGGGCGAAAAAGAAGTGCCCGTTTCGTTTTTGCGCGATCAAATGGGTGTAAGCTCCGATATTGTGTTGCACAACAGCATGATGGGCGTAGAATATGAACTGGCAAGCGCCATAGAGTCGTGCAAACAATTGCGCAAAAAGAACATCGCATTCATTACCGGTCACGGCGAATTGGATGAATACGAAACCTTAGACATAAGGCACGAAATGTCGGGAAAATACGAGGTGGAAATAGTGGACATTACCAAATACAAAGTAGGTAAACTGGAGCAGTACGACGCCATAGTGGTAGCACGACCACGCAGCTACTTTGAAGAAGCCGACAAATACAAGCTGGATCAATATATAGTGAAAGGCGGAAAGGTATTGTGGTTTGTAGAATCGTTGATAGCATCTATGGACAGTATGCGCTCGCAAAACGCTACCACCACACTCGACTATGACCTGAACCTGCGCGATATGTTTTTCAAAATGGGTGTTCGCATCAACCTTGATTTGGTACAAGACTACAACTGCCTGAAAATACCCGTTTTTGCAGGAAACAGCAACACAAACACCAAGCTGCGCAACTGGCCATACTTCCCGTTGGTAACTCCCACATCAAGCAATCCTTTGGTTAAAAACCTGGGCTTGGTTTGGTTTCAGTTTGCCAACAGCATTGATACCTTGCCAAGTCCGGGTATTCAGAAAACCATATTGCTGCAAAGCTCGGCCAACTCAAGGCTGGTTTACCACCCCCACCGCATCAATATTGAGCTTGCGGGTATGGACCTAAGCCCCTCGCTTTTTGCCAAAGGGCCGCAAAACCTTGCCGTGTTGCTTGAAGGCCGTTTTACCTCCTTCTTCAAAAACCGATTGGCGCCAAGCACCCTTCAAAACCCCGATTACGGTACCTTTCAAGAAGAAGGCGAGCCCACCAAAATGATATTTGTTTCGGATGCCGAAATGATAGCCAACCCGGTTAACCCCATCAACAAACAGCCCTACCCGCTTGGATACGACCGCTTTACCCGGCAAACATTCGACAACAAAACTTTTGTAATGAATTGTATTGACTACCTGCTCGACGACAACAACCTGTTTGAACTCAGGGGCAAAGACTTTAAAATGCGTATGTTGCAGCAGGGCCGCATAAAAGAAGAAAAATCATACTGGCAAAACATCAACCTCATTATGCCGCTCATTATTCTGCTGCTGGCAGGAATAGCGTTCACCTTGGTGCGACGAAGAAGGTTCTCAAAATAAAACGACATGAAAAAAAGCAACATCATACTGCTGGCGCTGTTGATTGTAGGCACCGTGGTTTTCTTCATTTTTAAAAACCGCGACCGCAGCAACAACATGGCTATCAAAGCCGACTATTTTCAGGTGAAAGACACACAAAGTGTTTCGCGCATTTTCATTACCGACATCAATGGCAATAAGGTAACCCTTGACCGAAAAGGCCATAATTGGTTGGTAAACGACAAGTTTACCGCCGACCGCAGTGCCATAGACAACCTTTTTGAGCCACTGACCAAAATGCGAATTAAGGCCACTGTGAGCGACAACGACAAGGATGAAATGATAAAGGAAATGACGGTGGGACACCGCAAGGTAGAAGTGTATAAAAACGGGGAATTGGACCGCGTGCTGTTTGTAGGCAATGCCACCGCCGATGGTCTTGGTACCTATATGTATGCCGAAGACGAAGGCTTGGAGCGGCCATACATTGTACACATTCCCGGTTGGAACGGCAATTTGGGTCCGCGCTTTTTTACCGACGAAAGGTCGTGGCGCAGCCTCAAGGTATTTGCTTTCAATCCTGTAAGTATTGAATACCTGCAAGTGCAATTCAGCAATCCTGAACTTACCTCGTACCGCTTGGTAAATGAAGGAAAAGGAAAAACAAAAGTTATAAACCTGAGCAATGCCAACGACAGCCTTGTGCAAGCCGATGACAATAAGGTGAAAGAAGTATTTATGAACTGTGGTAAAATGTATTTTGAATCGTACATCAAAAGCAGCAAAAAAGGCCTTATTGACTCGGTATATGAAACAATTCCCGTGTATGCTTCTATTGAAGTGAAGGTGCAAAACCAAGACCCACAGCTACTTATACTAAAAGAGTTTCCGGCTGATGAAAAATTGGCCGAGCTAGACCCAAATATGCTCATCGACCGTTTCTACGCCTATTTCGACGGTGAAGCAAAGCCCGAAGTAGCCGTTTTGCAACGTGGCATGGCCGCCAAATTATTGAAGAATTTTGATAGGTTTGAAAAGTCTAATTAGGTACTTTTGCCCGTCGCTGACTGTTTTTGGGAACAGGCTTAATTGGAAATAAAATATTGAATTTGAAATGAAATTTATTGCTTCATCCTCAACGCTTTTGAAAAAGTTATCGCAGCTTAATGGCGTGGTGAGTACCAATGCGGTAATACCTATTTTGGAATATTTCCTGTTTGAAGTTGAATCAGGAATACTCACCGTAACAAGCACCGATCTTGAAACATCAATGCGTTCATCAATTCCGGTTGAGTCAAAAGAAGAATGCCGAATTGCCGTACCCGCAAAACTTATTATCGACTTCTTGAAAACACTGCCCGAGCAGCCGATAACCTTTACCGTTAGCCCCGACAACAACAATATTGAGCTTACCTCAGACAAAGGCCGCTACAAAATAAGCGGCGAAAGTCCTGATGATTTTCCGCGCATGCCCGAGGTGGAAGATGCAAGCAAAATTGAACTGAGTGTGCCCGTGCTACAAACCGCCATTTACTCATCAATGTTTGCCATCAGCAACAATGAGTTGCGCCCCGCCATGACAGGTTTGTACTTCGACTTTACCGGCGGCACCGCCAAGTGGGTTTCTACCGACAGCAACAAAATGGTGAAATACACCCGCACCGATATTGAAGTAGAACAAGATGCCTCATTTATAGTACCCAAAAAAGCATTGAACCTGCTAAAAGGTACCCTGCCCAACGAAGATGTACTGTTGCAACTGTTTTACAACAACCACAATGCACAGTTCAAATTCAACGACTTTACCATGGTTTGCCGCTTGGTTGATGAAAAATTTCCCAACTACCAAGGCGCCATTCCGCAGGAAAGTCCATACACACTCATAATTAACCGACAAGAGTTGTTGGGTTCGCTCAAGCGTATGGCCAACTTCTCAAACAAAACCACATACCAAGTGCGTTTTAAATTGGCCGGCAACGAACTGCAAATTACCGCCCAAGACATTGATTTCTCAAACGAAGCCTTTGAAAGACTGTCGTGCGAATTTGATGGCGAAGACATGGAAATAGGTTTCAACGCCCGTTTTCTAAGCGAGATGCTGAGTGTAATTGATACCGACGATGTGCGCATTGCCTTGTCGGAACCCAGCCGTCCGGGTATCATCAAACCTTCGTCAAGTGCTGATGAAGAAGACCTTATGATGCTGCTCATGCCTATTGTACTTAACCAAGGTATATAATTAGCGTCTGCAAGAAAAGGCCGCTTATTTGGTTTCACCTGTGTTGAATTGGGTCATTTACTTCAGTAAGCCCCACGCATTCAACACTTTCACGGCCACTTTCTACACATTTTCGTGTGCAGGCACTGAGTTTTGTTGCCCACACCAATTGTATTGCAGAATCTGTAAACTTAACTATTATGGCTTATCTCTTTAAAAACTGCCTTACCGTAGTGGAAGGCAAGAAAAAGTATGTTGATGTACTGGTAAAAAAAGACCGTATTGAACGGGTTGACGACGAAATTGGCCGCGTAGCTTACAAGCACGAGGAAATTAATGCCGACGGCAAATTGCTCATTCCGGGTGCCATTGACGATCAGGTACATTTCAGAGAGCCGGGCCTTACCCACAAAGCCGATATACAAACCGAATCGCGGGCCGCTGTAGCCGGGGGCATCACTTCATTTATGGAAATGCCCAACACCAATCCGCAGTCGGTAACCAATGCCATCTTAGAAGAAAAATATAAAAGAGCCGAAAAGGTATCGCCTGCCAATTACTCATTTTACTTGGGCGCCACCAACGACAATATTGAAGAAGTACTGAAAGTGGACCGGCAAAATGTATGCGGTGTAAAAGTTTTCATGGGCTCATCTACGGGCAATATGTTGGTTGACGATGAACAAACCCTTGATGCCATTTTCTCGCAGTGCAACCACCTGATAGCCACCCACTGCGAAACTGAGGAAATCGTAAGACGAAACACCGAAGCCGCCGTAGCTTCTTATGGCGAAGACATTCCCTTTTACCTGCACCCCGAAATTCGAAGTGTGGATGCCTGCTATTCCTCGTCGAGCATGGCTGTGGGGCTTGCCAAAAAATACGGCACGCGACTGCACATTTTGCACATAACCACTGCTAAAGAATTGGGCCTTTTTACCAACGAAATTCCGCTTGGCGAAAAAAGAATAACCTCTGAAGCTTGTGTGCACCACCTTTGGTTTGATGCCGATCAATACGAAACCATGGGTTCGCTCATAAAATGCAACCCGGCCATAAAAGCAAAAGAAAACAAAGAAGCTATCTTACAGGCAGTTATTGACAACCGAATTGATGTAATAGCCACCGACCACGCTCCCCACACCTGGGATGAAAAACAACAGAAATACCTGAAAGCACCTTCAGGACTTCCATTGGTGCAACACGCTGTATTGATGATGCTTGAAATGGTGGAGCAAGGAAAAATAAGTCTTGAAAAAGTAGTAGAAAAAATGTCGGGGGCGGTAGCTGAGTGTTTCAACCTGCACGACCGTGGCTACATGCGCGAAGGCTATAAAGCCGATTTGGTTTTGGTGGATCCGAACACCGGTTATAAGGTTTCAAAAGAAAATCTCCTGTACAAATGTGGCTGGAGCCCGCTTGAAGGCCAATACTTTAAAAACAGCATAGAAAGCACTTTTGTAAACGGCACCTTGGTGTACCACAAAGGCCAACTTACCGGCGCGCTTGCCGGCGAAAGGCTTCGCTTCAACTAGCCGGCTGCCAAATCTATAAGTTGGTTAAAGTAGCGGTTTTTCAACTTCTGCTGACGGTTCATCATTGATTCCTCGGCATTTTCGGCCCCGCCAATATGGTAGCGGCTAAACCAGGGAAAAACCGTAATCAAGGCACTTAAGAGACCATAGTTTTTTGCAGTAGAAAAGTACAAAGCACCCAACCCACCTACCAAAAGCATGGAGTTGATGCCGCCCTTTACATTACCTGCCAAAAACTGCCCCGAGCCCGGAATGAAATAGCTGATAGATCTTGCCCTGCTTATGCGTTTGGGATTGAGTTTTTTATCAATAGTGGCAAAAACCTCACATATAGCGGCGCTGTCTTCCTTGGGTGCCACCCGCAAAAAGTATTTCATCGATTGCTCAAAACTATTGCTTCCATACAGTGCCGAAGCCAAGAGGTAGTTGCGCAAACGCAGCTTCTCCCCTTTCAGCAACTTGAGCGAATAAAGCTCTTGCTGTGCTGCAAACCACTTTTTGTTCACTACCAGGTACAGCGATTTTTGTAAGAGCACTTCATTTTGAAATGCCTTGCTGCTACTGCTTGCTACGGCCATATCGTAAGCTTTCAGCGCCTTTTCCAAATCAGCGAGCTGCTCGTAGCAAACCGCCATATTTCTGTAAGACTCTGCTGCAAATTTCTTTTCCGCATCAAAAAAAACCACCCTGTTGTACAGTTTCAAAGCCTGGCTGTAGTTTCCTGCATCAAACAGTGTATTGCCAAGTAGGTAAGTGTCTTCAAGACTTTGCGCCTGCACTGCAAGCACACTAGTCAAAAAGACCAAAAGCGCGGTTGATTTCCGCCGTAATCGTGTCATAGTGTTGCTTGTTGTAAAGTTGCGCTGCGCGGTACGATCCATAAATATTGCCCAGATAAAAGCCGGCACCCAAGCCACCGGTAAACCAACCATAGAAGCTGGAAATTCCATTTTTATCGAATCCTGTGTACGATTGCCAGGCAAAAGTGCCAATGGTAAGTACCGAAAGTGCGGCATCAACCAAATTGCCTGTATATAGGCGCCCCATACCGGGCACTATACTCATAACCGCAGCCAAACCGGGTTTTTTGGGTTTAAATGCAAGTCCTTGGGCTATTGCAGCTTTCAACACCTCGGCTGCTAAATGAGGCTGTTGCAACTCGGCAAGTTCATTGGCTGCTTGTTTCCAATCAGTTAGGTAGCAATAGTTGAGCGCTTGCAACAAATGTTTGTCGTCAGCCTCAAACAAATCATTATCAGCAATATAGGCAAGTGCATCGGCAAACCAGCCATTGGCTGTAAGGTAGAGCGAAAATTCACGTGCAGCTTCAGCCGTGAGCGCTTCCTTGTTGGGATACCACGAATTGAAACGATTGAGTCCCGTATTGAAATCAAGGCTTTTGCGGTAGCATTTCAATGCCATGAGGGTGTAGTAGTCAAAACCCGCACTGTCAAGCACTATGAGTCGTTCAAACTCAATTGAGGCTTCTTGGTAGCTCTTGGAATCGTATAAATATTGGGCAAATTTCTTACTCGACTCTATGCTGTATAAGTCGGTTTGGCCAAAAGCCGATACATGGAATAAGATATTGCAAAAGAAAAGCAGCTTAAAAAACCGGATCATCTAGTAAGTAATTGTCTTTGCGCCGGTTGTAGTCGGCGGTGTTGAAGCCATTGCAGCGTGAGAGGCGGTCAAAAGCACTAAGCACGCCAATAAACACACCTTTTTGTTGTATGGCATGTATGGCAAATACCGAACAACTGGGGTAAAAATTGCAGCGCGCATTGTCTTGCGATGAGAGAAAACTTTTATAGCCCACAAACAAGCCCGAAAACAACAATTGAAACTCGTTGTCGGCTTGTCTTACCCCCCACTTTTCAGTGGTTTTTATCTGCTTGCCTACAAATAAGTTGTGCAAATCGGGCAGGCTGTCGCTTTGTGCCCAGGCACTACTTTGGGCCAGTAGCAGGAGTAGGATAGTTGTACAGATTTTCATTTGCAAATTCATTAATAACCACAGACTTAAACTCCATAATTCGGTATTGTTCCTGTCCGTTGGTATAAACTATAAAAATGACTTTACCGGGCACCATAGTACCGTTATAGTTTTGGTAATCCTGGTAAAATTGTTTTGAAATCACTTTGTCATCGGCATCCAAAAATACCACCCCAAACAAGTGCCTGTCTTTTACGCTGGTAATGATTTTTGTTTTGTTGCCGCCCTTTATGTTTTTTGGAATTTCCCAGGTGGTAATGACCATACCGTTTTCGTTTTCAACCTTGGTAGCCTTGTAGGCGGTGTTTTGTAAGCCAAAGTTTTGGATACTACCGGTAAGGCACAGGTGGAAAATACTCATCTCAATAAAACCCGGTTGCTTTTTCACGTCAGCCACTTTTCCGTTCTCAATGAGGTAGATGGTTGAGTCGTTGGTAAGAATGGTTTGTGGTTTGGGAAAAGAAATATCGTAGAGCAGTTTCTTGTGGTTTACATCATAGTAGGCATTTCCCATTTGCAGGGCAAAGGTGCCGTCGCTGCGTTTTTCCTTAATACTGAAATTAACCTTGATTCTGAAATTACCTGTTTGCGCCCCGGTGATTGAAGGAAGCAAAAAGAGCATAATTACTAAAATATGAATACGCATGGGCAATAATATAAAAAAGCCGCCATGTGGCGGCCTTTTGTTCTGTTATTACAAATTTCAATTACAGTTTGTAGGTAAGGCCAAGTTGTGCCAAGCCTTTTGATGCACCCAACTCACCGTAAATGGCAAGATTTTCAATAACGAAAGCTCTGAAACCAAGGGTGGCTTCAAAACCTAAAGGAAATTTAATGGTAGGAAAAGTCTCGCTCCAAACCGGGTCGTTGGTGGTAAAATTCCAACCGCCCGCTCTGTAGCCTATGCCCATTCCTGCATAAAACTGGAAGTTGTCGGTGTTGACAAAGTAGCCATTAAATCTTGCAAGAAAACTTACATTGTTTCTGCTCACATCGTAAGTATATCCGGTCGATTTATCGCTCCAATTAGCGCTCATGCCTATGTATGCCACATTGAGACCTATAGAAAAGCTGTTGCCTACTCCATATTCCGCTTTGAAATACAATGGGCCAAGTGAGCTTTTAGAGATATTGGTTCCCAATGAGTCGTTGAAACCATTGACTGTGGTATTGAATATCCCCTTGCTAAGGTTGGCAAAGCCGTAACCGGCACTCAAATTCACGGTTCCTTTTTCAAGGCTCTGTGCTTTTAAGGCGGTCAAAGGCGCTAGCATTATCAACAAAAGCCCGATTATGACCGTATTTTTCATGGTTTTCATTTTTAAATTAAATGCTTGATGCTATGCCGCCAAGATAAGATATAAAACTGGCTACAAGGCTTACTCCAACACCAATGAGGTAAGAGATTTTTGAATCAGAGTCT
This sequence comes from bacterium, assembly GCA_016124515.1. Lineage (GTDB taxonomy): Bacteria > Bacteroidota > Bacteroidia > CAILMK01 > JACPUW01 > JACPUW01. The sequence continues at coordinate 21,641 of WGNN01000035.1, forward strand.
TTGTTGTCGTTCAAAATCACGGTAAAGATTCCAATTGGCCAGCAGCAAAAACCACACACAGCAGCATTCCAATCCATGTCTGAAATACCGAACATAGGAGCGGCTGATGCATCGAAAGAGTTCCAGTTCAAATCAAATTGACTGAGCGAGCCACTGTTTTGCATGTCGTTGAAGGTAAGGCCTTCGTGGTTGCTCACATAAGATTCAAATTGGTTGATTTGGTTGAATTCGGCTTCAATCGCTTCACTGTTGAAGTCGAACAATTGGGCAGTGCCGGCAAAACTGTTTGATACCAGACCTACTGCCAGGGTACGTGTAAGAATGAAATACTTCATAACCTAAGGTTAGTTATTGTTTAGATGGCAATAATAACAAATAAAGACAACCACCGTTGCATCTGCCAAAACATTAACAACTTTCTTTTTAAAAAAGCAGAGGAGAAGTGTACAATAAAAACACACCAATCGATGAGAGTAACTCAGTAACTGAGAATTAATAGTACCACCCACATTACAATCGGCAACTGCCCCGCTATACAACCCGCCAAAGCCTTCTTGCTTTCTTCATCGTTTTTGCCCAATTGATGTATCAAAAGCACCGAAGTAGCGCCGGCACAGGTGCCGGTGCATGGTATAACACAGTTGCTGGCACAGGTGGGAACAAAGACCAACCAAAAGCTGGGAACGCCCAAAATGGGGAATGGATCATTTCCTAAACTATCGCCCCTTATTTCAAATAAAGAAGAAAGCGGAGCATCAGTGGCTCCGCTTTCTGTAAGTGATTTTTCAAATTGATTGAGTGGTAAAAAAGCCTCATCTATAGCCTTTTGGTCAAAGCTGAACAAGGCACTTGTGGTTTGCGCCTGTACTGCAAAGGAGCATAAAAGGCATAGAACAATGGCTATGTACCTCATTATGCTACAGGCTCTTCTTCTTCTATGTATTCTTCAATGGGCGGGCAAGCGCAAACCAGATTTCTGTCGCCAAAAGTGTTGTCAACCCTGCCAACAGTTGCCCAGAATTTACCCGGTGAAATCCAACTGAGCGGATAAGCTGCTTTTTTGCGGCTGTAGCCGTGGCTCCATGTGTCAGAAGTGATAACATTGAGGGTATGCGGGGCATTTTTCAATACGTTGTCGTACGGATCGGCTATACCTTCCTTCACTTCTTCAATTTCATTTCTTATGGCAATTAAAGCATCGCAAAAGCGGTCAAGTTCGGCCAGCGATTCGCTTTCAGTAGGCTCTATCATTATGGTGCCGGGCACGGGGAATGAAAGGGTTGGCGCGTGGAAACCATAGTCCATCAAGCGCTTGGCCACATCCTCGGCTTCAATGCCATATTGTTTGAATTCGCGCAAGTCAACAATCAACTCGTGTGCTACGCGGCCTTTTTTGCCTTTGTACAATACATTGTAATGACCCTGCATACGGGCAGCAATGTAGTTGGCATTGAGTATGGCATATTTGGTAGCGTTGGTAAGTCCTTCGGCACCCATCATTTTAATATACACATAAGAAATGAGCAGGATGCTGGCACTGCCCCAAGGCGCTGCCGAAACGGGTTTCATACCATTTTCGCCGCCCATGTGCACTACAGGATGGCTTGGAAGGAAAGGTGCCAAATGTGCTGCAACACCAATGGGGCCCATACCAGGACCACCTCCACCGTGTGGTATGCAGAAGGTTTTGTGCAGGTTCAGGTGGCATACGTCGGCTCCAATAATGGCCGGCGAAGTGAGTCCCACCTGTGCATTCATGTTGGCGCCGTCCATATATACTTGTCCACCGTTTTGGTGAATCAATTCGCATATTTCCATGATGGTTTCTTCAAACACACCGTGGGTTGATGGATAAGTAACCATCAAAGCTGCAAGATGCTCTTTGTTGGCTTCCACTTTGGCGCGGAAATCCTCCATGTCAATATTGCCGTTGTCATCGGTTTTGGTAACCACCACTTTCATACCGGCCATTACTGCCGAGGCGGGATTGGTACCATGTGCCGAAGCGGGAATGATACATACATTTCTATGCGCTTCGCCTTTGTTTTTCAGGTATTCGCGAATGACCATCAAACCGGCGTATTCGCCTTGTGCTCCTGCGTTGGGTTGCAAACTAATGGCATCAAAGCCGGTCACTTGTTTCAATTGCTCTTCGAGTTCGGCAAACACTTTTGCATAAAAGGCCGCTTGCTCTTGTGGCACAAAGGGGTGCAAATTGCCCACCTCAGGCCAAGTTACCGGAATCATTTCAGCAGTGGCATTCAATTTCATGGTACATGAACCCAACGGAATCATGCTGTGGGCTAATGAAAGGTCTTTGTTTTCAAGACGTTTCAGGTAGCGCAACATTTCTGTTTCTGAGTGGTACATGTTAAAAACCGGATGGGTAAGTATGGCGCTTTGTCTTTTCAAAGAACCGTTGTATGCCATTTCGGTAGAGGCCATTAACTCGTTGAGATTGGGAGCGGTGGCTTTATACACAGCTGCAAATACCGAGAGCAATTTGTCAAGGTCGTCAAAGTCAACGGTTTCGTCAAATGCTACACCAATGTGCTTGCCATCTTCAAAATAGCGCAAGTTGATGTGTTGTGCTTCGGCAGCAGTTTTGATAGCACCAAATTTATCGGCATCTACGTGCAGCATCAAGGTATCGAAATACTCTTTGTTGTGCTGGGTAATGCCCATTGCGGCAAGTGCTTTTTCGGCGAGCTTGGCCATTCCGTGTATGCGGTTGGCTATTTGGCTCATCCCTTCAGGCCCATGATATACCGCATACATAGCCGAAATATTGGCCAAAAGGGCTTGTGCGGTACAAATATTTGAAGTGGCCTTTTCTCTTTTTATGTGTTGCTCGCGGGTTTGCAATGCCATACGGAAGGCTCTGTTGCCCTGCGCATCAACTGACACACCGATGATACGACCCGGAATTTGTCGTTTGTACTCTTCTCGGGTGGCAAAATAGGCTGCATGCGGACCACCATACCCCATGGGCACGCCCCAACGCTGTGTGGTTCCAACTACTACATCGGCACCAAGTTCGCCGGGAGGTGTCATAAGCACAAGGCTCATCAAATCGGCAGCTACGCATACCAATGTGCCTGTTGCGTGGCATTTGTCAATAAAAGCTTTATAGTTTACCAGGCTACCATCTTCGCGCGGAAACTGTACGATAGCGCCAAAGAAATCGGCACTTGGTTCAAACTCATCGGGTTTGCCATACACCACTTCAATTCCCAATGGCTCTGCGCGGGTTTCTATGATGGCTTTGGTTTGCGGATAGGTTTTGTTGCCTACAAAAATTTTGTCTCCGCCTTTTTTATTTACCGCGTGCATCATGTGCATGGCTTCGGCGGCAGCAGTACCTTCATCAAGCAGCGAGGCATTGGCAAGGTCCATACCGGTAAGTTCCATTACCATAGTCTGGAAGTTGAGCAGCGACTCGAGCCTTCCTTGTGCAATTTCGGCCTGATAAGGAGTGTATTGAGTGTACCA
>WGNN01000014.1 GCA_016124515.1 bacterium
ACCCTGCAATTCAACATCAGCGCAGAAGCCTCGGCGTACTACCTGCTTCGGGTGCTCGAAAATGGCCGGCCATTTACGCAGTTGGTGGCTAAGAGGTGATGGTATGCTGTAGATTCTCAGCACTCATAGCACTCACCTCCAACCCACTTTCACATAGTTCTCATTCTTTACAAAATCGGGTGGCAGGTGTTGCAAAATGGCTTGGCGCAGGTTGTTGATCAACTGCTTTTTGGCAAAGCTGCGGTGCACCACCAAGCTCACCTCGCGCACAGGTTCTGGAGCATCAAAGCGCTTTATGTGGGGCTCGTCATGTGGTTTTTGGTATGATAGTTCCGGAATCAACGTGTAGCCGCCCATGCTTTTTACCACACTTTTCAGGGTTTCAATGGAGCCGCCTTCCATTTGCAGTTTGCGGCTGCGCGGGTTTTCTATGCTCCCGCAAATGTTTTCGGTCTGATTTCTAAAACAATGGCCCTGACTCAACAGCCACAGACCTTCAGCACTCAGTTGCTCCGGGCCCAACTTTTTTTCATGCAAAATGGCTTCATTTCCGTTTGCATAAAGCAAAAAAGGCTCATTGTATAGCGGTATTTCGCGCAATTGGTTTTCGTTGAGCGGTGTAGCCAAAATCCCCAAATCGAGCCTGCCGCTTATTAGTTTTTCAATCAGATCGGCACTTTGCAGCTCCTCTACCTGTATGGTTATGTGCGGGTGTTCGCCCAAAAAATCATATAAAAACAAGGGCAGAAGATAGGGGGCAATAGTGGGTATAATGCCCAAGCGGTAGGTACCCGCCAAACTGTCTTTTTCTACACGCACTATTTCTTTAAGCGCATCAATATCGCGCAGTATGTCACGTGCCTTGTCTATAAATATTTTTCCCGTGGGGCTCGGTTTCATGGGCTGCACATTCCGCTCAAAAAGAGCCAAGCCTATTTCATCTTCCAGCTTTTTAAGCTGAATAGACAAAGTACTCTGACTCACAAAGCAACTGTCGGCGGCGGTTACAAAATGGCGGTAGTTGTCAAGCGCCACCACATAGCGCAATTGCTGAAGTGTCATATTGAAAAAATCTATATTCAATTCAAAAATATCAATTTGATAAATATATCTGAAAGCCAAATCTTTGCTTTAAATAAAAAACAACAAGATGACAAGTGAAATAAAAAAATACCACCACCAAACCGAAGAAGGAGGCGATATAGGCAAATGTCCTTTTCACCACGGCGAAACCAAGCAAGTGGCAGGTGGCGGCACACACAACCGCGATTGGTGGCCCAAGCAACTCAACCTCAACATCCTGCGCCTGCACTCAGCAAAGGCAAATCCGCTCGATCCTGGTTTCAACTACGCCGAGGCTTTCAACTCCCTCGATTTTAATGAACTAAAAGCCGATTTGAGGGAACTCATGACCACCTCACAAGATTGGTGGCCGGCCGATTTTGGTCACTACGGCCCCTTTTTCATCCGCATGGCTTGGCACAGCGCGGGTACTTACCGCATTTCTGATGGCCGAGGCGGTGCAGGCACAGGTTCGCAGCGTTTTGCACCGCTCAACAGCTGGCCCGACAATGCCAATCTCGACAAAGCCCGACTTTTACTTTGGCCTTTAAAAGAAAAATACGGCAACAAAATATCATGGGCCGACCTGATGGTGCTGGCCGGCAACGTGGCTCTTGAGTCAATGGGCTTCAAAACCTATGGCTTTGGCGCCGGCCGCGAAGATGTGTGGCAGGCTGAAGAAGATGTGTATTGGGGCGCAGAAACCGAGTGGCTGGGCAACAAACGCTACAGCGGCAAGCGCAATTTGGAAAATCCATTGGCTGCCGTGCAAATGGGTTTGATTTACGTAAACCCCGAAGGGCCAGACGGTGAACCTGATCCGCTGAAAGCCGCACACGACATCCGTGAGACTTTTGGCAGAATGGCCATGAACGACGAAGAAACCGTGGCGCTGATAGCGGGCGGACACAGTTTTGGCAAAACCCACGGAGCCGCCGATCCAGGCAAATACGTAGGCCCCGAACCCGCAGCGGCACCCATTGAGCAACAAGGTCTTGGCTGGAAAAACAGCTTTGGCACGGGCAATGCCCAATACACCATTACCAGCGGACTGGAAGGTGCATGGACCACCACGCCAACGCGCTGGAGCAACAATTTTTTTGAAAACCTGTTTGGCTATGAATGGGAGCTGACCAAAAGTCCTGCAGGCGCCCACCAATGGAAGCCCAAAAACGGGGCGGGCGAAGGGCTTGTTCCCGATGCGCATGACGCAGCCAAAAAGCACGCGCCCTTTATGCTCACCACCGATTTGGCTTTGAGATTTGATCCGGAATACGAAAAAATATCCCGCCGGTTTTATGAAAACCCTGAGGCCTTTGCCACAGCTTTTGCCAAGGCATGGTACAAACTAACCCACCGCGATATGGGCCCCAAAAGCAGGTACCTTGGCCCCGAAGTACCACGGGAAGAGCTCTTGTGGCAAGATCCTGTGCCAGTGGTAAGTTACTCATTGTCAGCCAACGATATCCAATGGCTGAAAGAACGCATACTACAGTCGGGCTTAAGCACTTCAGAAAGGGTGGGAACCGCCTGGGCCGCTGCTTCAACCTACCGTGACTCCGACAAAAGGGGGGGCGCCAATGGAGGCCGGTTGCGCTTGTCGCCACAAAAAGACTGGGAAGTAAACCAGCCAAAAAAACTAATAAAAGTGCTTGATGCGCTGGAAAAAATACAAGCAGCCTTTGCAGAAGAAGGCAAGCAAATATCAAAGGCCGATTTGATAGTTTTGGCCGGATGTAGCGCCATTGAGCAAGCTGCACAAAAGGTAGGTATCAAGGTAGAAGTGCCTTTTGCGCCGGGCCGCGGCGATGCTACTCAAGAACAAACCGACATAGATTCATTTGCCGCTCTGCAACCCGCTGCCGATGCATTCAGAAACTACACCGCCAAAGGAATTGCCGCCTCAGCCGAAGAAATGATGGTGGACAAGGCACAGTTGCTCGGCCTTACCGCACCTGAAATGACCACCTTGTTTGGCGGTTTGCGCAGCATCAACATCAATTGGGACGGCTCAAAAAACGGGGTTTTCACCCGCAGCGAAGGAGCTCTTACCAATGATTATTTCAAAAACCTGCTCAACATGAACATCAAATGGAAATCGGTGAATAAGGATAATACGCTCTTTGAAGGCGTTGACCGCAAGACTGGAGTACCCAAATGGATGGGCACTCGTGTGGACCTTATTTTCGGATCCAACTCAGAACTTAGGGCCTTGGCCGAGGTAAATGCCTACAGCTCCAACGAGGCGTTTGTGCATAGATTTATTAAAATATGGGACAAAGTAATGAACCTCGACCGCTTTGACTTGAAGTAGGGAGTCACCGAGTTACCAGCCCAAAAACCATTTAATAAAGGAAAAAAGCCTTCGAAACCTGTTGAATAGTGTGTTTCGGAGGCTTTTGGTTTTAATAGTTAAGGGTTATGTTGGTGTTGGTAAAACAGGTTAACAAATCAATCAATCTATAATGATAAAAGTTATATTTCCAACTTATATATAAATAGGTATATATCATGAACCCCATCCTCCACCACAAACAAACCATCATAGCCAAAGCAAGAGCCAATGCGGTGCGCTCGGTTAATTTTGAGCGGGTGCTTATGTATTGGCAAATTGGTAAGCGTCTAGTGGTTGAGGAACAAAGCGGAAAAGAAGGGGCCGAGTATGGCGCTGAAATAATCAAGAAGCTTTCATTGGCTTTAGAGCCTGAATATGGTTCGGGTTTTTCGGCAAGGCAATTAGAGCGGTTTAGGCAGTTTTACCGCGGCTACCCAAATGCGTCCGCACTGCGGACGCAATTCAGTTGGAGCCATTCCCAACTATTACGGAGAAGGAATCCGAAGCATGGCTTTTGCATTTTCAATCTCAATGCTTTCGGGTGAAATAAGTCTTATTCTGCACCAAAAACGATGGTGAGACAAAAAAAATGAAAAAAACTTCGCGATTAATTTGCACAGTGTAATGTATATATATATTGCCCAAGTTTTTAAGAATTGGCTTAAATAAAGCTAGTCGTATGGTAATCCAATTTCGAAAAAACAAGGAGCATTTTGCTCGAGTAACTTTTGAAAATTGCTTTTAAATGAAAAATCTATTACTTTATGGATATGAAGAACTTTTTCCAAATCCAACAGAGTATGAATGCCAAATGGATCTACATAATAATAAAATTGGACGGTATGCAATGTATAGTACATTTAGAACGAGCGGCGATTGGAAAGACTGGGCCAATAATGTTAAAAACTGGATAAACGCCGGTTCGAGCTGTAGTAGAACTAATGGCGTAGATATGGATTGGGAAACAACTCACCCCGATAGAGCCACTTGCAAAGCCAACAGAACTACAGTGGGCTATAAAATATACATATATTGCAACAATTAAAATTGAGACAATGAAACTATTAAGCTGCATCGTACTGACAATCGCAATGCTTACTTCTTGTGAATATAGAAGTTCAACCTGGCATCGATTATATATTAAAAATGAATCAGACCTACCATTGAAGGTTAAATACCAAACAATTGATGAAACGGGAGAATTTGATTTGAGTGCACCAAAAAGTGGCTCACAAGACTCATGGAATAATCACTTTTTTGTAGAACACATCGACTCCAAAAAGAAGGTACCACCTTACAGCCAGGTTGAATTTGCTCAAAAAGTAATTTCACTAAGAATTTTCAGGTACGAAAACGACACCGCTCTTACCGAAATATTTGCGGACAAACCCTTTACGGATGTCAATTTGTGGGATGTTAGTTTTAGTCAGGATGATGAAATGGATTTGCACCATTATTGGCTAAACATCACAAACGAAATAGCCGGGAATTAGGGCTGAAAAATCCAATTGTTAGATCAAGCCACCTGATTCTTGAAATAGGTGTTGCTTGCAAGAAAACCCGGTTTCTGATGAGAAATAGCCTATCATGAAACTTGCGAAGTTTTGAATGCAGGCTTATGCTAAATGCATTAGGGAAACCATATCCAAATCGCTACATCTAAGATATAGGTCTTTGGCTTTGCGCTGATAAAAACAATGAAAGTATGGGTGCCACAAGTGAACCTGAGGAACTTTTTATTATGAAATGATAACATCTAATCCCCCTCACTCCATCGCCCAACAACCCCGCAAAATGACCCCCATCATCATTCGGCAAGCAAGCGCGTGAGACATTTGTGCTACAGTCTTATGCCATGATCAACCAACAGCTCATCAACCCGCAAAGTATAGCCGTTATTGGCGCGGGCAACCAATTGAACAAACCGGGTGGACGCCTGCTCAACAACCTCTTGCAGGGAACTTTCAAAGGAGCCATCCACGTGGTAAACCGCCGCGAACGGCAAGTGCAGGGCATTGCAGCTTGTGCCTCGGTGGCTGAGTTGCCGCAGGTTGACCTTGCCATTCTTGCCGTACCCGCAGTCTTTTGTCCGCCATTGGTTCAGGAGCTTATCGACACCAAAAATACCCGGGCTTTTATTATTATTTCTGCGGGTTTCTCAGAGCTTACTGCCCAGGGGGCCGCTCTCGAAAATCAACTGAAAGAAATGGTGGAGGCTGCCGGAGCCTGTCTCATTGGTCCCAACTGCATCGGCATCATCAACAAGTATTACCAAGGGGTTTTTACCACGCCCGTTCCCACAATCGATGTGCGGGGTGTAGATCTCATATCAAGTTCGGGAGCCACGGCTGTGTTTCTCATGGAAGCCGCCATACCGCGTGGCATGCGTTTTTCCAATGTTTTTTCGGTGGGCAACAGTGCGCAAATTGGCGTAGAAGAAGTGCTCGAATACCTTGATGCTACTTTTGATCCGGAAAAAAGTTCGCACATCAAATTATTATATATTGAGCAAATAAAAAAACCGCACAAATTTTACAAACATGCCAAATCGCTTATTCAAAAGGGTTGCAAAATAGCGGCAATCAAATCAGGCGGTTCTGAGGCGGGCAGCCGGGCAGCATCTTCGCACACGGGCGCTATGGCTTCCTCCGATAAAATCATCAGGGCCTTTTTCCGAAAAATTGGAATCGTTTATTGCAGCGGCAGGCAAGAGCTTATTACCGCGGGTTCTATATTCAGCTACAAAGAATTGAGTGGAAAAAACATCGCCATCATCACACATGCAGGTGGTTCGGCGGTTATGCTCAGCGATGCCCTTAGCAATGGGGGTTTGCAGGTTCCTGAAATTAGTGGCCAAGCCGCTCAGGATTTGTTGGAGTACCTTTCGCCGGGCTCTTCGGTGGCCAATCCCATAGATTTTCTGGCCACGGGCACAGCCGATCAGTTGGGTATTATTATAGATTATTGCGAGCATAAATTTGATAATATTGATGCCATTATCGTGGTTTTTGGCTCGCCGGGCTTGTTTGATGTGAGTAATGTGTATAAGGTGCTCAACGTAAAAATGGATGTTTGCAAAAAGCCCATTTATCCGGTGCTTCCTTCTATCATAAATGCCCACAAGGAAATTGAATATTTCCTATCGAAAGGCCGAATCAATTTTCCTGACGAGGTAGAGCTTGGCGAAGCATTGGCTACCATTTATCGTTCGCAGAAAAATAATAAGGAAACGCCGCATTATATTTCAATTGATCCTGAACCCCTACAAACCTTGTTGGCCAATGAAAGCACCGGTTATTTAAAACCTGCGGTGGCGCACCAATTGTTGCAGCAGGCGCAAATACCGGTGGTGCCCGAGGTGGTAGCCAACAAGCTTGAAGCTGCGCAGGAAGCTGCCCGATATTTGGGTTTTCCGCTTGTGATGAAAGTGGTGGGCCCCGTGCACAAAACCGAAGTAAAAGGGGTGGTGCTCAACATAAACAACAGCATGGGTTTGCAACATGAGTTTGAGCGCTTGATGCAAATTGAAGGCAGTACAGGCGTGCTTTTGCAACCCATGTTAAAAGGTATTGAGCTGTTTATTGGCGCGGTAAAAGAACCCGATTACGGCCACTTGGTCATGTGCGGCATTGGCGGTATTTTCATTGAAGCCATTCAGGATGTATCTACAGCTTTTTCGCGTATCTCGGAAAATGAGGCCTTGCAAATGATCAATGATTTAAAAGGGAAGGCACTTTTTGAAGGTATTCGTGGGCAAAATCCCATAAGCAAAACGGTGTTCGCTGAGCTTATCCTGCGGGTAAGCGCCTTGGTTGAAGCGGTTCCGCAAATTGTGGAGCTTGACCTGAACCCGCTCATTGCCACTGAAAAAGGCGAGATAATAGCGGTGGATGTGCGGATACGTGTTGCGTAATGCACCCACCGCCCTTTATGACTTAAATCCTACCGTTGTTTTTTCAAATCGAAATCGCTGAATTCCAAAGTTTTCAGGGCATAAAAATTCGGCGAAAAAAAACGTCATTTCACCGAAGGTGCTTAAAGAATTGAAAAAGAGATAGATAGCCTATTATGTTCTTTTGCGGGTCTTGTGTTTTAAAAATTCACCGAAAACTAAACCATTTGATTTGTCATGTAGTGCAATTGTATTAAGAGGCGGTGCACTCGCATTAAATTGAAATTTTGGGCTAAGTGGCGTAAGAACCTTTGTGCAAACGACTATTCTCATGAAAAGGATTTTTTACGCACTGCTTCTCATTGTTTCAACCAATTTTTCATTTGGCGACAACATTTGGAGCGATAATTTCTCAAACGAAACCAACAAAGGCTACAAAGCCGGCACACTCGATGTAAAAGGGGTTGACTGGAGCATCTCGGGCTACAGCACCGGCGGTTCGCACTATTGGTATGTAAACAATGGCGAACTTGTGGGCAGCAACACCGGCAACGAAGCCACCTGGGAGTCGCCCGAAATTGATATCAACTGCTACGACAATATTAAAATATCTGTTGATGTGGCTGAGTCGGGCAATATCTGGTCTTATGAATACTATTATGTGGAGTACAAAATAGATAATGGCAGTTGGACGGTTTTTGAAACCAACGGCAGTAAATATAATGACTTCAATAGCGTAGTGGCCACCCAAAGCAGTTTGAGTGGTGCCAAATTGTATTTGCGTTTCAGGGCTTACAATACTTCCACCTCGCGTCAGCACCGTTTTTCTAATATCAGTATTACGGGTAGCAAGGTTAGCAACCATATTGGTCGTGTCAAAACCGCCAATGCCGCCTACGATTCGGTGCAGCTTTCAGCCTTATTTACCTATTGTGGCAGCATTTCTGACAAAGGTTTTGTGTATGCCACCGACAGCAATCCTACCATAAATGATAATAAAATATCGCTCGGAAGCGCAGTGGCTCCGCTCAACACCACCCTACGTGGTTTGTCGGCGGGTACTCTATATTATACAAGGGCATATTATACCGTTGCCGGAAAAACCTGGTATAGCGATATTAATTCCAACTTTTCACTACCCGTTTGGGCCGATAATTTTATGAATGAAACGGGTAAAGGGGCCAATAACGGAAACCTGAATGTGAGCGGTGTAAACTGGAGTATCAGCTACGGCAACAGCAACCGCAGCGGAAAATATTGGTACATAAATAACGATGGTTTTTTTGAAGGCTCAAATATGGATGCAGAGGGTATTTGGCAAAGTGAAGTTATTGCTATTGCCTGCTTCAACAACTTGAGTTTGTCAATGGACATCAGCCAATCGGGTGCCGATGCCGGTGAATACCTAATAGCCGAAATCTCTACCGACGGCGGAAGCAACTGGCAAACTTGGTTCAGCTACTACGGAAGCAGCTTTAGCACCTCCACTGAAAGCACCTCTATATCGGGCGCAAGCCTTATCATCAGGGTTAAGGCGCGAAACAGTGCATCAAACGAATATTATAAATTTGGCAACATAAAACTCAACGGCAAGCCAAGCACTTCATTTATTGAAAAAGTGGTGGTGGGCAACATCAGCAAATCATCTGCCCGTTTCCACGCCGGTTTTGCCCTGTGCAATGGCAGCATCAGCGACAAGGGTTTTGTTTTCAGCACTTCTCAAGATCCCACCCTCAGCGATTTTAAATGGTCGCTCGGCAATGTAAACGAAAACCTTGACACCTTGGTTACCGGACTCAAAAGTGCCACTACTTATTATGTGAGAGCCTATTTTACCCAAAAAGGAAAAACCACATACAGCGATTCATCCACGGTTTTTACCACCGCCTCAGGTGCGGCAAGTACCTTGTTTTGGTCTGACAATTTTGACTCAGAAAATGGCAAAGGTTATTATAACAGCAAAGTAGATGTGAATGGCGTTGACTGGTCAATAAATTATGGAAATGCTGATTATTTTTATGTAAACGCCGGCGGACAATTTACCGGCGCTAATATGAGCAATACCGCCACTTGGTACTCGCCATCTATCGATATTACTTGCTACTCTAATGTTGAGCTATCTATCGATGTTTCAGAAAATGGCCGCTTGGAAAGCAGCGATTCTATTAGATTTGAATTCAGGGTAGATGGTGGCAGTTGGAAACGAGCAAAAACCAATGGCGTACTAAACAATGATTTTACCAACGCAACGGTGAGCCATAGCGGAATTAATGGCAACACGCTTGAAATAAGGTGGATGGCTACCACCAACCGCTCCAATGAAATCATGTCGGTAGAAAATTTTGAACTCTATTGTTCGCCTTATTCGCAAAAACTGGAACAACCCGAAATTGAGGCGGTAAGCCATGATGGATTTACAGCTACATCCGGCTTTTTCTATTGCGGAACCTTTACCGACAAAGGCTTTGTATATGCCCAAAACACAGGGCCAACGGTTAATGATTCCAAAGTGTCAACCGGCACAAAACTCGAAAACATAAGTTACACTTTCACCGGACTGCAAAGCGCTACCACCTATTACCTGCGTCCGTATTACGTGGCCAATGGCAGCACTTATTACGGCAGCGAGACCAAAATAAAAACCGCGCCCGCCGATTTTCCCATTATTATTTCTGAATACGGACTCAAATACAGCGGTTCATCGCCCACCGACAGGTATTTGGAAATTTATAATAAAAGTGACGAAACAGTTGATTTGTCAGATTATACCTTGGTCGCCTTTATGGATGGTGCCAATGAGAAATCGGGAACCAACTATGCCCTGCAATTGGCAACCAAAACCACCACACTTTTACCCGGCAAAACCTTCACGTTGGTGTACAACAATGCCTCGGTGGCCGCAGCTACCAAAATGAAAGCCGATTTGCTCACTACCAACAGTGCCTTGTCGTTCGATGGAAATGATGCCTTGGCGCTATACAGCAACAAAATAAATGGCGGACTTACCATTACTTCGGGTTCGGTATCGGCCTTTGGCACAGCGGTGGTGGCCGATTTATTTGGCAAAATTGGTCAGTCAAGCTATTGGCAGTCGGGAGCAAAATCGGCAAAGGGACAAACCTTGGTGCGCGCCCTTACTGCCACAAAAGGCGATACCAAAAACCCCACCTCGGTTGACTTTGCCACTTGGGAAGCAGCAAGTTTTACCATTGATTCTCTCGGTTTTCATAATATTTATTTGTCAAAAAGTGGGGTTGCCACCGCGGGCAAATTGTGCATCAACCGCTTTGATGCCAACGGATCAAACCCTTCTGACAGCCTCGTGCTCAGCGGCGATTTGCTCATCAATAAAAAACTGATCCTAAAAATGGGCGATATCCAACTCGATAGCTTTAGCCTGAAAGCAAGTAGTAGCGTGCTTAGCCACGGCAACAAGCATAGCTACATAAAAATTAACAATACAGGCCGACTGATTACCACCGTGGCAGCCAACAACACCGATGTGGTAAATCCAATTGGCCGAAATCCTTATTTGCCGGTGGTGCTCAATTGCAGCAATTGTCAGGGAGTTGACTTTACCATAGGGGTGAGCCAACATGTATATACCGACCCAACCAATCCGGTAAATGAAGAAACCCAAAATGTGGTGGGCGAAACCTGGACCATTATACCTTCGGCTACTTTTTCGGGCAATATTACCCTGCAATTTGAGTGGCCGCTTATGTCAGAAAAAGCTGGTTTTGACCGCAGCAAATCGGCGGTGGCTTATTGGCAGGAAGGCAGCAGCAACGCATGGACCACAGGCGCAACTATGGGTGCCGCTCAAAATGGTTCACAAGCGGGTTCATACACCCAAAGCATTACTTTAAATGGCATGACCGGTGCCGCACAATACTTTTTTGGCGTGGGTGGTGCAGGTTCTGCACTGCCGGTGCAGTATGCCTACTTTACCGCCGAGTGGCAAAACCAAGTGGCGCAACTCAACTGGGCAACGGCCTCAGAAATCAACTGCGATTATTATGAAATTGAACGAAGCGAAAATGGCTTGCAATGGCAAATAATAGGTCGCGTGCAAGGCTCAGGCAATACCATCAACACTGTTTATTATAATTATGTTGACGAAAATCCAGCGCAGGGCAACAACTACTACCGCCTGAAACAAGTTGATTTTGACGGCGCATTTCATTATTCTAAAACCGTGGTGTTGTACCGCGATGCCACTGCACAGCCACTCAGTTTGTATCCCAATCCGGTGGTTGATGTGGTGTTTTTCAGCCGCGAACTGCAACAGGCCACCGTAGCGGTATATACCCTGAACGGAGTGCTTATAAAAGAAACCATTGTGAGCGGAAACCGTATGGATATGAGCTCCTTACCTGCCGGAAAATACATGATAGTAGTAAGCGAGGAAGAGCAGCGAAATACCCAACTGCTACTTAAAGAGTAGTCGTTTTTCTTATAAGTGTGGTTGTTTTATCAAAAGAAAGGGGAGTGCCAAATAGGTGTTCCCTTTTTCTGTATAAACAAGCTACCGGCCATTTATGTAATTGAATGAAAGGGGGAGCATTTAAACACCCAACCGCCCTATCTTGGCCGAACCAAAACCGAAAAAATAAATGGATAATGTATTTGTAAACAAAGAAATGGGTCTGGTAGTGGCCAAATTGGAAGGCAACGTAGTGTATGCCGACCTGGAAAACCTGATTGCCTCTATTTGGCAACAGCCTTACTACAACAAACAGTTCAATATTATTTTTAACCTACGCTATGCCAAGCTGCATTTACAACCACAGGAAATGACCGCTTTGGCAGGCTTTATACTCAAATCGGAAAGTGCTTCTGATGGACGGGGAGTAGTGGTAATAAACGATGAGCTGAGCACCGCTTTAACCATGTTGGTAGAAGCCGACCTTTCGCATAAAAACGAAATGGATGTGGCATGGACTGTGAAAGAAGCCTGCGATTTTTTGGAGGTACCCTACCATTCCATTCCCGAAGATTTTCGCTAGAGCAAATAAAAGCGGTAGTATTTGTTGTACTACCGCTTCACATTTTTCTCATACAGTTCTATCCAATCACTGGCGCTCATTTTTTCTACGAGTTGGCCAATAAGCTCAAATGGAATAAGGTCGGGCTTTTTAAATCTGATGCAGCTTTTGCCCATATCCAACTTGGTTTTCACGTATTTTGGGTATTCGGCTACAAACCAATTGAGCAGGTTTTCGCTGGCATAAATACCCATGTGGTAAAAAGCCACAAAGTTCTTTTGCGAGGCAATGCTCATAAAGGGCAAAGGCAATTTGGGGTCGCAGTGGTAGCCCGGCGCGTACACCGAGTGGGGCACTACATAACCAATCATTCCGTAGCTCAATCTTTCTTCAAATCCTTGTGGCAAATGCTCCAAAATGGTGTTGCGCAATTTGCCAAAGGCAGCTTGTCGTTCCTCAGGTATTTTTGAAAGGTAGTCGGCTACGTTGCTTGCCTGCAGGTTCATATCAGTCTTTCAGTAGGTTGCGCGAAATCACCAGTTTCTGAATTTCAGAAGTTCCTTCGCCTATGGTGCACAGCTTTGAATCGCGGTAATATTTCTCCACCGGAAAATCTTTGGTATATCCGTAGCCGCCATGTATCTGCACGGCATCGGTTGATACTTCCACGGCTGTTTCCGAAGCAAAATACTTGGCCATAGCCGATTCGGTGGTCATTTTCATACCGGCATCTTTCATGTAGCCGGCTTGTCTTGTCAGCAATTCGCTTGCTTCAATTTTGGTAGCCATATCGGCCAATTTAAAGGCAATGGCCTGAAAAGAAGCGATGGGCTTGCCAAATTGTTGGCGCTCGGCGGCGTATTTTTTAGAGGCTTCGTAGGCACCTTTGGCAATACCAAGACTCAGGGCGGCGATTGAAATTCGGCCACCGTCCAATATTTTCATGGCTTGTATAAAACCTTCGCCTTCGTTGCCCAGCATTTGGCTTTTGTGTACGCGGCAATTGTCAAAAATGAGTTCGGCGGTTTCGCTGGCGCGCATACCCAATTTGTTTTCTTTTTTACCTGAGCTAAAACCGGGGGTTCCGCGCTCAATGGCAAAGGCCGAGATTCCGTGGCTGTCGAGCAAATCGCCGGTGCGCACCAACACCACTGCCACACTTGCCGATATGCCGTGGGTAATCCAACATTTGGTGCCGTTTATTACCCAATAGTCGCCGTCTTTTTCGGCTACGCATTTCATGCGCATGGCATCAGAGCCGGTGTTGGGTTCGGTAAGTCCCCAGGCACCAATCCACTCGCCCGAGGCCAGTTTGGGCAGGTATTTTTGTTTTTGTTCTTCGTTGCCAAAATACATAAGGTGGCCGGTACACAGCGAGTTGTGTGCCGCGGTTGACAAACCAATAGAGCCACAAACTTTGGCTATTTCCTCTATCACGGTAATGTAGGCCTGGTAGTTGAGCCCGGCACCGCCGTATTGCTCAGGCACCAACACACCGGTAAAACCCATTTCTCCCATTTTCTTAAACAATTCAATCGGAAAATGTTGGGCTTCGTCCCACTCCATTACGTGGGGTTTTATGTGTTGTTCGGCAAAATCGCGTGCTGCGGCGCGTATCATCTCTATCTGTTCAGAATCAGAGCCGAAGTAATAGGAAGTTTTCATTCTATCAATTTTATTGAACGGCAAAAGTAAACCATCGTATTAATGAGCAAACTTTAAAAAAGTTTGAGAAAATGTGGTGCTCCCCCCGCCGCTTTGTTCCATTTCATTTTTAATTGAACAGATTGCGTATTAGCATGTTTTAATACTTGAATTTCTATACATTAAAACTAATTTTGTAAACCGTAATAATCGATAATTTAACTGTCAAATCAAAATAACATGAGCACAATCACAAGCTTACAGAACAAATTTGAACAAAAAGCCGCCGCAGACCACGACAAAATAATCAGCATGCGAAAAGAACATGCCGACTTTGTATTGGGCGAATACACATTGGGTCAGGTACTATCGGGCATGAAAGGCATACAGGCGCTTATGTGCGAAACATCGGCACTCGATCCACAAGAGGGTATCAGATTCAGAGGGTATAGCATTCCCGAACTGCAAAAACTGCTTCCAAAACTCGATCCGGAAGGCGAGCCACTACCCGAAGGTATTTTTTACCTCATGCTCATGAACGAACTGCCAACCGAAGACGACGTTAAAGAAATATCAAAATACTGGGTTGAAAATGGCGATTTGTCTGAAGGTGTAAAAGCTGTACTCGATGCCATTGATCCTGATACACATCCAATGACCCAATTCAGCATAGGCATTATGGCCATGCAGAAAGAGTCAAAATTTGCTGCCGCCTACAACGAGGGCGCTTCAAAAGCCGACTATTGGAAGTACACACTTGAAGACGTAATGCAGCTGATAGCCAAATTGCCAAGTGTAGCCGCTTACATCTACCGTCGCAAATACCACAACAACCAACACATTGCCGCCGACAAAAGCCTTGACTGGTCGGGCAACCTGGCCCACATGATGGGTTTTGAAGGCGATGGTTTCAAAAGATTGATGCGTTTGTACATGACCATACATACCGACCACGAAGGTGGCAACGTATCGGCACACACCACCAAGTTGGTAGGTTCAGCCCTTAGCGATCCCTACCTGAGTTTTGCTGCCGCCATGAATGGTCTTGCCGGTCCTTTGCACGGCCTTGCCAACCAAGAGGTTATCAGATGGGTATTTGCCATGCTCGAAGAAATAGGCACCGAAACCCCAAGCAGCGAGCAAATTAAAAAGTACTGCGAAGACACCTTGGCGAGCGGACGTGTAATTCCCGGATATGGCCACGCTGTATTGCGCAAAACCGACCCACGCTACATGGCACAACGCGAGTTTGCCCTCAAATATCTTCCCGAAGACAAATTGTTCCACACCATTTCGCATTTGTACGAAGTAGTACCCGAAGTACTGAAAGCCACCGGCAAAGTAGCCAACCCCTGGCCAAATGTTGATGCACACTCAGGCACCCTGCTGATCCACTACGGAATGAAAGAATACGACTTCTATACCGTACTCTTTGGCGTATCGCGTGCCTTGGGTGTTTTGGCAAGTATGATTTGGAACCGTTACCTGGGTTTGCCGCTTGAAAGACCAAAATCTTTCACGTCAGAAGCCATGATGGCAAAAATCAATGCGGTAAAAGCTTGATGAATTTATATATTCGAACCCATTAACGAAACAACAAATTGAACATGAAAAACTTATTTGCGTTTACGCTTCTTGCCGCCCTGTTTGTGTTTGCCGGATGTAGAAAGGGGCCGGAAGACCCTGCTATCTCTTTCAAATCAAGAAATGCCAGAATTGAGAATACCTGGTTGGTAACATCGGGCAAAGTTCTTAATGTAGATACCACATCGAATGGCATACCCAACGTTTCGGGCAAAAGCGAAAAGGTAGTAACCTCTGAGTACACCATTGAAGGTAATAAAGTAACCTATCACTATACTGACGTACTCAATGGTGACACCAAAGACGAAACCACCGAAACACTCAACTTCTCTGTTACCATTAATATCAGAGACAATGGTACTTTCAAAAATTCATTCGATGGTACATTGACCGATGAGAATGGCGATGTAAATCAGGTGCAGGAGAGCGCGACAGGAATCTGGAACTGGATATACAGTGGCAAAAAGAAAGTGGGTATCAACTTTCAGAGCGATGCAAATTCAACTGTTGCCAATATCATTAGCGGTCAGTTTAAAATTAAAAAGCTGAGCTCTTCTGAAATGATGTTGGAAAAATACACAAGAGAATCAAACGTAGTTACCAATTCAAATACAGTTACTACCGAGGTTACAGTAGATCAGGTATCGCTAACACTTGCTCCACAGTAAGTCTGGCAAACAATACATATAGAATCCGGCTCGCAAGGCCGGATTTTTTATTTAATAGCGGCACAAAAGTGTTTTATTGTAAAACATTTGCACCCAAAACCTCATTGTTCATCTACAAAACCCCAGGTTATTAGCTTTATGAAATACGCAAAATTTACGGTCAATCCTTTTCAGGAGAATACCTATATCCTCTACGACGACAGCAAAGAGTGTATCATAATTGACCCCGGCTGTTACCAAGCGCATGAAATTGCCAAGCTTGAAAATTTTATTAATGACGAAGGTCTAAACCCCAAAATGGTGCTTAATACCCATTGTCATATCGACCACGTGTTGGCAGTTTCGCATTTCAAAGCCAAATACAATATTCCATTTGTAGCACACAAAAAAGAAGATTTCAATTTGGAGCGATTGCCTTTTCAAAGCAACTTGTTTGGTATGCCTTTGAAAGATTCGGTACCCGAGGTGGACCAATATGTTGATGAGGCAAACAGCATACGTTTTGGCCACACAGAACTGAGCATACGCTTTGTTCCGGGTCATTCGCCGGGTCATTTGGTGTTTTACCACCGAGCTTCTGCATTGCTTGTAGCGGGCGATGTATTGTTTTACGAAAGTATAGGACGCACCGACTTGCCGGGCTGCAACACGCAGGATTTGCTGAACGGTATTAAAAACAAGCTTTTCACCCTGCCTGAGTCAACCGAAGTTCTTTGCGGACATGGCCCCAACACCCGCATAGGTCATGAAAAAAAGAACAACCCATACCTCAAGCAGATTTGAAACCTGTTTGAAGTATGGGTTGACCCATATAAGTTGATGCTTACTTAGGTAAGCTTATATACTTTCTAAAATTTGAAACAACTAGGTGGGAAGAACGTATAGGTAAGCGTAATTCCGGTAAAGTAGTACCAGTCGTTGGTGGTAGAGTTGCCACGCGGTGCTATTTTGTCTTCTGCCGGCACGTCTTTGCCCGATAGTTCAGAGCGGCGATCCATAAGGCGGTAACCGTAGTCGCCTGAGGTTTGGTAGAATACTTTTTCAGGTACATACCAGTGGCTCACATCGTCAAGATAGTCGGTAAACAACTTGCGGGCGCTTACTTCAAAAGTGAAGTTGATGTTGCGGCCAATGGCATATTTGATACCGAGTCCCATAGGAATGCATACTTGTGTGAGTGCATAAGGCTGCTGCGGATATCCCGCGTTTTTCTGCTCATCTTGTTGGTTAAAGGTAGAACCCTGTCCTTCGGTGCGCATTTGTTGCAGGTTCCAGGTGGTTCCATCGAGCACGGTTTGCGGATTGAATTTAAAAATACCGATACCGGCATAGGCAAATGGGCTGAAGCGGTACCTGCCATGTCTGATTTTATAACCTGAAAAGTGGAACTCGGGTATAACGCTCAACTCGGTAATAGGAGAGGTAAAGTTGAGGTTACGCGCTCTTCTTTTTTCGTCGGTGGCATAAGCATCATTGCCCGATACGGTGCCATAGTAGCCACCCGCTCTGATACTCCATTTGTAGTTGATATTGTATCTGATGATGCCGCCAACTGCGGGGTGGAGGGTTTTAGGCATAAAAACGCCTTCGCTCAGGTCGCCATTGTAGTGAGAAGTACCGGCAAACACACCTACTTCCCATTTTTGACAGTAGGCAAAAAATGGTATTGAAAGGGCTAGGGAGAGTAGAATTTTTTTCATCTTCAAATATTAAAAGCTATTGCAAAGGATTCCGGTAAATTTTTTAGTCAGGTTAACGCCAAAGAACACATATCGATCTTTGGTGGTGGGATCGCCTCTTCTTTGAAATCTGTTGAAACCTTCACCCACGGGGTAGTTTTCTTTTTCCAGACGTCGGTCAGCCATTTTTTGGTTCAATGAGTTTTCGCCGTACTTGATTTCCATCTCGTTGGGGTCGGGGTAGTAGCCGCTCACATCGTCAAGATAGTCGGTCAGGGTCCATCTGAAGCTGAACTCCAGACTGAGGTAAATTCTGTGTCCGAGGTTGAATTCCAAACCACCCCCCATGGGTATGGCTATGCTGAACAAACTGTATTTGGAGCGGTGGCTCAGGTAGTTGGTTTCTTGCCCTTCGGTGCCCAGCGGTTGCAGGTTAATCCAGGTATTGTCGTACCGGCCCTGTGGGTTGAAGTGAAAACCGGCGAGGCCACCAAATATGTAGGGGTGAAATTTTTTGGTAAAGCTGGGGCCTGTAAACATGTGGATTTCAGACACCAGTTGAAATTCGTAAATGTTGCTACGAAAGTTCAGGTTCCTGTTTTTTCGCCAGTAGTAGATGGATGTTGCATCGTCGGCGGTCACGCGACCGGCATACAAACCTGCCCGCAGTTTCACAGTGCGGTCAAAGTGGTATTTCACCAGAAAACCGCCGGCATTTTTCCAGAAGTCGGTTTTATTCAAACCAGCCGACAAATCGCCCTGATAGTTGGAGAAACCGCCAAAAAAGCCGGCCTCCAGATAAGGGTAATTTTGGGCTTTTGCTACAAGTGAAACAAACGACAGGAAGCCTATAGTAAGCGTTAATACTAAAAATCTCTTCATCAAGTAATGAATTTACCTAAAATGTATAGCAAGGCGAAGAACCGAGCTTCTTGGTAATGGAAATCAGGAAAAATCCATACCAATCGCGGTTGTTCGGATTTCCTCTAAGCGTGCCTGCCGAAGCTGCGTCGAGACCAATTTCGGGGCGGCGATCTGACATGGCCACGGCGGTAGCGCCATATTGAGTGGCTGCAAGTTTAGTAAAGTCGGGGTAATATCCGCTCACATCGTCAAGATAATCTGTCAAGGTGGGTCTTAAACCCACTTCCAAACCGAAAATTATGCCATCCGAAACAGTCTTTTTGAAACCCAATCCAAAGGGGAATGAGATGCCGTAGTTAGAATACATATTGAGGTTGCTTCCGGGTATGGTTTGCCCTTCGGTGCCCAGCGGACGCAAGTTGATGTAGGTGCGACCTACCAACTCGGCTTGCGGATTGAAGTAGAAACCGGCCACACCTCCGAAAATATAGGGAGTGAAAGTGAGGTTGGGAGAACCCGGTAGAAACGGAAGAAAATCGTATTCCATTTCAAAGGCCAGTTCAAGTACGCTCGATCTGAAGTTGAGATTGGTTTTGTCGGCGGGCAGCAGCGCGCGGTCTCTACCCGATACTCTGCCGAAAGTAAGGTTGGTACGAAATTTCCAATTCGCATTGATATTGGCTCTTAGCATCAAACCACCGGCAAGATTTGACTCCGACGGGATGATTTTTGGAGCTAAATCTCCTCGGTAGTTTGCTATACCAAATCTGGCACCCAGTTCAAGCTGGGCATGACTAAGAAATGGTAAGCTTAATAGAGCGCAGAAAATAGCTACGCGTAGTTTCATTTTGCTTGTTTTGAGTTTGGTCAACATAAACAGTAGCTCACGAAAATAAAGTAACATGCTAAATATATGTATTCTGTTCAGCTAAATTTCTGTTATCCTTACCCCAGTTTAGCTTGTCTTGTAGGGTATTTACAAAGGTTTTTTCATTGAATTTTACCAGATTCAATACAAAGTGGGCTTTTTTTATCTTTATAAGGCATTGGTAGTCAACTACTTTGTTGCGGCTATCAAAAGCCATCAAAAAATTTGTTCCCCTTCCTTCTATTTTCATTTCTACTATCGAGTCGTCAGAAACAATTATGGGCCGCACATTCAAATTATGGGGCGCCACCGGGGTTATCAATAGGCTTTTTGCATCGGGAAAAAGTATGGGCCCGCCACAGCTCAGCGAGTAGGCCGTGCTTCCCGTCGGGGTTGAAACCAGCAATCCATCGGCCCAGTAGGTATTGAAAAAGGCTCCATTGAGCGAGGCGTGAATCGTTATCATGGCCGAGGTGTCGCGCTTGTGCAAACTCACATCGTTCAGCGAGTAGGTGGTGTAGCTGTTTTGACCTTTTACCGTGGTTTCGAGCAGGGTTCTGGGCTCCAGACTGTAGGCCGAGGCGGCTATTTGGTCTATCGCGGTTTCCAGTTCGCCGGGCGAGGTGTTTGACAAAAAGCCCAAGCGACCGGTGTTGATACCCAAGACGGGAATTCCCAAATCCTTTACATATAATATGGAGTCGAGCAAGGTGCCATCGCCGCCCACGCTTATAAAAACCTGCGGCATAAGCCCGGCCAATTGCTTGGTGGTGCTGAAATAAACGGGTTTGTCTATCAGTATTTCTTTGTGGGTTTTCAGTCCCGGCTCCAGGTTTTTATGAAAAATGAGTGATATGCCGCGGTTGTGCGTGTGCAATATCAGTTGTTTCAGGGTGTTTACTTCGGTGTCGTCAAGCCTACGGGCATATACGGCTAGTAGCATAATTTTCAGATATTCAGGTATTTCATCAGCAGGTTGTAGCGCTCTTGCAATCCATCGTCGTGTTCGCTCACCGATGAGTGCGCCAGGTATTTGTAGTTGAACCGGTCAAAGGTGGCCAAAATATGGCTCAAGTCGCGTTGGTTTATTTTCAAAGTGCATATCAGTACACCTTCTTCGCTCACGGGTTCAAAGTGCAGCGAAAGAATACGGGCATTATTGCTCTCTACTATCCGCGAAATTTCCTGCAGGTTGTAGTCGTTTTGGCCAAGCTGTAAGGTGATAAATGCCCCCGGATTGTTTATCGAAAGGGTTCGGCTCAGGTAGTTGACCACATCCATAGTGCGCAAGACACCCAGCAGGTTTGAGTTTTCATCAATTACAGGCAAAGCCGAAAATCCGGTTTCAACAAACACCTTCAACACATCAAATACAAAGGAGGTGTTTGGAATGCTTATTTGTTTAAAATCTTCAATAAACCTGCCCAGTGCAATGTCGTTTTGTATGTCCTCTTCGGTGAGCGTATCAAAACTCAATACACCCAGCAGTTTGCCTTCATTGGTTACGGGTACGTGAAATATATTGAGGTCAAAAACCTGTATTTCTGCTTGTCGGGTGGTGCTGTCTATGGTTAGCGGCATCAGGTCGCGGATCATTATTGATTGTACCAGCATATAGTTTAGTTAGTTGTTAGGTTAAGGGAAACGGTCATTTGGCTCGAAAAGGTATGGGCCAGTTGCAACCAGTTCTTTATCATTTGCCTTCCGCTTGCCGTAAGTACCGCCTCGGGGTGAAACTGCCAGCCCCAAACGGGAAGCTCCCTGTGGGCAAAAGACATCAATTCGCCTTCAACCGTATAAGCCGTGGCCATTAACTGTGGCGGTAGCTCTTGTACCAGCAATGAGTGGTAGCGGGTTACTTGGGTTACAGTTTCTACCTGCGCATACATGGCATGTGGCACACAGTTGATGTTTGAAACCTTGCCGTGCATGGGCTTGGCGGCATGTACCAGTTTTGCACCATAGTAGCAGCACAGTGATTGGTGGCCCAGGCATACACCCAAAATGGGTATTTTGCCTTGGAGCCGTCTATAAAGTTCAAAGTGTTT
Organism: bacterium; assembly: GCA_016124515.1. Taxonomy (GTDB): domain Bacteria; phylum Bacteroidota; class Bacteroidia; order CAILMK01; family JACPUW01; genus JACPUW01. The sequence continues at coordinate 21,633 of WGNN01000014.1, forward strand.
TGGATAATCTTGCGGACGACCGGGCCCCGGACTTATAACCAACCCGCTCATTTGGGCAATAGGCAGTGCATCCACCTCAAGGTGGTCGTATCTTATGGTTTTCACCTCTGCATGCCCCACTCGCAGGTAGTC
>WGNN01000071.1 GCA_016124515.1 bacterium
CACCGACAACAAAGGTCGGGTGGTCAATTTCAAAAACACCATCATCATCATGACATCAAATCTTGGTGCTTCCATCATTCAGGAAAATTTCCACGCCATCAACGAGAAAAATCTGTTGGGTGTGTTGGAAACCACCAAGCTCGAAGTGTTTAACCTGCTCAAGAAAACCATACGCCCCGAGTTTCTCAACAGAATTGACGACATCATCATGTTTAAACCGCTCATGAAACGCCATATTCGCGAGATTGTGAAAATACAGATTGAGTTGCTCAACAAATTGCTGAAACCAAACCACCTGCACTTAAGCCTTACTGAAAAGGCCCTTGACCATATTGCCGAAATAGGTTTTGACCCCGAATTTGGTGCGCGGCCCATCAAAAGGCTTATCCAAAAAAATGTACTCAATGAGCTGTCAAAACAAATATTGGCCAACAAGGTATCGCAGGGCGGCGAGCTGGAACTTGATGTCACCTCTGCCGGGCAGTTTGTTTTTACAAACAAGTCTATTGACCCCATTTTGAACTAAATAACAAACAAATAATTAAAAAGAAGTGCCAAGGGTAACTTTGGCACTTCTTTTCACTTTTATAATAAGAGTATGAAGAAAAATAAATTTGACACCATTGGGTTTATGGCTGCCGACGCCGATGAAACACCGGAGTTTATCTCATTGCTTTCGCCCGAGGAAGAAGAAGAAATGCATACCTCAGAAGTGCCTGATGTATTGCCCATATTGCCCTTGAAAAACACGGTGTTGTTTCCCGGTGTGGTAGTGCCCATTACCGTAGGCCGCGACAAGTCAATAGCCCTTATAAACGATGCGCAAAATGGCAACAAAACCATTGGGGTGATTGCGCAAAAGTCGGCTACCATTGAAGACCCACAACCCGACGACATACACCATACCGGTACCATTGCCACCATTATCAAAATGCTCAAAATGCCCGATGGCAACATTACCGCCATCATACAGGGCAAAAGGCGTTTTGTGTTGGAAGAATATGTAGAAACCCAACCTTATTTCAAGGCCAAGGTGCTGCCCATCAATGAGCCCGATTTTGACAAGACCAACAAGGAAACGGATGTCATTTTTGCTACGCTGAAGGACCTTTCAAAGCAAATCATCAATGCCTCGCCAAATATTCCGTCAGAGGCCATTATTGCTATAAAAAACATCAACAGCCCGCGCTTTTTGCTCAATTTCATATCATCTAATTTGAATGTTGATGTAGATGAAAAGCAAAAGCTGCTCGAGATAATTTCTATTGACGAGCGGGCGCAGTTGGTGCTTGAAATACTCACCAAAGAGCTGCAAATGCTCGAAATAAAGTCGCATATACAAGACAAGGTAAAAACCGATCTTGACAAACAGCAGCGCGACTATTTTTTGCAGCAGCAGATGAAAGCCATACAGGAAGAGCTGGGCGATCAGGGACAGCAAAAAGAGTTGGACGAACTGAAAAAAAGGGCCAAAGACAAAAAGTGGAAGCCCTATGTTTCTGAAACCTTTGACAAGGAGCTCTCAAAGCTAAGCCGTATGAATCCCGCCGCGGCTGAGTATTCGGTTATCTACAACTACCTTGAGTTGTTGCTCGATCTTCCGTGGGACGATGTAACCGACGATGACCACGATTTGCGACGCGCAGAAGAAATTCTGAACCGCGACCATTTTGGTCTGGAAAAGGTGAAGAAAAGAATCCTTGAGTTTTTGGCGGTGCTCAAGCTCAAAGGCGATATGAAAAGCCCCATTCTGTGCCTGCTGGGCCCTCCGGGTGTGGGCAAAACTTCCCTTGGCAAATCAATAGCCGAGGCACTGGGCCGCCGCTATGTGCGCATTGCCCTGGGGGGTATGCGCGATGAAGCCGAAATACGCGGCCACCGAAAAACCTACATAGGTGCCATGCCCGGTCGTATTATCCAATCCATCAAAAAAGCCAAATCATCAAACCCCGTAATGGTGCTCGACGAAATAGAAAAAGTGGGTTCCGATTTCAGGGGCGATCCGGCTTCGGCGCTGCTCGAAGTACTTGACCCGGAGCAAAACACCTCATTTTACGACTACTTTCTGGAGCTCGACTACGACTTGTCAAAAGTGCTGTTTATTGCCACCGCCAACTCGCTCGATACGGTGCACCCCGCCTTGCGCGACAGGATGGAAATCATAGACCTGAGCGGTTATTTGCTCGAAGAAAAAGTGCAAATTGCCAAGCAACACCTTATACCAAGACAACTCAAAGACCACGGCCTGAAAGCCAGTCAAATGAAGCTCAGCGAGTCTGTTTTGGCTTTTATCATTGAATACTATACCCGCGAGTCAGGGGTGCGTGGTTTGGAAAAGTTGATTGCATCCATAACCCGTAGCCGCGCCAAAGACATTGTTTTTGAAATAAAACGACCGCAAGCGGTGTCAAAAAAAGAGGTGGAGGAAATACTTGGGCCTATAAAATTTGACAAAGACACCTACAAAAACAAAGACCTGCCGGGTGTGGTAAATGGCCTTGCATGGACTCCCGTGGGCGGCGATGTGCTGTATATAGAAACAAGTTTGAGCCCGGGCAAAGGCAAGCTAATACTTACCGGCAAGCTGGGCGATGTAATGAAAGAGTCGGCCACCATAGCACTCAGCTACCTGAAGGCGCATTACAAGAAATTCAACATCCATCCATCGGCTTTTGACAAGTGGGATGTGCACGTGCACGTACCCGAGGGTGCTGTGCCTAAGGAAGGTCCATCAGCCGGCGTTACCATGCTCACCGCACTCGCATCGGCATTTACGCAACGAAAAGTTCGCGCCGACCTGGCCATGACCGGCGAGATAACCCTGCGCGGAATTGTGTTGCCCGTGGGTGGTATCAAAGAAAAAATACTGGCCGCCAAACGATTGGGTATTACTGATATTGTGCTTTGCGAAGCCAATAAAAAAGACGTAAACGACATCAACGAAAAGTACCTTGAGGGGCTCAACTTTCACTACGTGAGAAAGATGAATGAAGTACTTGATATTGCCCTGCTGAAAGAAAAAGTGCCCAATGCCCTTAATGTAAATGAACCTGATTTTGAAAATGTAGCAACAAACGGTAATTAATTGCAATTTTGTTCGTTTAGGCACAGACTTAAAATAAGTGTCTGCCTGATGATGCCAATTGTGTGGATGCGTCTGTTTTTGAAATCGGTTGTTTAAAGGTTTAACGATACTGATTTTCAAAAAGATGAACAGCGTATGAAGCAGTTGGCGGTTTTTTTACAGACACCAAAATTATTGCAAACACTAAATAATAGCATGATAAAGGTTGTTGCGGCAGCAGTATTGGTTTTGCTCAGTCAATTTGCTTTTGCTCAAATTGGCGGTAGGGGTGTTTTTCAATCACTCAGTTTGCCACCATCGGCGCGCACTGCGGCACTGGGCGGCTACCAAATTGCGGTGGTTGATGATGAACTGACCCTGGGATTTCAAAATCCCGCCTTGCTCAACAAGCAGATGGAACACCAAATGACCTTTAATCAAGTGGACTACCTGGCCGATATCAATTTTGGATATGCAGGCTATGGCTTTTCGCTTGATTCTGTTACCACGGCACTTGCCGGCGTGCAATACATCAATTACGGTGCTTTTCAGGGGGCCGATGAGTATGGCAACCTCACGGGCAACGTATCAGCTGACGAATTTTCGCTCACCATGGGCGTGGGGCGCAGGTGGAAATACGGTTTGTCGTACGGAGCCAACCTCAAGTTTATCTACTCGCATTTGGCCAACTACTTTTCATCGGGCCTGGCGCTTGATTTGGGCGCTACCTACCGCTCGGTTGAAAGACAATTTACGGCATCGCTTGTAGTGCGCAACTTGGGTTTGCAGCTCAACAGCTATGCCGGCACCCGCGAAAACCTGCCCCTGAATGTACAGCTCGGTATTTCGCAAAAACTGGCCAATGCGCCATTCAGGTTCAACATTACCATGCACCATTTGAATGTGCCTGATATGCGCTACGTAAATCCCACCACCATTACCACCGATTTGGAAACAGGTTTGCCCGTGGTGCAGAAAATAAGCCTTGCCGACAACATCATGCGCCATTTTATATTCGGCACCGAAATTTTGCTTTCGAAAAACCTGCATGTGCGGGTGGGCTACAACCACCAAATGCGCCGCGAGCTTTCACTTACCAAAATAAAAGGTGGTGTTGGATATTCATGGGGCTTTGGCATGCGCATTTGGCGTTTTCACATAGACTATGCCCGCGCCACTTACCACATGGCAGGTGCTTCAAACTATTTTTCTGCCACCTCAAACCTTAGCAGTTGGCTCAAGAAGGAAGAAGTGAAACCAGATGAAAATTAGTGGGAATGGGTAATAAATTTGCGATACGCATGAGTTGGGGGGCAACTCTCAGAAACCAATAAACATGGAAAATTCATCTTACAATGATTTTAATAAGTTATTCAATAAGATTATAAGCAATGATTTAAGTGATGAGAAATTCGAAGTTATTAAATCGTTTGTTGAAGATGGAACATTTGAATTAACTTCTGTTCTGAAAGGAGCGATAGATAATAATGATTTCAATCAGATAAACACTATAATAGAATCTATAAGAAGAGAATATTTTTTAGAGAAGGGTGGTGTAAGTCTTTTTAAGATTCTTTTAACAACTGCTATCAACTTCGTAAAGAGACAAAATGAAAGAATTGAAGAAGACTTGATGTGGAATGTAAAGCAAATTATGGATATCGAACTTCACCAATCACATCTCGTGGAAAATAATGATGAGAATAATAATCTGTTTTTCGAGTTATGTTACGAATTGGCAGACCCAAGATTTAAGGAAATTGAAAGTACAGATGAAAATGAATTATATGGCTTGTGCATCTATTTCTTAATGTTCTCAAGTGGACATTTCAAAGACAATCCATTTCAATTAAGAAAACTTCAACCTCGGATCCAAAGGATTATTGAAAACGACTACGGTCGAGATCACTATTTTAGTGAAAGTTGGCTTGAATTGTTTGAAAATGAATAAAACTATGCCCAACAACGCATATTGCTTATGGCAGGTAAACGGCTGCCAGCAAAGTTCTCGCTCCGTAGCCAGCTTTGGTTTCGGTGGACCCGCCTTCGCGTTGCTTTATACGGGCAGGTAGGAAAGTGCTTCGAATTGCAAAGCAATCACGAACACCATTAAAACTATAAAACACGTGAGTAAACCGCCACAAGGTATATGCAAGCCGTTGGCCTAATTTCTGACGACAGTAAAAATTTAAAATTCACGGCGACAATCATTAACTTCGTGAAAAGTAGAAAACACAATGATAACCAAGACTCAAATAATTAACTCGCTGGATAAATTACCGGATAATTTGACCATTGACCAACTTGTAGATCACTTAATTTTTGTTGAAAAAGTTGAAAAAGGACTGGATGACAGCATAAACGGACGAGTTAGCTCAAAAGAAGAAGCTAAAGAAAAGCTGAGTAAATGGTTAAAGTAGTTTGGACTGATGCGGCAATAAGGGACTTAGACGACATTGGTAACTACATTGCAAAAGACTCTTTAAGATATGCCCAGTTGACCGTTGAACGACTTTTCAATTCAGTGGACGTTCTTGAAAAAATCCAGGCATTGGGAAAGAACTTCAGGAATTTAACAATGAAAAAATCAGAGAATTGATTCGCTTCAATTATAGAATAGTTTATTACTTGGCTGACAAATACAGAATTGACATTTTGACTGTTCATCGATGTGATAGATTACCTGGAAACGCATTTGACTTTGACAAAATAGAAAAATAATAACTAGGCCTAACAGCAACCATAAAAAATAAGGTTGTTCTGTGCTTATCTGCAGTTCGCTTCTCGCAGCTACTTTTCTTACCAATTGAACCAGCTTTTCTAAACCTTTTCCCAACCGCCGGTTGAAAGCCTGCGTTTCCTCACTCAAATTATTTCAGCATAAGGCATAAGCTACAAAAACCACTTTTTGCAAAGGAAATGCCTACCATGCGATATCATGCATCAATTGGCATCTGTGTAAGTCAAAACATTCAAATGAAGCCCACGCGCAACTTTGGCGCATCGTATGGTATTTTGCGCTATGTTTGTTTGCAACTAAAAATGAATGTCTTATGAAAATTTACAAAAGTACTTTATCGAAACAAGTGACTGTATTTGGGGTGGCCGCAAGCTGGCGGTTTAAGGTGAGAAAATGTATAGGTTATTCAAGATATATGTGAGTTGGCGGTAATTAAAATGACCAATTCTCATATTAGAACAAGTAACCTAGTTTGATGAAAGCTTATTTCAAAAGATTGCCTAAAATCATCCTGAAGGCATTAATAGCGTCAATTTTGTTCTTTATTATATTAAAATTATCAAATATTGTCATTTTTCGGAATGACATTAATGATAAACAGATTATTGACCTTGAAGACGGATATTATTACTGTCGACATTCTGTTGGTGGAGAAGGTAGCTATGTTGACTTACTAGGTTATGATTTAGACCTATATGAAGAACGACTACTACGAAAAGACAAGCTAATTGGAAAAATTAGAGTTACAACTGACGATGTAAATGAACCTATAGATTTAGCTTTTATAAAATCATCAAACGGAGATTATAGCGTCAAATTTTCGGACAACAAAGGATTTAAGGTTGATACCATTCTTGGTGTAGACTACTTTTTTCTTGCTCTTGTGAAAAAATAAAAGACGCCCCCTAACAGCAACCATAAAAAATAAGGCGGTTCTGTATTTATCCTCCGTACGCTTCCCGCAGCCACTTTTCTTTCCAATTGAGGCAGCTTTTCTACACCTTTTCCCAACCGCCGGTTGAAAGCCTACGTTTCCACACTGAAATTGTTTCAGCATAAGGAATAAGCTACAAAAACCACTTTTTGCAATGGAAATGCCTACCATGCGCATTCTGCCAACAATTGGCATCTGCATAAACCAAAACCTTAAAATGAAGTCCACACGCAACATTGGCACTTCGTATTGTTTTTTGCGTTATGTTTGTTTGCAACTAAAAATGAATGCCTTATGAAAATGTACATAAGTACTTTATCGAAACAGGTGACTATACTTGGGGTGGCCAAAAGTTGGCGGTTTATGGTGAGAAAATGTATGGGTTATTCAAGATATATGTGAGTTAGCAGCAAGTTTAAAACCCAAAAAAAACAATGAAAGAATTTCATCTAAATGATGTCATCGAATTATTGAAAGGTCCAACCAGAGAACAGATTATTACTCATAATCAATGGGCTGCTACTGGACTAGACCGATATCATCATCATTCACAAGCAAAGTTTTCATTTATCATAGAAGACGCTTCAGAAACAATTCTTTTGAAATGGGAGTCAAACTTTTCCAAAGCTGCAATGCAAGAAGACAAAAATATTGCAGATCATGGTGGTGTTGCCTTAGCATGGTTTGTAATGTCTGTACTATTCAACTATAAATATGTTGAACAAACTCACATTGGAAATGGTGTCGACTATCGTTTTATAAAAAATGAACCAGATGATGATGATTTAAACTTCCTTGATGAATATCATTACGTTGAAGTCTCGGGTCTATTGGAAGAGTCAAAAACAAATAAACTACGTTACAGGGTCACCGACAAACATAAGCAAATTGAGCGTGGAGATAAAAATTCAGAACTATCTTCCGTAATTGTAACTTTGTTTAGCGAACCAGTGACAGTAATTGAAAGACACAAATGAAGCCTAAATTGATCCATAAATCAGCAATAGAGTTTTCATTTAAGGCTCAACAGTCATTACAATCAGGTGACTTTGCTAAATCACACGAGTACTTCAAAGAAGCTGCAGCGCTAGAAAGTCAAGTTGCAGAATTTTATCTTGAACGAACAGATTTGGAGCCAACGAGAAGTTTAATGATTAGAAGTGCCGCATTTTTAAACCTTAAAGCTGGTCTGATAGAAAATGCCCAACGTTTCATTTTCTTTGGACTCTTGCACTTAAAAAATGAAGCTGTTAGAAATGAACTTCAAGATGCGCTTGAAATGTCAGTATCATTAAGAAACGAAGTAGAAACAAACGCTGGACTTGAATTTAATTATTTAAACATACTAAGACAAAGAAGTATTCATTATGTCCTTGAACCTGCTAATTTGAGAAATGGTCACTCTGTAAGTTTAGAGATGATTAATGATTTTTCGGGCAATTATTTAAAGTCATTAAAAGCATTTGCATTAGCTAAATTGAATAAAATTTATAATGTTACGGATGAAGCTTTTGAAAATTTTGCACAAAACATTCAGAGTATCATTAATCCGCTTGTGACAAATACAAGTTATGGAAGCTTCAAATTTTCAATTGCAAATGATTACTTAGCAAGGCAGGATGAGGATGTTAACCTTGTAAGATTCAAATCGAACGTAATACCAAATTTTCATAAAGAGATTTTCACCAATCCACTTACTGACAAAGAAATCAATGAATTAAAATCTACATATGACGATGATGCAATAAATGAAATGTTTCGTCCTTTGGTAAAAATAAAGTCCACTCGATCCGACCTTAAAGTAAGTTATTATGACAAAGAAACGCTTTCAAAAGTGTCAATTCCAAAAATTGTCAATAAACAAAGAAAACAGCTACTGACAACGAGAAAACTTACACAGGATGAAATAGGCGAGTTAGAAAGCAACATTATTCATAAAAGAAGTTCATCTTCAGGAAAAGTCCACAAACAGACAATTCTAAAAGAGCAGCTCAAAGCATACGAGTTTGACATTTCAACAAACCAAATTGTCCCAAGTAAACACAATCCAATTATTTTAAGAGAAGATATTTCGATTAATGTAAAGTTCGACTCTGAAAATGGATTCATTGCAGTTTTCGACGATTTAAACCTTAGTTATTCTGACACCGAATATCAAAAATCCTTGACTGGACTATATGATAAATTTTACTCCAAAATATTGATTCTTAAAAGAAAAAATGAGCTGACAATTGACGATGAAAATGATTTAAGAATTGTCAAGGATTTAATAATAAACATTGATGCAATCGAATAAACCTACTGCTAACATTGGGTATATTTGATGCGATGTTTTATATGTCAGCCAAATTTAGTTATTCAATTATATTTTTGGTTCTCGGTGGAAAGTGAATCGCTCCGAAGACCCGCACTAAACATACTCAAAAACCCTAAGCAATGCAAGACAAATGACTAGGACAATTGACCATATTTCAGTTAATGACCTTTTTTGGATCCAATTTAAAAGTCATTTAATTTCTTTTGGATTCAAAGGGTTACCAGATGGAATTCATTTTACCATCGGGTTTGATAGTAGAACACCAGATGCGAATCTTCATGTAACTAAAAATCATTCAGACCCTAAAGACAAACCTAAGATTAAAATTTTTGTTATTGACAAGGCATTACTTGAAGAAATCGCTCCTTCTCTATCTTTATCAATGCTAAACTCATTACTCGAGCCAATAGACATTGATAACCTCCAACTTGAAAGTAAAAGTGATTTAGGGTTTATTTCATTCAATAACATCGAAAACTCAGCATTATCAGCAATTTCCGAACAGAAATTAATTGACAGCTTTAAAGATATTTCAAGATTTAGAAAAAAATCTAGATTAAAAATTAAGGGAAATTTTGAAGAAAGATTAGAAAATTTTGTTCAAGATAACGAGTATCAACAAGAAATGATGAAGAAACTTGAAAGACTCGATTTAACAGAAGAATTTAAAAGTCCAGTAGAAGGCGGTATAATTTTGACAAGTGACAACATATTATACGTAATCAGAATTAATGCCCTTTGGTACACTTTTAAAACAGACTTGAAATTTAGCGATATTTTTACTGGAATAATGGATGCGCGTTTAGTTCGACATTTAATTTGGAAGACTAAAAGGGCAATCATTCAAGTGAAAAATGCAGAAACATATTTGGACACAAAAAAATACGATAACCCAATAAGATTAGAATAAAAATAAAAAAGCACATGCTGCCAACAATGGCTAGGATAACATAGGGCGGACAAGGCTTTCCGAAGGATTTGTCCATATTGCAAACTTTAGTCTCGGTTGACAGCAAACTGCTTCGAAAACACCCACAAATTATAACCAAAACCAACCCACCAACACCTAAAAAAAACGCGATTTGGAACAATCCAAATCGCGTTTTTTTGTTGCAGTCGCTTGAAGGACTAAGCCAGGTAGGAGCGCAACATCCACTGCTGCTTTTCTTGCTTGGCTATGTATTGCGTCATCAAATCGGCTGTTCCCTGGTCGTCGGCTTCTTCGGCCATTTTCAGAATCGACTTTTCTTTCTTTATCAACACCTGCACGTTTTCGTGTATGTGTTTTACGCATTCCTGTCCTTTGGTTATGTTGGTGGCTTCTTCAATATCGGCCACGTTTACATAGTTTGAAAAAGAGTGCATGGGAATGTGGTCAAGGGTGAGTATGCGTTCGGCTATTTCATCAACCGATTGAGCAGCTTCAGTGTAGAGTTCTTCAAACTTTACGTGCAGCTCAAAGAAATCGCGCCCCTTTATGTTCCAGTGAAAACCTCGCAGGTTTTGGTAATACACCTGAAAATTGGCGAGCAAATCATTCAATTTTTCACTCAGCTCAATAACTACAGATTCGTCAACTCCAATAATACTTTTGTCAATATTCATAGGTAAAAAATTTGTTCAGTTATAAGTTTAACCAAATATAGTGGCAATGGTTTAATCCTATCTGATTATCTCAAAAGTGGTGTAGTTCTTTACCTGTCCTTCTACTTTCAGCACCGATTCTACCCGTGCCAATTCGGGGCCTTGGCCACACCAGTCAATAAAATCTATGAGGGCGTCTATTTGCCCTTCGGCTTCGCAATATACGCTGCCATCGGGCATGTTTTTTACCAAACCATATATGCCAAGTGCAGTGGCTTTCTCGGCGCACGATTTCCGGTACCATACGCCCTGCACGCGGCCTTTAATGTAGAGTTCAAAGTGCTTTTTAGTCATTGAGCAGGTTCAGCAATTTGTCAAGGTCGGGTGTGAGCACAATCTCAATGCGGCGGTTTTTCTTCCTGCCTTCAGCCGTGCTGTTGTCGGCTACGGGCAGGTATTCACCGCGTCCGGCAGCTATTACGCGTTTGGGATCCACCTTACCTTTTTGCGTAAGGATACGCGTAATTTCGGCTCCGCGCAACACGCTCAAATCGTAGTTGTCGGCTATGCACGATGTTTTTATGGGCACATTGTCGGTATGACCTTCCACCATTATGGTCAGGTCGGGGTTGGCATTCAATACTTTGGCCAGTTCAAGCAGGGCTTCTTCGCCCTTTTTGTCAATGCTGTATTTGCCCGATGCAAAGAGTATTTGCTCCTCCAGCGACACATATACTTTATCGCCTTCCACTTTTACCGATATTCCCTTGCCTTCGTAGCTCAGCAGGGCTTTGGTTATGCGGTCTTTGAGCGCCCCCATCATTGAGTCGCGTTCGTTTATGGCTTTTTGCAGTTCTTCAACCTTTTTTTCGCGCGCTACCAGGCTGCTTTGTAGTTCGTTCAGACTTGCATCGCGTTCATTGAGTTTTTCCTCTTTCAACTCAAGTTCTTTTTCAAGCGAAATGAGTTCGTTGTACAGTTCCTTGTTTTTCTTTTCGCTTTGCTCGGCCATTTGTTTGTTCAGCTCCAACTGCTTGGTGAGGGTGGCGTTCAGGTCTTTGTTGGCCAGTTTCAGGCGTCGGTAGTTGCGCCCCATTACCGTTGTATCTTGTGTGAGTGCGCTGTTGGCTTTATCGGTGGCTTTCAAGTTTTCTTCCGCTTCCTTCAGTTGTTTTTCAGTTCGGGCCAGTTGTTCTTCCTTTATTTTCAAAGCCTGCTGACAATCGTCTTTTTGCTTTTGCAGGGCGGCCATTTTAGTTTCAAGGTCTTCTACCACACGTGGCGAAACGCATGATGCCAGCACTACTGAGCATAGCATGGCTACTTTGATGAATGGTTTCATGGATTGGTTTTTTTTGGCAAATTTGGTTTTTTGCCCTTTCACGCACGATTCTATTTCTAAACAGGTGGCTTAAAAACGGTTAATGCCCAGCAAAAACCACCTACAGGAATTCGAAATGTGTAATGGCAAACTCTTCGTGAGAGCTTATGGCAATAGGTTTTTTGTATTGCCAGGCCCATTTGAGTCGTTTTGATGGAAAGCCTTTGGTTAAAAAAGCTTCCAAATAAGGGTGTACGTGCAGGGTTATTTTGCCTTGTTGGCTTGGGCCAATTTCGCGAAGGCGGCTTTCGAGCTGTTCTACCACCGTCGGCGTGGGTGGCGCATTGCCTGTGCCTTTGCAAAGCGGACAAACCGGTTTGTCGTCGTCCTTATTCTCGGGGCGCACCCTTTGCCGGGTTATTTGTATAAGACCAAACCTGCTTGGGGGCAGTATGGTGTGTTTGGCGCGGTCGTCGGCCATTTGGTCTTTCATGGCATGCAGCAGTTTTTTCTTGTTGTCTGCATTGCGCATGTCAATAAAGTCTATCACTATGATACCGCCCATGTCGCGCAACCTGAGCTGCCGCGCAATTTCGGCCGCCGCTTCCAGGTTGGTTTTCAGCGCGGTTTCTTCCTGATTGCTGTCTTTCAGTCGTTTGCTGCCGCTGTTCACGTCTATTACGTGCATGGCTTCGGTATGCTCTATTACCAAATAAGCACCGCCACCAATATTTACTATTTTGCCAAAAAGCGATTGCAACTGCCGGTTGATGTTGAGCTCTGAAAACAGCGGCACATGCGTTTTAGGCTCATACAGGCGGACAATATCCTTTTTTTGCGGGGCAATGGTGCTTATGTATTCGCGCAGTTCGTGGTGCAGCTCTTTGTTGTCAACGGTTATTTTCTCAAACGAGTCGTTGAACATATCGCGCAGCAGCAACTCTACTTTTTGGGGCTCGCGGTAGAGTATTTTTTTGTGCTGTTTGATGTTTTGGTAAATCTCCTTCCACTTTTGGAGCAGCTCGCGCAAGTCTTGGTCCAGCTCGTTCACCGTGCGGTGGTCGCTGGCGGTTCGCACAATCACGCCAAAGCCTTTTGGTTTTATTGACTTGATGAGGTCTTTGAGTCTGATGCGTTCCTCGCGGCTTTCAATTTTCTTTGAAACGGAAACATTGTCGGCAAAGGGGATGAGGATAACGTAGCGACCGGGCAGCGAAATAGCTGAGGTAAGGCGCGGGCCTTTGGTAGAGATGGGCTCCTTTACTATCTGCACCAATATTTGGTCGCCCACCTTGAATACGTCTTCAATTTTGCCGTCTTTGTGTATAGGCGGCACAAAGTTGAATGGAGCCAACAAGTGCGTATGGATACGCTTGTGGCGCATTTCGTCAATAAACTTCAGGAGCGAAGGCACATCGGGGCCCAAGTCGTGGTAGTGTAGAAATGCGTCTTTAGGGTGTCCGATATCAACAAAGGCAGCCCTTAAACCGGGCATTATTTTTTTGATTTTTCCGAAGTAAATATCGCCCACCTGAAATGCACCGCCATAGTTTTCGCGGTGTATTTCCATAAGCTTTCCATCTCGTAGCAGGGCTATTTCAGCACCGTGCTCAGAGGTTTGCACTACCAATTCTTTTTGCAAAAGGCTCCTAATATTGGGTTAACGAAAAAAGGGCTTCCTCAAATAATTGAAGTGCCCGAGAACCAAGAGGTACAGAAGAAATCTATTTTTTCTTCTTGTGACGGTTTTTTCTTAGTCTTTTCTTTCTCTTGTGGGTAGAGATCTTATGTCTTTTTCTCTTTTTTCCGCAGGGCATACGATTCTATTTTTTTTAATTAGTCAATTGCTTTGTAAACATGAGGGCTTTTTCTTTGGCTGCCTCAGAGCCGTCTAATTCGGCATATTTTTCAATGCTTTTGATGGCCATATCAGTATCGCCGCTCAGTCTGTAGGCATTGGCAAGGTACTCGTAGTACGAGGGTACCTCGGGTTGCAATCGGGTGAGTAAGGTAAGGCGTTCTACCGCCTTGTCGTACTGACCTGATTTCATAGACAAATAAGCAAGATAATACAGCGCATCCACATTGGTAGAGTCTTGTTGCAAAACTTCTCTAAGCAGGCCAACACCGGTCATGGGCGAGACGCCATTGGGCATCAATTCCATATACGAAACACCGAGTTCTGCTTTGGCCTTCAGGTTCATCGGATCAAGCGATACGGTCTTTTGCAAGGCCATTAAAGCGTGGTTGCCAATTTCTCTGCGGGCAAAGCTGTCGTTGGTTCTGTTTACCAGGTTAAAATAGCGGAAACCGGCTTTGTACCAATCTGTGGCACTGCCCGATGCGCGGGCCAATTTCTCGTAATAGTAACCGGCAAATAAACCATGACCCAGGCTATCCCAAACGCCGGCCACCTGTTTTAGCCAAGCAGCAGAGTCGTTCACGGATTTCTCGGAATAGAGCTGTTTCAGGGTTTCGCTGCTGTCGTTTTTCAATTGAAAATCGATGGCAGACTGGATGTTGAAATCCCATTCGCTTTGATTGGGAAGTTTTACTTCGGGGCTCAGCTCCAAGGTGCTGTGTGCCGAATTTTTTCCGGTCAGGAAGATAGAAAGGGTTAAAAGGCCTACCACCAGTATTACTACTATTTGTGTGAGCCTTTTATTCATTTCTTACGCCTTACCGTTGGTACCTTCTTTCACTTGTGCTACAAATGTTTTTGAAGGTTTGAATGCAGGAACATAATGTGGCTCAATAATCATTGAGGTGTTCTGGGCAATGTTTCGGGCAACTTTTCGTGCTCTTTGTCTTACAACGAAAGAGCCAAAGCCCCTGAAATAAACATTATTGCCTTCGGCCATAGTGTCCTTCATTACATCAAAAAAAGTTTCAACAACTTTTTGTACATCTACCTTTTCTATGCCAGTTTTGTTGGCAATCTCATTTACTACGTCGGCTTTAGTCACGCTAACTTTATTTAAGTGTTTAACAATTAGTTAATTAGGGCTCAAAAAAGCGAGTGCAAATATACTATTTTCTTGAACTTGAGATTTATAAAAGTGAATTTGCCAAAATAAAATAGTCAAATGATTGATAGCCTTAGAGATATAATATTGAATTGGTACCGCCAAAATGGGCGGATGCTGCCCTGGCGCCAAACAAACGACCCGTACAGCATCTGGTTGTCCGAAGTTATCCTGCAACAAACGCGCGTAGCACAGGGGCTGCCTTACTATGAGCGGTTTACCCAAAAATACCCTTCTGTTGGCCATTTGGCCGAAGCATCGGAGCAAGAAGTGCTTCGCCTGTGGCAGGGTTTGGGCTACTATTCAAGGGCGCGCAACATGCATGCTACCGCCCGGCAGGTGGTGTCGCAGTATGGTGGTGAGTTTCCGCAATCATACAACGAGTTAATAAAACTTAAAGGCGTGGGAGCCTATACGGCGGCTGCCATCGCATCATTCGCTTTCAATGAGCCTAAGGCGGTTCTCGATGGCAATGTGTTCAGGGTATTGGCTCGTTGGTTCAATTTGCCGCACGATATTGCCGCTGCTGCCAACAGAAAGCAATTTCAAGACCTGGCACAGGAAGTAATGGGCAACGCCGCTCCCGCTGAGTTCAACCAAGCTATTATGGACTTTGGTGCCCTGCAATGCAGTCCAAAACCGCTTTGTCATACTTGTCCCGCCTCAGGTTTGTGTTTGGCCTTTGCCGAAAAAACGGTAGCCGAGCGCCCGGTTAAAATCAAGAAGATCAAGCGAAAAACACGCTATTTCCACTACTTGATGCCGCTGGCCTCAGAAGGTATTTGGTTGGCTAAGCGCAGCGAAAAGGATATATGGCAGAATATGTATGAGCCTTTTTTGCTTGAGCTTGATACTGAGAAACTTTTGCCCCATCAATGTAAAGAAGTGGCGGAGGGAAAGCCAAAGCTCATATATAAGAAGGTGCATAAGCTTACACACCAAGACATAAATGCCCGTTTTTATGTAGTTGACCAATTGATGGCAACGCAAAATATGGTTAAAATAAAACCATCGGAATTGCATGAATATCCGCTGCCAAGGTTGGTTGAAGCCTTTTTTGAAAATGAGGAAGTAGCCCGACTTATCGATTTAAGCTGAGGATATTCTGAAGTTTTTTTGATATTTGCCACCTAATATTGGCAAACTATGAGTTTAAACAAAGTAATGCTCATCGGAAGGTTGGGCAAAGATCCGGAAGTGCGATACCTTGACAACAACGTAGCCGTAGCCCGGTTTTCGATGGCAACTTCCGAGTATTACAAGGACAATACAGGCAACCGTATTGAAAAAACCGAGTGGCACAACATAGTGGTGTGGCGCGGTTTGGCCGATATTGCCTCAAAATTCCTGAAAAAAGGTAGCCAAGTATATATTGAAGGTAAACTAGCCACCCGCAGCTGGGACGACCAAAAGGGCGAAAAACGCTACACTACCGAGATAGTGGCCAACGAGTTGCAAATGCTGGATACAAAACCGCGCTCCGATGGCGATGGCGGACAACAACAGCAGGGTGGCGGATATGGCAATTCATCTTCAGGCGGTGGTTCCCGCGTTTCTGAAAACGATGGCTACAATACCAATATGGACGATGATTTACCCTTTTAGTAAACAAATTGCTGCTTAATGGAATCAGACGGGGAGCCCGGTAATCAAGTTTGGTTGCTTTTATTTGCGGCAATAGACTCACCTGCCGTTTACGTTTCACAAATTATTGGCCTGCTGCTGCTGCTCTTTATTTCAGCACTTGTATCGGGCTCTGAGGTTGCTTTCTTTTCGCTAAAGGGAGAGGAGCTCAATTTGTTGAAAAACAGCGAAAACGCTACCGACAAAACCATACTGCAACTGCTGCACAAGCCCAAACACCTGTTGGCTACCATACTCATTACCAACAATGTGGTAAACATTGCCATTGTGGTGTTATCCACTTCCATCACGCAGCCCTTGCTTCAGTTGTCAAACCCCTTGCTCGAGTTTATCATACAAGTAGTTGTAGTAACCTTTCTGCTCGTATTGTTGGGCGAGGTGACACCAAAAATATACGCGCAGTACCGCAATGTGCAAATGGCGCGTGCCGTGGTGTATCCCATGAATTTCTTCAACTACATTTTTTACCCCTTTGCACAAATGCTGGTCCGCTCTTCGTCATTCTTCGAAAAACGCATTAGCAAATACCAATCAGAATTGTCAAAGGAAGAACTCAATCAGGCGATAGAACTCACATCTGACGAGGAAACGAGTCAGGAAGAGAAGAACATTTTGAAAGGTATCGTAAACTTTGGCGACATTACGGTAAAGCAAATAATGAAACCCCGGCAAGAGGTGGTGGCTTATCCCGCACATATTCCTTTTGACGAGTTGAAGGACGAAATAAACAAACACCGCTTTTCGCGACTTCCCATTTACGAAGGCGATTTAGACCGTGTTTTGGGTATTTTACACGTAAAGGATTTATTGCCTCACCTTTCAAAAAACGCCGATTTCAACTGGAGCCAATTGATACGGAAACCCTACTTTGTGCCCGAAATGAAAGAAATTGACGACTTGCTCAAAGACTTTCAGCTCAAAAAAATGCACATGGCCATAGTGGTAGATGAATACGGCGGCACCGAAGGCGTGGTGACTCTTGAAGATGTGCTTGAAGAAATAGTAGGCGAAATACACGATGAGTTTGACGACAACGAAGTGTTTTATTCGAAACTTTCTGATACCGAAGTGGTGTTTGATGCCAAAACATCGCTGAGCGACGTGGTGAAAGTGATGCATCTGGAGCCTGAACTTTTTGACGAATACAAATCGCAGGTGGAAAGCATAGGCGGACTGGCCACCGAACTCAACGGAAAAATACCAAGGGTGGGAGAAGTGATAGACTTCAATGGGTTTGAGTTGAAAATAGAATCGGCTGACCGCAAAAAAATAAGGCGGATAAAAATGAGCCAAAAGCCTGAAAACACAGAGAACAACAATTGATGAACGAACGCAAAAGAGCCAAAGACGACTCGGTAGGACTGGATCGTCTGTTTAAACTTACGGTTCTGGGCTCGGTACTTATTGTGCTTATATATGCCGTGTACTACTACAAAAACGCCTATAGAAACACAAGGACCAATATTTTTAAAGTAGAAGAAGAAGGCGATGTAAGTGTGAACCGCTTGTGCAACGACACAGTTGCCGCGGCCATGAACATGATTTTTTCCAACAACCAATTGGCCGCACTGCAAAATGGGGTGGGTGGCTGGCATTGTGCCACCGTAAAAGGCAATATGGCCCGCTGGAAAATAAACGAGAGAACCACTGTAGCCATGAGTGGTGTGGTAGCCGAAAAATTTGACGAGTTGCTCACCAACGAGCTTATCCGAAGGTTCAACAATATTCCGCCCATTGAAATGAATCCGGCAGAAAACGGAGTGGTGGTCAGGAGCATACAATTTGAGCATTTTGCCTTTCCGTACCACGCCATGGTCAATTGGAAACAAGAAGGCAGCTACAAAACCTTCACCTTTTACCGCGATTCACTTCCCGGCGAAATAGAAACCTATACCGATGGATTTGTGTGGCATTCGCCCCTGCACAACGAGTATATAGAAGTGCAACAATGCGAGGTGGGAAGCCCGCTAAGCGCCAAAACCGATTTTGCAAACCGGCAAAAGAAAAGCTACCAAGTGCTCACCATGCCGGTGGTAGATTTTGATGCCGTGTATGAGGTGGCCAAAGACCTTGAACTGGTGTTTACCAACGCCGGAAACCAATACAATGTGGTGCAATCGGAAGGTGAGATAAAGCTGCTCATAGGCCCTTCGCTAAAACAAAACAATGCCTACGAAATAGCCGCAGATGCCGAAGAAACATTGGAAATAAAACCACCTTTTTTTGTGAAGCTCACGAAAGAAAAAGGGGGAATTCCTTACTTTTTCGCCTTTATTTACAATGACAAATTGCTGCTACATTAAAACCCTTGCCACCGCACTGCTGCTTTTTACGGCAGTGGCAAGCAAGGCGCAATTGAGTCATTTGTTTGCCGGCAGCGTGGAACCCACACTGGCTCTTGAATCAAATTTTTCGAAGCTATTGAGCCGGCAAGTACAGTTTTCGGGCTACGGATTGGGCTTCAATTGGGAGTCGGGTTTGAGCCTTGGTTTGGTGTATTACCACATGGGCAGCAAGGTTATTACTCCCAAATATTCGCAGCCGGCGGGTGCAGAATGGCGCTTGTATATGAACTACATTTCGCTGCTTACCAAATACAACCTGTTGAACCAAAACAACTGGCTTATTGATGCACAATTGGGCAATGGCTGGGGCAAGGTGAACCTGAAAGACAACAAAATTCAAAAGGACAAGTACAACGTATATGTATGCGAACCCGCGGTAAACGCGCAGTACAACATCCTCAACTGGTTGGGTTTGTACAGCCAATTGGGTTTTAGACTGGCCGTACCCGGCGGGCCGTTGACCTTGCGCGACTACAGTTCGCTGAAATTTAATATTGGCTTCACCATTATACCCATACCTTTTTACCACGCAGTTAAAAACAACACACTTTTTGAATGATGAATGCAATTGATGATAAATGGCCTTTGGTAATAGAGTTTCTCAAAGGCAAGTTTCAAGAAAAACAACCTGATGTAAAATCGGTATTGTTTGTACTGGGGCTGCGCGAACTGGGCAAACGACAAACCGAATTCAGCAAAGAAGCCAAAATGGACCTGATGAACATTGGCTTTTGCAAAATATGCAGCCTGTCAGGCTATTTTGAAACCGAAGGCAATGATGCCGATGGATGGCCCCTGTGGAAACAGGTGAAACCACTACCCAAAATGACCACCAAGGAACAGGAAAAATTTATAAAAGAACACGTAGTAAAGTACTTTGAAGCGGAGGCGTTTATATAGTATTTGTTTTCTCTTCTTTATTTTCGGTACAGTTTGGGGGCAAAAAACCGTAGTAAAGGGCAAGATAAGCGACGCGGCTACGCAAGAGCCCGTGGCTTTTGCCAACATCGTTTTTACGGGCACCAATGTGGGAACCACTTCAGATTTTGACGGTAATTATGTATTGGAATCGCAAGAACCGGTTGACTCGGTAACCATACTCTTTTTGGGCTACAGGGCACAAACCCTCGCCATTAAGCGCGGCGTGGTGCAGGTGCTCAACGTGCAGTTGCAACCCACCGATTTTAAGCTGGATGCCATTGATATTTTGCCGGGTAAGAATCCGGCCCACCGCATATTGGACAGCCTGTGGCTACACCGCAAGCAAAACGACCTGCGCAGCCTGCACAGCTACCAATACGAGAGCTACACCAAGCTGGAGGTTGACGTGGACAACATCAGCTCAAAATTCAGAAACCGCGCGGTGATGCGGCCATTTGCCTATTTGTTTGATAGCCTTGATATTGCCGCCGGCGAAGATGGCAAGCCCATGTTGCCCGTATTTGTATCTGAAACCCTTTCTGATTTTTACTGCCAATACAATCCGGCGCAGCAAAAAGAAACCATCAAAGCCACCAATGTAACCGGCCTTGGTATGGACGATGGCAGTTACATATCGCAGTTTGTAGGTTCCACCTTTATTGACTACAATTTTTACAAAAACAACCTCACGCTGCTCGAGCACAACATTATTTCGCCAATATCTGACGAAGCCATTGCTTTTTATATACACATACTTGAAGACAGTTTGTACATAGGCAACAAGTGGTGCTACCAAATCCGCGTAGTACCCAAAAGACCGCAAGATGCTGTATTTAACGGCACTTTGTGGATACAAGACAGCACCTGGGCATTGGTAAAAATTTCGGTTGAAATAAGCGGAAACGCCAATATAAATTTTGTAGAACGGCTGAAAATAGAACAGGAACTGGAAGCCACCGAGGCGGGCGCATGGCTGCCGTCAAAAACGCGTGTACTTGTTGACTTGAAACAACCCACCAACGAAACTTTTGGCATGCTGGCCAAGATTTTCATATCGAATAAAAAAGTGGTGGTAAACCAAAACTACCAACCCGAGGTGTTTAAGGGCAAGGTGTCGGTAGATCCGCAAGCCCTACAAAAATCAGCTGAATACTGGGAAGCAAACCGCCATGAAAGCCTGCAACCCGGCGACCTGAAAATATATGGCTTGGTTGATACCATACGCAATTTTCCGCGGGTGAAATCCTACATCGACATTGCCAAAATACTCACGGGCGGCTACATACCCATTTCGCCCAAAATTGAGTTCGGCTCCTACCTGCTCACCTACGGCACCAATGTAGTGGAGCAAAACAGATTCAGGGTAGGCTTGCGCAGTACCGGGAAATTCAGCAAAAAAGTAATATTGAAAGCCTACGCGGCATACGGAACCAAAGACGACCGTTTTAAATACGGGCTCACCGCCGAAACTTTTCTCGACCGCAAAACCTGGACAAAGCTGGGCTACCAATACAAGCTCGATTTGGAGGGTTTGGGTGCTGTAGATCAGTTTGAAGATATGAGCCCCATGATGGAGGCCGCCACGCAGCTGGGTTTGTTGTCGCGCATGAATTGGGTAAACCTGCACCGCCTGTGGTTTTATACCGATATTTATAAAAATGTAACGCAAAAGGTAATATTTACCACCAAGAGCATAAGCCCTGAAGGCAATTATGTTTTTGCCTATTATCCCAATCTCGACAATCCTAACCATATAGCCAATACGCTGCAAATAAGCGAGTTGGCTATTGAAACACGCTGGGCACCGCTCGAGACCAAATTGGTAAACGACAACCAACGAACCAAACTCAATGTAAATAAGGCGCCGGCCCTTACGGTGCGCTATACCTTGGGAATGAAAAATGTAATGGGCGGAAATTTTGACTACCACAAATTGGATATTAAAGTAAACCAAATTGCGCGTTTGGGGCTTTTTGGCCGGGCTGAGTACATTGTCAACTATAATAAGATATTTACCCCACTACCTTATGTGTTGTTGAGTTTTTATCCGGGCAACCAAACATTTGTGCGCAGCTTATCTACCTACAACCTCATGAATTTTTTCGAGTTCGTTTCAGACCAAAGTCTAATGGTTTTTTATGTACACCACTTTGATGGTTTGTTAATGAACCGTGTGCCGCTTGCCAATAAATTGAAATGGCGCTTGGTGCTTTCGGGCAAAATGGCTATGGGCGGACTTTCAGCTAAAAACCTGCGCTATCTGCCCGAAAACGACAATTTTGGCAATGCGGTAACGCCCGTAAACAGCCTGATGCCCGGCAAACCCTATTTTGAAGTGGGTTATGGTTTCGAAAATATTTTCAGGTTTATACGCATACAAGCCTACCACAGGCTGAGCTACACACAAAACACTAAAAATAACTTTGGCATTAAGGGTTCTGTTTATTTCAATTTTTAATTAGCTATTCAATATCATTCATAAACCACTGCACAACCCGTTCTTTAAAATCCTTGTCAAGGCTGTTTGTGTAATGTGTTGAAGGCGAGCGGTTGAACTCCAACACATAAGGATGGCCCGATTCGGTAAATATTACGTCAACGCCAAACAAATCATAATACGCTACATGGGCCTTCAACAACATGCCGAAATAACGTAAATGCGCCATTACCGCCGCTTCAATTTGTTGCGTTGCTTTTGCAAAAAATGGTCTTTTTTCTTGCAGCTTTTCCGAGTTGCTTAGCAAGGGCAGGTTTTCGCTGTGGTTTTCAGCCGAAGTAATGTATTGACTGGCATTTTTGGTATAAATAATTTTGCCTTCAGGAAACATACTGAATTGCGGCGAGCCGTCTTTGTTGCTTATTTTCACAAAAAGCCTGATGTTGTACCGAAGGCCTTCAATTCGGTCGGTGTTTTTTATAATTTTTTGGCCTACCACAAAGTCGCTCAAATCTGTGTTGTTCAAGTCTTCGGCTTTGCGCAGTATTTTTAGGCCGCGGCGTTTTTGTTTGTTATTTTTTAAAATCACCATTTCCCCATTCTCAAGCCATTTTTCAAGTGTGTCAACGGCACTTCCGCTGCTGATGAGTACGGTAGGCGGACTAATATTTGAGGCTTTTTCTTCGCCATAGAAGCGGAGCAAATTGAGCCAAAAAGTGTTTTTGGCCGCCAATTGAAAACTATAGGGAAATCCCGCGATGGCTTTTGTCTTTTTTTGGTCGTGTTTTTTAATGGTATTGTATAAGCCCTGTGTTTTCAAAATCAACAGATTTGCCTCATGCATTTTTTTTGTTTCTTCATACTTATGTTGCGCCAACCACTCAAGGTAAAATTCTGACAAATACCGGTTGCTGTAAAACCTTTTTACCATAAAGTGCGCATATTTAATTTGCAGCCAATATATTGCACCCAAAGCATACAGCATGAAAATAGTTTCGTACAATATAAATGGCATACGCGCCGCAATTAATAAAGGTCTTCTCGATTATTTGAAAAATGAAAATGCCGATGTGGTGTGTTTTCAGGAGCTCAAGGCAAATCCTGAGCAATTCAATGTGGCCGATTTTGAAGCTCTCGGCTACCACTGTCATTGGTTTCCTGCCGAGAAAAAAGGCTACAGCGGGGTAGGTCTGCTGAGCAAAACAAAACCCAATGCAGTGGTGCAGGGCTGTGGCCACCCACTGTACGATAGCGAAGGGCGCATGCTTAGGGCCGACTTTGATGATATCAGTGTGATATCGGCTTATTTTCCATCAGGTACCACCGGCGATGTGCGTCAGGATATCAAATACGAATTCCTTGATTTTGTGTATGATTATATAAAAAACCTGCGCAAGGAAATACCCAATCTCGTGCTCTGCGGCGATTATAATATTGCCAACAACGATATTGATATTCATAATCCAAAGGGCAATAAAAATAATTCAGGTTTTTTGCCTGAGGAGCGCGAGTGGCTGACCAAATTTTTTGAAAGCGGCATGGTTGATACCTTCAGACACGTAAACCCTGACACACAAAAATACTCGTGGTGGAGTTTCAGGGCCAATGCGCGTGCCAACAACAAAGGTTGGCGCATTGACTACAATGCTGTTTCTGAGCCGCTTTTGCCCAGGGTTAAAGATGCCTATATCGACAACGAAGCCGTGCATTCTGACCACTGCCCCATAGGTTTGCTGCTCGATTGATATTTATTTTAATGCCTTTTTATTGACCGGAGAATTAATTATCAATCCAAAGCCCGTTTTTATATTTTTGACCACAAAACAAGCAATTTGAAATTATTAATAGAGCGTATAAAACAATTTAATGAAAATGTAACTTTTCAATCGCTGAAGGAGTTTATAAACACGCTCCACATGGATGATTTGCCCTATGAGGCTTTTCTCAAAGAACCCGAAACACCGGGCGATTATGGCCGGAATGTTTTTACCATGCATCCATTTGAATGTGTGCTCATTAACTGGCCCGCCGGAGTGGCAAGTGCCGTGCACCACCACCAGGGTTTGTTTGGCTACGTTTGGGTGTTGGAAGGCGAACTTGATAATATTTTTTACCGCGAAGGCGAGGGCCTTTTATCTGAAATAAGTATTGACCGCTACACGCGAAACGGGCTGATACCTGAACCTGATGGCGTTATTCATAAACTTCACAACCAAAGCACAAACCAACGCGCGGTGAGCCTGCATTTCTACTTTCCCGCCATTGAGTCGTTTGAAGGTATGCGCATTTTCAACACCGAAACCGGCGACAGGGGGCTGCTGAGTAACGAAGCTAAATCAGCTTTTTGGGACGAAACGCCCGGACATTTTAAGCAGGTGGAAAGAAAGGCATTCAAATTTGAGTCGTTTGAGGAGCGCAATGCCAAAAAAAGCCATGTAATAACCCACGTAATACCCAAGCCCGATGCCCTGCGAGTGAACCAAATGAACAGCGAGTATTTTTGTGAGCAGGCTGAAAAATACGACCACGGCGATCAGATTCACGAACACCGAAAATCATATATTAATGCTATCAACACACAGATAGCCAATGATTTGAAATACCATGTAAAGTCGAAAAGCCACTTGGATATAGCCATTGGCACCGGCAGAAGGGCGCTGGACATAAAGCAGCAAAGCGGACTAAGCTACAAGCTTACGGGGGTTGATATAAGTGAAGAAATGTGCCGTATTGCGCGGCAGCGCGGCATTGAAACCCACCACCTCGACTGGGTGAATGATGAGGTGGATTTTGATGAAAAATTTGGCTCTGTAACCTTTTTATACGCTTTTGGCCACTTGGCTACCCCACAGTGCCGCCTTACCACTTTGCAAAAAATTAACCGCTGCCTGCACATGGGTGGCGTTTTTTATTTTGACGTTTTCAGCATCAACAACCAAAACGAATGGGGCCCGCGTGCGCTTGCCGATTTTAACAACAAGCACCTGGCCGCAAGTGGCTACGATGCCGGCGATGTGTTTTACCGCAAAATAGGCTTCAAAAAACTGGCCTTCATCCATTATTTTGCCGCAGAAGAACTGGCTGATTTGCTTGAAAAATCGGGGTTTGAAATAGCCTGGATACACAATATTGGCTATGTAAAAAACCCCGGCGAAATTGTACAATCGGGCAATGAAGGCAACTACTTTGTAAAAGCGGTAAAAATTGCCGAGGTGGTAGTGCCCCATTAAGGCACAGTGATTTGCCATTTGCAGGCGCCCTTTGCAATTCTTTAAAGGGGTTGCAGAGAAATTGTGTTATTTCGCGGCGAAAGTGAGCCACAACAGCCAAAATACCGACCACACTACCCTTGCCGAACTGAGCAGCAAAACCGCCTTTGAAGAGCTGTTCAGGTCAATGTACAGCCGTTTGTGTGCCTACGCATACCAGTATCTCAAAAGCAGCGAAGAAGCGGAAGAGCTGGTGCAGGATGTGTTTTTTA
Organism: bacterium; assembly: GCA_016124515.1. Classification (GTDB taxonomy): domain Bacteria; phylum Bacteroidota; class Bacteroidia; order CAILMK01; family JACPUW01; genus JACPUW01. The sequence continues at coordinate 25,815 of WGNN01000071.1, forward strand.
TGCTTTGGGAAAAGCGCCATTCCATACAAATTGATTCATCCGTTTCGGCTTACTTGTTTTCAACCGTCAGAAACCGATCGCTCAATGTGCTGAGCCATTTGAAAGTGGTGGCCCGACACGAGCAGGAAGCCGTGCAGCACGCCGATCTTGAAACCCAAGGTGGATACGAGCAGGAAGAGCTGGGGCAGCTAATAGCCCTGGCCGTTGACAAACTGCCAATTGAACGACGCAAGGTGTTTTACATGAGCAAATACGAAGGAAAAAAGTACCTTGAGATTGCCGAAGAACTTGGTATTTCGGTAAAAACGGTGGAAAACCAAATGGGCAAAGCGCTCAAATTTCTACGTCAGGAGCTTGCTGAGCTCGTTTCATTGATTTTATTAATTTTATTTTATAACTGAGTGGGGGTAAATGTTTAGTTGCTTGTCATAAAGAGTATCAACGTGAGTAATGCACCTGAAAATATCGATTTTGATTTACTGGCAAAGTTTTTTGCCGGCGAATGCAGTACTGATGAGCAAGCGCTGGTAGCACAGTGGAAGCAGGATTCAGAGGCCAATCTCCGTGAATTTGAACGGCTGCAAACTATTTTTTCATCGCCCACTGCTGCGCCTGAGGTCAATGTAGATGCGGCCTGGCAAAAACTGGACGGCAGAATAAAGGAAACTTCTCAAAACAAATCCATAAAACAAGGCACTGCGCCACTCACTTGGGTGCTGCGCATAGCCGCGGTGTTGGTGGTGGCTGTGTTGGCCTATACGGGTATCAGGTGGGCCGGCAGTCCGCAAATGATGGCTTTTGAAACCGGCCCGCAAAAACAAGATCTGCTGCTTGACGATGGTTCTTCCATCACGGTCAATAGTCACTCAAAATTGGCTTATCCCAAGCAATTTGACCACAAGGTACGCGAAGTGCAGCTTGAAGGTGAAGCGTTTTTTGATGTGGCGCGCAACGAGGCAAAACCATTCATTATCAGCACGCCGTATTTGAAAGTGGAAGTGTTGGGCACATCTTTCAACGTGCAGGCCCAACCGGGTGCTGACAGTGCCAAGGTGAATGTACTGAGCGGAAAAGTGCGGGTTACTGATTTGGAAACGCAAACCGAAATTATCATAGAGCGCGGCCAAAGTGTGGTTCTATACCACCAAAGCGGCGAGTTTGTTAAGCAAATGAATGCGCCACAAGCCGAGCTTTTCTGGCAAACCGGCAAGTTGGATTTTAAATCCGTGGCTTTGAAAAATGTAATCAAAGAGTTGGAGCAGGTATATCAGGTTAAAATTACTGCCGATTCAACCGCTTACAATTGCCGCATAACCGCCCGTTTTGAAAACGATTCCATCGATACGGTATTGAATGTAATAGCCACCACACTCAATATGTCTGTTGCAAAAAATGAAACCGGATATGTGTTATCGGGCAAAGGTTGTTAGTTTTCTTTGTTTCTTTCTTTGTGCAAAGGTGCTTTTTGGCCAATCGTTGCTGAAAAAAGAAGTGACGCTGGAGCCTGAGAAGGTGGCGTTGGAACGCGCATTGGAACAATTGGCCAACGAGGGTAAATTCAAACTTTCGTACAGCAGCGATTACATTCCGTCAGACAGTTTGGTGAAACCCTTGCCCTTGGCCACCGTGCAGCAACACTTGCAGCATTTGATTTTGCGCCCGGTTAAATACAAGGTTTCCGGCGAATTCATCATCATTTTACCTGCCGAAAAACGTGCCGAAAGTGTGGTGAAAATTTCGGGTTTTGTAGAAAATAAGGTCACGCACGAGCGAATAGCCAATGCCACGGTATATGACCCCAACAAATACTACGCAACACTTACCGACAACAGCGGTTTTTACACCCTTAAGGTAAGTTCAAAAAACGACCTGATACCCATTTCCATTAGCAAAGACAATTATTTCGATACCGTCATTTTGGTGCGGCCCAAGCAAAATATTACGGTGAACGCTACCATAAAACCTTTGGTAATAGAAAAAGTAAAAAGCCCCGAAATAGCTTCGTTGCGTGGCTACCAAAACTTCAGAGACCTCAATTCGGTAAAACTTTTTGTGCCCGCCGCCAGTATCAGTCAGGCGCAAAACATCAGCTACACCATCAACCGCCCCGCTCAGGTGTCATTTCTACCGGCCATGGGTTCCAACCGTGGCATGAGTGGCGTGGTTACCAATCATGTGTCGTTCAATGTGTTGGCTGGTTATTCAGCTGGTGTTGATGGCATTGAAATTGGCTCTGTAGTAAACATTGTGCGCCGCGATGTGAACGGATTTCAATTGGGCGGCTTTGGCAATGTAGTGGGCGGCAATGTATCGGGCATACAAGTGGCCGGAATGTTTAACAATGTGCGCGGCAGTACCAGTGGCATACAAGTGGGCGGTTTTCAAAATATTTGCCTCGATACCTTGCATGGCGTGCAAGTGGGTGGTTTTTTCAATTTTCTCAGTGGCAAAATGGAAGGCGTGCAAGTGGGCGGTTTTACCAATATCTGCGCCAGCAATGTAGAAGGCTGGCAAGTGGCGGGTTTCGGCAATTGGGCCCAAAAAGAGGTGAGCATGGTGCAAGTGGGTGGTTTTTTCAATACGGCAATCAAAAGGGTTGATGGTTTGCAAATAGCGGGATTTACCAATTATTGCGGCGAAAGTGTAAACGGATTGCAAGTGGCCGGTTTTGGCAATGTGGCCATCGATTCGGTGGGCGGGGTGCAGTTGTCAGGCTTTTTCAACTATGCGCGGCAGGTTGAGTTCGGGCAGGTTTCCTCTTTTCTCAATGTGGCGAGCGGTACAAGCAACGGCCTGCAACTTAGTGGCGGTTTCAATTTTGCCAACCGGATGAACGGCATACAAGTAGGCGTTTTCAATATTTGCCGACATGCCAAAGGAGTGCCTTTTGGTTTGGTATCGGTGGTGCTCGATGGCTACCACGCCCTCTCAGCGGCCACTACCGATGTGCTTACCTCTACTGTTTCGGTGCGCACCGGAGTAGATCGTTTTTATAATATTTTCAGCTTTGGCTTCGATAGCAAAAAGTGGGGCTACGCCTACGGAGTTGGCAACAGAAAACAGTGGGGCAAACATTTGGGCCGCGCCTGGGAACTCAATTTCTGGCAGATTCACCCAAATGGCAACCTCATTTTTGAGTCGAATCTGTTGTCGCGACTCAACTACAAACTTACTTACCGCACAGGTTTTCTAACCCTTGAAGCCGGTGCGGTGTATAACCTGCAAACCATGGCCACCAACATACCCGAAGCCCGAATTTATGCGCCCTACAGCTACCATTCGCTCAGTGCCGGCAATACCGCTTTTATCAGTTGGCCGGGTTTTACTGCGGGTCTCAGTATCACCTTGCCTTGATTATACTAAAGCATTTCTAAAAAAGTCAAAACAAAACACATACAGGTGCCGCCGCGGGCATTTTGTCTTGCCGCTTTACGGTTTCTTAAGTTTTGTGTCACACCTTTGCCCGCTCAATTTATTTGATATGCGCACCATTTTAAGCCTGCTGTTTTTCGTATTATTTTCCACCCAAAGCCTATGGGCACAAGATACGGCTTTGGTTATGTCGTACAACCTGCTACAGTTTCCGGGCGATAATCCGGAACGTATTGCCGACCTGAAAGCCATAGTGCACGAAGTAAAACCCGATGTGCTGATGGTGTGCGAGTTGCAAACCAACGAGGCTTCGGTAACCATTCTTACGCAGGCGCTCAATACCAATGGTGTGGGCTATTACCAAAGAGCTCCTTTTTTAGACAACGGCGATTTTAACAACATGCTTTACTACAATACCAAAAAGTACAAGCTATTGAAACAGGATACCGTGTCGGGTTGGCCGCGTTTTGCCACGGTTTACCAACTGATACACAAAGGCGCCTTGGCGGCAGGCGATAGTGTGGTTTCTACTTTTATAATGGTGCACCTGAAAGCAGGAGATACCGATGCAGCTGCGCGTGCCAAAATGGCCAAACACATCCGTTGGTACATCGACAATGAAACCAATGGACAAAATATTTTCCTGGCCGGCGATTTCAACTTGTATTCGCCCACCGAAGGCGCTTTTCAAACCTTTATAAACAAAGGCAAATACCCGCTCAACGACCCAATTAATGAAATAGGGGAGTGGTCAAACAACGAGTATTACGCTCCCATTCACACCCAAAGCACACGCACCGAATACTTTGGCGGCGGTAGCACAGGCGGGCTCGATGACCGATTTGATTTTATACTCACTAGCAAAGACGTGCTTGATGGCACACATAGCATAAATTACCTTTTGGGCAGCTACAAGGCTTTTGGCAATGATGGCAACCATTTTAACCAATCGGTAAATTTCAAAACCAACGAAGTTGTAAGCGCCGAAATAGCGGACCACCTGCACGAAATGTCGGACCACCTGCCGGTAATCATGCGCGTAGTTATTGATTTTACCAATGCAGTGGCCCCGCAGCCCTTGTCGCAAATAACCTTGCGCAGCTACAACCAAACCCTGCTGGTAAATGGTGCCGAGGACTGGCAAACCGTGGAGCTGTATAATTTGCAAGGGCAGCAAATAGCGGTTCTCAACAATGCAGGCCGATTGTCAAATATGGAAATTCCGCTCAACGGTTTCAGTGGTATGGTGCTGGCCAAATTTTCAAATGCGCAGCAAATGCAGGTTTTCAGGGTGCTTGTGCGTTGATTTTTTCTTAAGGCTTATTAATTTTTAATAATGCCGCAACTCTTTCGTACTTTTTGCTGTCTGGTGGGTGTTAACCAAAAATTGTAAATAAAAAAACACCACCATGTTAGTGCTTGCCATTGTTCTCGTTTCTGTTTTGCTGTTAGCAGCCGCCTCAGGTTTTGCTACCTACAAAGTGAAAAAAATAAAAAAGAGAAAAGCCCTTGAAGCCTACCTCGAAAAAATGGGCTACGACAAAATAGGCTACGCCTGAGTTACCAAGTCATCAATAGTTTGCACAATCAGGTTTGATTCAAAACCCTTTTGTGCGGCGTAGTTGTATAGCTTTTGCCTCAGTTCGTAGGGCGATCGGGCATGGGTGGTTCTCAGTTTTTTGGTCAGCAATTCCATCAAAACCCTTTGGTAGCTTTCTTCATCAATAGTGGCTACAGCTCGGGCCAACAGCTTTTTGCCAATGTGTTTTTGTTGCAATCCCTGTATTATTTTCAAGCGTCCCCATTTGTTGTGTTTAAATTTTCCTTGTGCATAGGCGCGGGCAAACCGCTCTTCGTCAAGGTAGCCTTCTTCGCTTAGTTTTATGCATACTACAGGCACAAAATCGCTGTGCAAACCCCACTCTCGCAATTTTGTTTCTACCTCGTAGTGGCAGCGCTCCTGGTAGGCACAATAGTGTCGTGCTTTGGCAAGCGCATCGGCATAAATGATGTGATTAGGTGCAGCAGCCATATTTTTGATGAACATTGCAAAAGTAGCTTGGAATATACACTAAACCATATTGCCCAAATAGCAGGCGGCAAGCTTATAGGCAAGGCTTCAATGCTGGTGAGCGAAGTGTCTTTTGACAGCCGAATGCCCATTTTGGGTAGCAAAACCCTTTTTGTGGCCATAAAAACAGGCCAAGGCAATGGCCACCAATACCTTGCCCAATTGTTTGCGGCGGGTTGCCATGCTTTTTTGGTAAGCGAAGCTGAAGCGGTGCCGGCGGGGGCTTCTTATATTTTGGTCGATGATACCCTGACTGCCCTGCAAACCTGGGCTGCATACCACCGCGGCAGCTTATCTGCCACCGTGCTGGGTATAACAGGCAGCAGCGGAAAAACCACCGTGAAAGAGTGGCTGAGCCAACTTATTGCTCCGGGTAAACTCGTTTTTAAAAGTCCGAAAAGTTATAATTCGCAGTTGGGAGTGGCCCTATCGGTTTTGCTGGCAACACCGGCGCATGAAATAGCCATTTTTGAAGCCGGTATTTCAAAACCCGGCGAAATGAAAGCACTGCAAGGAATGATACGACCGCAAATTGGCCTTATCACCAATATTGGCGCGGCACACGAGGCCAACTTCAGTTCTATTGAGGCCAAACTTCAGGAGAAACTCGGCTTGTTTGAAACCGCACAAACCATCTTGTTTTGCCAAGACCACAGTTTTGTAGCACAGGTACTAAAGGAACGCTTTGCCGGGAAAAACCTAATTTCATGGGGCTTTCATCAAGAAGCAAGTCTGCGCATAATTGAAAGAAACAACCACGAAATCCATTTCAGTTTTCGCGGAGCAAATTACCATGTGCCATTACCATTTTTTGATAGCTACCATTTTGAAAATGTAATGCATTGCTTGCTGGCGGCCTTGGTGCTCGGCGAGCCGCTTCAATCCGTTGTGGCACAACTGCAAACCATCAAATCGCTGCCCATGCGGCTCGAAATGAAGCAGGGAAAATTTGATACCTTGTTGGTAAACGACAGTTATTCGGCTGATGAGCATTCACTTAAAGTGGCCCTGCACTACCTGAGCAGCGTGGCGGGCGAGCAAAGCAAATCGGCCATTATATCTGAGTTTGACGACCAACTGGTGCGGCAAAGTGACTACCAACGCATTTTTACCGACTTTGCCCTGCAATACCACTTGCATAGTTTGGTATTGATTGGCGAAAACCTGCAGTCGGTTCAGCCACCAATCGATGGGCTCGAAGTGCTGCATTTTCCCAGCGGGCAGGCATTTTTGGATACGTATAATGCTGCTCATTTTGCAGGGCAGGCTTTGCTGGTAAAAGGTGCCCGAAAATTTAAACTGGAGCAGATAATCCAAAGTTTTCAAGCCAAATCGCACCGTACGCAGTTGGAAATAAACCTGGCGGTGCTCAGAGAAAATTTCCATCAAATAAAGCAATTATTGCTACCCCAAACACAGGTAATGGTCATGCTGAAAGCCCTGGGCTACGGCGCCGGAACCTTTGAAATTGCCCGCCTGCTGCAAGGTATCGGCGCGGCATATTTGGCGGTAGCCTACATAGACGAAGGTGTAATGCTGCGTCAAAAAGGCATCAAGCTGCCCATTATGGTGTTGAATCCCGATGAGGAAGGTTTTGTAAACCTGCTTTTGCATAAGCTTGAGCCTGAAGTGTATAGCTTTGGCCTGCTAAGTGCCTTGCTCCATTTTGTGCGGCAACAAACACCCGGCGAGCCGCTGCCCATACACATCAATATAAACAGTGGTATGAACCGCCTGGGTTTTGATGGCCACGAGGTGGAAAAGCTGGGCCGTCTATTAAAAGAAAACAGCCAATGGCTCAGCGTGGCATCGGTTTTTACCCACCTTGCGGGCAGCGACGAAACGGCCCACGATGCATTTACCATGCAGCAAAAAGAACGTTTTGACAAAGCTTGCGCTCAATTGCAGCAGCATATTTCAACACCATTTTTCCGGCATGTAGCCAACACGGCGGGAGCCATCAGAAATTTGGGTTTGCAATACAATATGGTGCGGCTTGGCATAGGTTTTTATGGCATAGATCCATCGCAAACCCATACGTCAAAACTTCGGTTGGCCTTTCGCTGGGTCACGCGCATCAGTCAGGTAAGGCAGGTAGCCATGGGTGAGTCGGTTGGCTACTCGCGCCGCTGGTTTGCCGGGCGCAACAGCCTAATAGCTACCATTCCCATAGGATATGCCGATGGATTTAGCCGGGCGCTGAGCAATGGAGCCGGTGGCGTGTACATCCACGGCAAGTGGGCACCGGTGGTAGGCAGCGTTTGTATGGACATGCTCATGGTTGATGTGACCGAAGTGGAAGCCAAGGAAGGCGATGAAGTGGTGATTTTTGAAAATCCGGAACAGCTTGAACGTATTTGCAAGGCCCTGCACACCATTCCCTACGAGGTAATGGCCACCATATCCGACCGCGTAAAGCGCATTTATTTAGAAGATTAAAATTGATAGAAATGGAAACCCAATTATATCTAGTACCCACCCCCATAGGCAATATGGGCGACATAACCCTGCGCGCGCTCGAAGTGCTGAAACAAGTGGATTTGGTACTTGCCGAGGATACAAGACAAAGCCGTAAACTGCTCGACCACTATGAGATAGCCACGCCCATGCGCGCTTTTCACATGCACAACGAACACCATGTGCTGGCCGATATTGTGGCGCAACTGCAACGCGGTGTAAAAATGGCGATGGTAACCGATGCCGGTACACCCGGAATTTCTGACCCCGGCTACCTGCTCTCCAGGGCCTGTATTGATGCCGAAATAGATTTTGAAGTGTTGCCCGGTGCCACCGCTTTTGTGCCCGCAATTGTGCTATCGGGTTTGCCGGCCCACAATTTTGTTTTTGAAGGTTTTTTGCCCGTAAAAAAGGGTAGGAAAACCGCATTTGAGCGTTTGGCAACTGAAACGCGGACCCTTATTTTGTACGAATCGCCGCACAAACTGCTCAAAACCCTGCGCGATATAAAAGCCTATTGGGGCGAGCGCCGCGTATCGGTGAGCCGCGAGTTGAGCAAAAAATTTGAAGAAACCCTGCGCCTGCCCGTTTCCGAAATGATTGCGCACTTTGAAGCCCAGCCACCCAAAGGCGAGTTTGTGCTGGTGGTAGAGGGTTTTATTGAAGGTTAGAATACCGCTTGCTGAGGTTGGCTGCGTAAGCCATGTTTGAGCCATGATTTCGTTTTTTTGTGTATGTTCGTTGAGACTGAATGGCAAATAAATGAATGAAGTAAAAGACTATGGAGAATTTCGCAGTATTGATAATGCGGTGGGGTATGCATGATGTTTTGCTATCATGAATAGAAGTTTTTCCAATAAACAGAGACACAATCACTAATGAATTTATTTGAAACGGAAAGATTGGTTATAAAACCTATAAAACCAGGAGATAAGGAGTATTTTGCTGAACTATTTACTAACCCAAAAGTTTTAGAGCTAATTCCTCAAAAAGCCCTTTCTGAAGATCAAATAAACGATAGGTTTAACAAAAGCATCAATTTTGAGTTGAACAATTTAAATTCACAAAAATGTGCCTGTGGTATTTACGAAAAGGGTAAAGGTGAATTAATTGGATTAGCGCTTTTTTTGATAAATGAAGAGAAGGAAAAGGAGTTGGGTTATCGATTTAGAGAAAATTATTGGGGAAAAGGATACGGTACGGAAACGACTAAAGGAATGTTGGGTTATTATTTTCAGAAGATGAATGTAAAAAAAGTTGTGGCTGATGTAAACATTGTCAATATTGCTTCAGTCAAAATTTTAGATAAATTTATGAAGCCAGTTCGTGAATTTTTCAATGAAAGAGATAATTGTATAGACAGAAGGTATGAATTGAGTAAAATTGACTGGCTACATCAATGAGGCTCTAATACTGCGCAGTAACCACGCAGTTTACTAAATCAATACGCCGTTGTCCTGAACTTGATTCAGGATCTGTAGTGGCGGAGCGGCAATTTTGAATCAACTTTCACCTCAACAGATTGCGGATCAAGTCCGCAATGACGATGGGTTGCCGATATGGTTTTGCTTTTTGGTTTGGTCCAATTGCCAAAATCTGCTTACTCAATTACGTATTTGCCTATGTTTGTTGAATTGAGTAAACAACCTTTTGTTATAACGAATGGATAAATTTGAGAGAATAGCAATTCCGGCCTATTTGGTAAGTGTTGTATTAACATACACTCGTGGTTCACTCGGCGACAATTTTTTAGACTTTCGTTATATCACGTTTGTTTTAATGATTTGCCTTTTTGAAAGTATAGTTGTTTATTATGTGCTTAGAACTAAGGTGTTCATGTACAAGATGGCGCTGAGTTGGTTGTCTTTTTATGTAATTTATTTACTGTTTCATACATTGTCATGGTCAGGAACCGGATTTGTATTTACCATTGCCGAATCTTCGTCACTTCTCATATTTGGACTTTTCGTTGCGTCGGCCATTCGCAATTGGGAAAATCACACAAAACTGGCCACATTTTCCTTGGTGATGGCCTTTTGGGTGTTGCTAAAATTGTGCAATTCTATAGTGATGTTATATAAATTGAACCTGAACCACAATTATGGGCTTCTGGTGTATCTCGGTATTGTTATTAGTATTGGAGTTGCCATAATTAGGAAAATTGGCTTAGATTCAGAAGATGCAAGGTTGACGAAAGCCTTGGCCCTTATTAGCTCAATTCCCTTGGTAAATATTTTCTTGAACTGGATAGGTAAATTCTATAATTGAAACAATAAATGATTGGTGATTGAAATAATGAAGAAAATTGTACTGGTAATTCTGGGATTTATCACAACCACATCCGTTTATTCAAAATCGTCCTTAGATAGTTTGAAGGACTATTTTACAATCGAAAATTTGACTGAAAGAGATGCGTATTTTAAAAAGGAGTATTTGAATAAAATCCCCTGGATACTTACTGAGAAGTACTTCAAAGTAAAATTGGACCCGGGTTCACGGCGCTCGTATTCAATTGATTTTAAGGAAAATGACCGTTTTCTACTGTTTCATTTTGCTGTTCCTTGTGCGGGTGGTGGGCAGTGCGAAAGCCAATATTTGGTGACCTTATCGCTAAATGGTGCCTTTATTGACCGAATTGAATACGCGCATACATCTGCGGATTATGGGTTTTCAGATATAATGAAATCTACACAATTTGATTCTTTTATACAACAAACAAGAGTTGTAAAGGACTTTGATGTTTCAGGGGGAAAGCGACAGGTAGAAAGTGTACAACGGACCTACCTATTATTAGAATTGCTTACTAATGGAACCTTCAAAAAAATTGATGAATATTTTCCTGACTCTCGGCGTGAATTTGCATACTCGTCTTGTCGACTCATTACACCCCATGAGCTTGATTCAATGACATTAGAGCAATTGGCTGTGGCAAGAAATGAAATTTTTGCCTGTTATGGATATGAGTTCAAAACCGAAAAATGGAAGTTGTATTTCAAAAGCAAACCTTGGTACCAACCATCGGAAAAAGAGGTACTAGCTCTACTCAATCCTATAGAAAAGGAGAACATCGCGTTGATTGCCCGAAAGGAAAATGATTGATATTCAGTGTCATCCTGAACTTGATTCAGGATCTGTAGTGGCAGAGCGGTAATTTGAGATTGACTTCTACCTCAACAGATTGCGGATCAAGTCCGCAATGACGGTGGGCGTTGAGTGAGGGAGGGTTGTCAGTGCGGTTTTGCCGTTTGGTTTGGCCTATTTCCAATATACCCACATCAATTCACTGTCTTTTTGCTTATGTTTGTCTCTATAGCAAATGAGTATACCAACTACGAAATTCAAGGAGAAAGTATTATTAATTGAGCTGAAAACTAATGAATTTAAACCAACCAATTAAAAGGTAGAAGTGCATGCAAACAAAAAGCGCAACTGAGCGATGAAAGTTGAAATTGTTAAACCAAGTAAGGATTTGGCTTCTATTGTGAAATCCTATTCAATTATTGAATCTGAACAAGCAATGGAAACAACTGTGCTTCCACATTTAGGCTTGGTTTTGGCGGTTCAGTTTAAAGGCAATATTACATTAAATTGCAAGAGATATAATGATGATATTGCAGGCCTTACGGTTTCAGGTATGCGCAAATCTTTCCGACGGTTTTGCTACGAACAAAATTCAGGCATCATCCTGATTTCATTTACCGAAACCGGTGCTGCACAGGTTTTTGGCCCTTCGGTGTTTGATCTATATGATATTGCCCGGCCATTGGAACAGCTGCTTGTGAAGTCCAGTGTAGAAAAACTGCAGGAAAGTATAATAATTGCTGCTTCAAGCCAAAGACGTATAGAATTGATAGAGAATTTTTTAAGGAGCAATATAATAGAATATAGGCCTGATAAGTTGGTAGAAGCCTCCGTTGCACAAATAGAGGCTTCAGTAGGTTTGCTTAGAATTAAAAATCTGGCTTCGCAGTTTTCGTTGAGTCAGGATGCATTTGAAAAACGGTTTAGAAAAATTGTGGGAACCACGCCAAAGCAGTTTTCTAAAATCGTACGAATGAAGGCAATAATAGCCAAGCAAAAGCCTGAGGACTCATTTGCCGAATTGGCCTATGATTTTGGATTTTACGATCAATCTCATTTCAACAGGGAGTTCAGGTATTTTACAGGGCAAAACCCCAGGAATTTTTTCATGCGCCCTTACCAATGGTAAATCAATGATTTTTTACAATTCTTTTTTGTGTGTTGATTGTTGTTTTGCGAACAGAAAAGTTTAATAAAGAAGTCTTGATAGTAGTAGTGTACATAATTTTTGGTCTTGTCTTATTGGTTTTGATACTTGCTGCCTTCACAAAAAGGAATTATACCATAACAAGGGAAATCATGATAAAACAACCCGATTCGGTTGTATTTGACTATTTGCGAGTGTTCAAAAATCACAAAGCTTTTAACGCATGGTTTATGAAGGATCCCAATATGAAAGAAACCACAAAAAATATTGATGGCGAACCGGGGTTTATTTTGCGCTTTGAAGGAAATAAAAACTTGGGAACCGGTGAAGAAGAGCTAATCGGCTTAGTGCCAAACAAGGAAATTGATATTGAGTTGCGGTTTCTAAAGCCGGTAAAAAGCACCTCAAGAACTCCCTTTACATTGGAAAGAACAGGAAATAAAGAAACAAAAGTAAGGTGGACCATGAACGGTAAAATGAGCTATCCTATGAATTTTGCATTGCTTTTTTTGGAGATGGATAAATTTCTTGGTAATGATGTACAGAAAAGTCTTGATAATTTGAAAATAACCTTGGAAAAAGAGATATAATGAAATACCAAACTACAATAGTACAAACAGGAAATAATACTGGCATTCATGTGCCCGACGAAATTTTGGAAAAGCTAAACGGCGGCAAAAGGCCCTTGGTAAAAGTTACCCTGAATGGTTATACTTACAGAAGTGCAGTAGGCAAGATGGGTGGTAAGTTTATGATTAGCCTGAGTGCCGAAAACCGTAAAAATGCCAATGTAAAGGGCGGCGACACCCTGGAAGTAAGCATAGTACTAGACACTGAACCGCGAACGATTGATGTACCACTTGCCCTACAAGCTGCTTTGGATGAAAATAAGGATGCAAAAGATGCATTTGAAATCCTTGCCCCAAGTAAGAAAAAGGCACTTGTATTGTCGGTAGTTGATGCTAAAACTGAAGAAACCATGATCCGCAGAATCGCAAAGATCATCGATTCTTTAAAATAGCAAATGATGTGAAAGCGATTGATTGTTAGGGTAATACATTGAACTATTCGGTTTGCTTAACCGATGAGTAATTTAGATATCAGACAATTTGTGTGCTTTTAACGAAATGGGCACTCTATGGCTAAAACTGCCAACTGCGCGGTTGTGTCTTACAAGCTGAGTTTCCAAAATTCAATTGCTAATTTGGTTATTTGTGTATGTTTGCTGAAACCTAAAAGCGAGTAAATGAATGAATTATTGTGCGGAGTACTATTGGCTATTCATTCATCAAAAAAGCTGCCTTTGGTTATGTTTTAAGCAATCGTAAAACCTTTTTTATTGCATATCCTGATGAAAAATATTTTGGTCATGTTGCTTTGGGTATTGGCACTCACTGCTTGTAAAAACAACAGATAGCACCCATGCACCTCACATCCATAATTATTGTTGAACAAACTGTAGAGCAGGTTTGGGAATTTTTGTCCAACCCTCTGAATTCAAGTAAATGGGATAGAAGTATTGATCAAGTGGTTTTGCCCGAAACAGGTTTCACCGGTCTCGGCTGCCAAGTAGATACCATTGCCCCGTCCGGAATGAGACAATCATTCATTATTACGCGGTTTGAGCCGCCCAATTTTTTTGAATTCAAATTACTCAAATCATCGATGTTTAAAGTTGGCGAACTGAGCTTTTTGATAGAAAAAGTTGACGCGGGCACCAAGGTTACTCATGCGATAAATATAAGATTTCATTTGCGTTCATTATTTCTATACCCAATTTTTTTGCTAACCTCCAAAAGAGCATTGGGTGCCGATTTGGAATACTTGCGTAAGTCTTTAAATGAAAACTATAGCAAATGATACTCGGGTGTATATCTGAAGTTTCGGGGTAAACTATAATATACATCTCTAAACTCTGATAAACAAAAAGGCCAAATTCGATAGCTCGTGTATTCAGAGATGCTCAAAATCCCCCTGATTTCGTCAATAAGGGGGCTTCTTATTTATGCAATAGGGACGGCTCTTTTCTTTTTAGTGGAGAAATAATTGAAATTCCGCCCGGAACAAAAAGCTGTATGATCTCGTCTGGATGAGAGAGTTTTTTTATCAAGAAAGGAGCAATGAGCGACAACCAATTTCGGTTGCTATAATGTTGCTAATCGAAACAAATCCCTTGCTATTATCCGATATGAGGGGTTGGCTTTTACCGCTGAGTTGAGCAAACTGATTTCGTGTGTTGGCAATTCTGTCAATTACCGCTCAAGCCGCTCG
>WGNN01000155.1 GCA_016124515.1 bacterium
CGCTTGGCCGGTTTCTGTGGTATCTTTTAACAACTGGGTCGGGTTTTAACCCGGCCAACACAGTGGACTTTGGACTTTAGACCGTTGTCCGCTTATTAGATTTCTTGCAAGGTCGAAATGACTGGAAAAGCGGAGCCCAGCAAACCGCACGGAGTGCTCTGATTTTTATCCTGCACGCCACGGAGTGACGCGCGAGCTACTTGGTAGGTTCCCGTTATCTCATTGGACAATTGGGTCGGGTTTTAACCCGGCCAACAAGTCAATGTTTTAACCCGACCAACAAGCAAGCCAAAAAAATAATAGCGCGCTACCGCCTCAGCAATTTAAAACCTATCTCGCGGCCTTGACCCTGAAACATGGCAAGGTTTATCCAAAACATGGCAAACTGCTCCATAAGGTGGAAGTTTTTGTTGCCGCCCACATCGTAGCAATTGGCAAAGCCTGCATCAATAGCCAATTGTGTGGCCACCTCTTTGGCACTTGCTGAATCGCCGCATACAAACATATCGAGCTTTTGGTTGCCATAGTCGGGGTTGAGCATGTTGTTGTAGCCGGTGGTATTGAAGCACTTTACCACCTCGCGTGTTTGGGTGTTGGCAAGCACTGCATCGGCTGTATTGTTATAACCTTCGGGACCGCCTCCCATCACTATATTCATGGCGTCAATTAGTATTTTTCCATCGGTATTTCCCAAACTTTTGGCTACTTCTACTGCTAGCGGGGCAGGCGTGGCCAATAATACCACCTGTGCCTGTGCCACGGCATCGGCAATGCTGCTGAGCGTGGTATTGGCGTTTTGCAACAAATCTTTGCCTTTAAAATCAGCTTCATTGCGCACGCCCAAAATAATATGATGTCCTGCCGCTGACCATTTGGTAGCCAACGCCGCACCCACATTGCCGGTGCCAATAATTGCAATTTTCATAATAATTACTTAATAAATGACTTCTGTTTCGTAAGCGCCGGGCTGTTGCACAAACAATTTCCAATATTGTTCGGCAATGGCATTGGGGTTATATTTTTCATCACTTTCATTAACATAACCGCACACAATGAGCTGCGCCAAATGCACATTCGTATTGTTGGTGAGCTTTGCTGCGGCCTGTATCAGGTTGCGTTGTGCGGCTTTTCCTACGCTTAGGGTAGTCCACAGCGGGTCGCCGTTGAGGGCAAAACCACCGCCGGTAAAAAACAATTTTCCTTCGTTGGCGGTGAGCATATCGGGCAACAAAATTTTGATTAAATGGAAAGGGGCACCAAGGTTGGTTTCGAGCGTGCGCTGCATAATGGCCCAATCCTGATCAAAAATATGTTTCACATCAACCGCAGCCGCATTATACAAAACCATAGCCGGATTTCCCTTGTGCGCTTTTATGCGGTCAATGGCATTTTTGAGCGATAGCGGATCGGCCAAATTGGCTACGGTATAGTGGGCGGCTACTCCCTGTTGGGCTAGTTTTTCGGTGAGCAATTGCAGTTTGTGCTCATTGCGCGCCACCAAATACACTTCAAATCCTTCTGATGCAAAACGCATGGCTACGGCATTGGAAATACCCGGACCTGCGCCTAAAATAATTATATAGGGTTTCATGTTGCTTGATTTACAAATTGCAAGGCAAATTAGCACAAAAGCAGATTGCAAGTACCGCCTATTCGGTTTTTTTCAAGGGCAGCGTTACCGTAAAAATACAGTACTTGTTGGGTTCGCTTTCAACTGAAATGTTACCGCCCAATTCTTCAAGCTGCATTTTTGTCATGAATAAACCAAGGCCCTTGCCTTCAACATGCATGTGAAAACGCTTATACAGTCCAAAAATAGCCTCACCATATTTTGTAAGGTCTATGCCCCTGCCGTTGTCCCAAAACTTGATGATTACATTTTTCATGGTTTTTTCAGAAGTTATTTTCAACAGGGTATCCACCTCCTCCCTTCGGTATTTAATGGCATTGGTTATAAGACAGAAAAAAACGCTGTGGATATAACTTCTTACACTTTCAATTTCATCAATTTCTTCAAAATCAAGCTGCACCTGCACCTTTTCCTCCAAAACCAAATTCTCAATACTCTCCAGTATTGTATGGGTTATTTCGCTAAACCGTATTTTTTCGCGTTGTTTGGTTTGGCGCGTGCCGAATTGTAATATTTTGTTTAGGTCTATAACCACACTATCGAGGTGGGCCACTGCTTTAAACAGAGCTTCTTGAGTAGCTTTTCGGTCTTCGGCACTCAGCTCGTACTCCAACAAACGACTGATACCCAAAATATTGGCTACCGGTGCCCGCAGGTTGTGCGACACAATGTAGGCAAACTGCTCAAAGTTTTTGTTGCGCTGTATAATTTCATCAATCATTCTGTCGCGTTCTTGTTCAGCTTTTTTCTTGTCGGTAATATTGCGCAGGTAGCAAGCAGTTCCCTCAATTTTTCCGTCAATACGTAAAGGATAAAATGATATTTCGGCCCATGACTCTTCCGGGTCGCTGCTATATTCCACCTCGGTAAAAATTTCGCCTTGAAACGCTCGTTCATAATAAGATTTAAATCGGCTTCCTTGATTTCCGACAGCTATAAAAGAAAACACCTTCTCGCCCTGTTTTGGCTCAGTGCCGGCAAAAAGCAGCACTTGATTTACAAAAGGCTGGTTAAAAGATATGAGTTCGTATTTTTTGTTGATGCTCCAAATTACATCGCTGGTATTATTAATCAGCGCATTAAGGTTTCTTTGATTAAATGCTTTCACTTCCTCAGCCTTTTTGCGTTCACTAATATCATAAAAATTGGAAACAAAAGCAGCAACTGCGGGCTCGTGCAACATGTTTGTAAGTGTACCTTCACACCAAATATAATGTCCTTTACGGTGCAAAAAGCGGTATTGAAAATTAAATGAGCCTCCATTATTTGTTAGCAATATAGCGCGGTTCTTCAACAAATCGGGTAGGTCGGCAGGGTGCACAAATTCAAAAACACTCTTATGTAAAAATTCGTTGAGACTATAGCCAAAAGTTTTGGAGACCGATGGACTGCCGTATATAAAAATCCCTTCTTCGTTGGTAAGGGTTTTCATATCCGAACTATTTTCTATGAGCGATCTGAAAAGCTTTTCGTTGCTCACCACCAAGGCTTCTGTTGCTTTGTGCAAACGCTCCTTTTCCAATACATCGAGGGCAAAGGAAATATCGCCGCATGCTTCATCCAAAATATCCATTTCATCTTTGTCAAATTCTTTCGTCCCATCGCAATACAAGCTAAAAAAACCAATAACTTGCCCCATTCTAAATAATGGGAGCGAAATAACTGCTTTTATATCAGCGTTTAAAAAGCCAGATTGCCAGGATTCCGTTTCGGGTAAATTATCCAAATTGCTATAGAAATGTTTTTGTCCGCTTTTCAGCACTATTACCGAAGGATAATTGGCAATATCAGGGCTATCCAAATTCTTGCCCGATACTTCACCAATTTTCTCAAGGATGCTGTTATGACCAAAACCGCTCACAATTTCAATTTCATTAGAACTGTTGAGTAAACCCAATGCCGCGGCAGCATAACCGCCAATTTCTACAGCTATTCGGCTGCTTTCGTCAGCAAGAGCCTGAAGATCCGTTACTTTTACTATGGTTCTGTTCACCGAGCTTATAAAGCGAAGCAACCGATTGGTTTTCAACAACTTTTGCTCAGCGTTTTTCCTTTTTGTAATATCAAATCGTATAGCCAAAAATTGGTATGGTTTATTTTCAGCATCAAGAAAAGGCACAATAGACGTATCAACCCAATAATAGGAGCCATCTTTAGCCAGGTTTTTAATTTCTCCATTCCATCGCTCGCCCGACAAGATTTTGCGCCACAAATCCTTCATAAACTCCTTGCTGTGATAACCTGAATTTACCATACTATGGTCATTGCCAATAAGCTCATTTGCACTGTATTGCGAAATCCTGCAAAAATTATCATTCACGTGGGTTATTATTCCGCGGTGGTCGGTTATAGCTACTATGGCCGACTCATCGAGCGCCGATTTATAATCAGAAAGGTAATTCAGGTTTTTATCAAGTTCAGCACTTAATTGTGCTTTTTCGGTTTGGTCAGCACAGGTTATAAAAACGCCCTCCTGCACCGGATTTAGCCCAATTTGCAATACCTTGTCAATGCCGTTGTAATTGAGTTGAAGGCTAAAAGTATCATGTTGGCCACTTGCCACACATTCTTCAATTCTATTACAAAAAAACCGCCCTTGGGAATTAGTAAAAATGCCGGTAATCAATTTGTTTTGCAGGTTGCTTTGTTCCACATTAAAAAAACCCAAAAAAGCTTCGTTTACATATATCAGGTGCAGGGTTGTATCTACTATCAACACACCTTCGTGCATGCTTGCTAGGGCATGCCTGAATTTTTTTTCGGTCTGTAACAGCTCCTTCGACCGTTTTTCTACCTTTTTCTCAAGTTGTTGGTTTAAATTTTTCAGCGATTTTTCGAGCGTATGACGCTTGGTAAGATCTCTTGTTATTTTTAAAAATCCGGTATGGTTGTCAGCATGGTCAGTTATTTTTACAATCAGCACGCTTCCCCAAAACCGACTGCCATCTTTGCGCATGCGCCAGCCCTCGTCTTTTGCTTTTCCCTTTGTTTGGGCGCGATGCAATAATTTTTGGGGTAACCCATTTTCAATTTCTTCTTCGGGATAAAATATACTGAAATTTTCGCCAATAATTTCATCTGCTGCGTAGCCCTTCAACTTTTCAGCGCCTCGGTTCCAGTTAATTATAGTTCCATCAACATCAAGACTAATAATTGCATAATCGTCAATTTCATTGATAACATTTTCAATATCAAAGTTATTTTTCATTACAGTGCTCTACCAAATATTTAGCTCAAGGTAGCAGTTTTAATTGATTGGCTGAGAAATAAATTCACAAAAACCATGACCAGCGAACATTCATCCACCGCTCATTAAACTCGCCTCAACTACATTTTTAGCAATTTCAACAGAATAATATGGAGATTTCATGGAATTAAAAATAAATTGAATGTAGTTACATGCGTTTATTTTTCAAAAACCATTCTCACCCCGCTCAATCAAAATCCGGATGCTAATTTATGTCCTTTACAATTTAGAAAACACATAGGATTTTCATCACAACTTGCTATAAAACAATAATTTAAATCACAACACCTTTATAGCTCTTGCCAGAGAACAGGTATCATGCGTTGTTTTACGTCTCAAAAGCAAGAAACGCGCTACAAGCACCAAAGTTTCAGCGGGCCAAAACCGCCTGGACCGGGTAAAATGAATTAGCGGAACAAAATAAAAAAACCGCTTTGAAAACCTGAAAAAATCAAGTAACAAAGCGGTCGTCAATAATTAGCTTAATGCCGAGCCAATTTGCAGCGGGCCCTATGGCATTCACAACCAGAATTTATACTAAACTAAAATACATTGAAACGATAAAATTTAGAGCCGTCGTATTTAATAAAAAAGCTTCCGTTGGGCGCAAATTGTGGGTATGAAGTGTCTTTTTGCAAACCCAGCAAATTACCCGTTTTCACGTCAATTCCCACAAAATCGGTGCATCGGTATTTGTCGGCATCTACCCATACAAAAAGGTTGTCGCCTTCCCAAAACTCGCCTTTGTAATCGCTGATTTTTGTTACAAAGATAGTAGCACCATTTGATGCATTTATTAGCGCCACACCCTTTTCCGCGCGCAACAAAATATTGCCTTCCTGCCAGGTCATTCCCACGGGTTCACCAATTTTCATTTTCTTTACATCGCTATAATACAACTGCTTACCTGTTTTTACATCAAGCACTTCAAGTGCATCCTTGCCGGCGGCAAACACTTTTCCATCGGCAAAAAGCATGTTCGATATTTTGTCTTTAAAATCATCTTCAAGCTCTTTTCTGAAATCGCGGGTATTCCACACCTCCTTGCCTGTATTTACATCATAAGCGCGGATGCCAAAATTACCGCGGCTCACAATTTTCGTATTGCAAATATTATCAATATACACTTGCTGCGGCAACTCGCCACCAAACTGACACACCAAGTAATTGCCACTTACATACATAGATGGTACAATATCGTTGCCGGCAAGCTCTTCGGTTCGCCACAGTTCGCGTCCGGTTCGGCGATCGAGCTTTTTTATTATATTCACATTTTTGGTTAAATCCACTATATAAACCGCATTGTCGCTAACCAATGGCAGGGCCGCAATATTGTGTGTTTGCGTAGCAGACAGCCCCACACTAATATCGCTTGTATTATAGGTAGAGTTCCATTGAATTTTACCGGTGTTTGCGTCAATGGCCGTGATTCCGTCATAATAAACGAGCACCTGATCTTCAAGCACTTCCCAGGCCAATACCACGTCGTTGTACACCGCGCCGTACCAAATTCCCATGTGGGTGGCATTGTAGCAAAGCTGCGCCTGCAAGTCGGCTTCAAAGCGGGTGCGCCACAGCACTTGTTTGGTGCTCAACTTCATGGCAGTAACCTCAATATCGCTTTTTGAATTGAGAAACGAACCTGCCGCCCGCATCTTGTCTTCGTAGGTCATTTCTATAAGCATATCCTGCGCTTCGAGTTTTACGCCGTCAAAATAGATCATTTTGCTGTCGGCAGCCGAGCCCACATAAGTCACATCGGTATTGAGTTTGCCGTCGCGAAGGTTATAGAAATTTGTTTTACCGTTTACGGTGCCTTCAAACACACCGAGCTCGCAAAAATTGGAACCCAATCCGGGTCCGAGTTCATCAGTGGTTCCGTAATCGTCAGATTTCCAAAGCGTTTCTCCGGTTCTTGCATCCACACATATTTTGTGGCAAGCTTCCTTTTTCGAGTCTTTGCTGTAGAGTACAATTACCTCGCTGTAGTCGCAGTACTTAAAATAATCAATCACTTTGTAGCCATAGTCTTTGGCAAATTCGTGTTTCCACAATTGCTTGCCTGTTTCAGTTGACATAGCGGCCATTTCGCGCTCTGACCAACCATATACTATTGTTTTGTCGGGCGAGCTGAAACGCGAATCGACCTTGAGTGGAAAACTTGATTGATAGGCTTGTTTGAACTTGGGTTGGCCAAATGCCACAGCCGATAAAATAATAAAAAATGCACATGCAAAACTCCTCATAAATACCAAAATTTAATGGCCAAAAATGGCGCATTTGGCAGGTAGTGTCAATAGCATTTTTGTGTTACACTACGGCAAGACCTGTCTTTTATCAGGCGGTTTTCTACGCAGCCCAGGCAACGATTATTGCAGCATGGCAAACATTTTTTTACGGTAACTATAATGACTATCGTGGTTTGTTTCGGTAAACCTTATTGATGGCCTCGGTACGCGAGTTTACCTGTAGCTTTTCGTAAATATGCCTTATGTGCGACCTAACCGTGTCGATACTAATAAGCAAAGCGGCAGCCACTTGTTTATACATGAGTCCCTGAGCCAATAAATCCACTATTTCGCTTTCGCGCTCAGTGAGACTATAATTTTCTGCGGCAGGTTTGTTTTGGAAACTCGCAATAAGCTTGCGCGCAATTCCCGGCGAAAGCGGCGAGCCACCTGCTGCCAAATCTCTAATGGCGGCTGCATACTCAGCGGGGCGGGCACTTTTAACAATATAGCCCGTAGCGCCGGCTTTCAGGCTTTCAAACAATTTATCACTTTCCTCAAACACTGTGATAACCAAAAAAAGCAGATGCGGTGCAATGCTTTTGAGGGTACGAATCACATCCACGCCATTGTCTTTTCCCAGTTTGAGGTCCATCAAAACCACCTGCGGATTAAGTGCGGGTATTTTTGCTAGAGCATCTTTGGCATTGTGAAACACCCCTTCGCATTTCAAATCGCTTTGTTGTTTCAAAATATTGGTAAGCAATTCGCTGGTTGCCACATCATCTTCTACTATTACGTATTTTATTATATCCATCAAAGTTTTACAGTTAGTTTTACTTGGGTATATTCATTGGGTTTGCTTTCAATGGCAAGTTTGCCGGCTATTTCCTTAGCCCTTCGCTTCATAGAACCCATGCCATTACCACGCGTATTTTGCCCCGCATCAAAACCCCTTCCATTATCCTTTAGCATTATTTCAAGCAATTCATTTGCCTCATTTACCACAAGTTCTACCTTAGTGGCGACCGCATGTTTCAGCACATTATTGGCCGCTTCTTTTATAATAAGCAATATGCTTTGCCTCTGCAAAAGGTTGAGTTTTTTGTGGGGATTGGCAATATTTTCAACGGTTTGATAACTGATATGTGCATCGTGCATAGCGCCAGCAATATACTCATTAAGTTCAGCAATCAATTCGCTCAGGTTTTCGTTTACGGGGTTGTTTGACCAAATAACATTGCGCAATGTTTCAATTAAATTTCGGGCAAAAGCCGCCGTTTTGGCTACATTCTCCACATTGTTATTTGCATAGCCCATGTTCTCTATCATCAGGGTGAGCCTAGTGAGCCCGGCCCCAAGGTCGTCGTGCATATCGTCGGCAATTTTCTGACGCATTTGGTCTATTTCCTGTTGGCGTTTCAGCCTTTGCTGCTGCAGTTGGTACTTGTGTTTGTTGACCCTATACAAAGTGTAGAAAACGAAAAACAACACCACAAAAATGAGCGAAGACAAAAACCACCATTGCTTATAAAACAAAGGAGAAACATCCAATTGAAACAACCTGGCAACCGGACTATTATGTTTTTCAGAATTTTTGGCCCGAACAAAAACCGTATAGCTTCCTGCCGCAAGACCCTGTAAATAATAATTTGAATTGTTGCCAATATTTACCCAATGCTTGGCTGTATCGCTATTATTGGCCAATGCCACAAAATAGGTGTTGCCTGCACTTTCGGTTAAATTGTTCATTCCCAATTTCATGTGCAGCAAAACAGCTGATTCTGAGAGTTTCAGCACTGCCTTTTGAGGCAAGGCCAAGTGCTTGCCTGCATTGCTTAAGTAGTCGATGTACGGCGCCGGACAAAAAGTATCAACGCTAAGCTGTGCGGGTTTAAACAAGTTGACACCTTCCACCCCACCAAAAATCAAGGTTCCGCCGCGAATTTTCACCACACAACGACTATTGAACTCATTGCTTTGCAAGCCTTGATGCACTGTGTAGTACAAAGTGCGATGGCCCACACAAAACAAGCCAGTATTGGTGCTTATCCAAAGTTTTTGTCTGTTGTCAAATTGCAAGGCATAGCAAAATTGCGTATTCAAAGCCTTGTATTTTGCGGTTTCGGGCAGTTGGTTCAGAGCAGAATCGAGCACTAAAATACCGGTTGATGTGGCCGCCCAAATCGTATCGTTTCTGGCAATTGCCATATTAATCAACAAACTGTCGAATGCGGTATAGTTTCGCAGCCTGTACTTATTATTTTTATGGCTTCTTTGCAGCAACTGCACCCCACCTTTGGTGAGAGCCAAAAGCCATTTGTTGTTACCTACAGGTGCCAAAAACCGCAATCCGTCTGAAGTTTTCAGCAGCGTGTCGGTGGTAAATGTAGCGCTTGAAAAATGTCCGGAAATTATTGCAGAACCATAACTTCCGGCCATCAACCACTCATTTTGGGCCACAGGCAGCACGGTATTGTATTGCTTGCCTAATAGGCCGGTTTGTACCTCAGTGGGCAATCCCTTTCTATTTATAATAAACAAACCATTGTTGGTACCCAACAAAATACCCCTTTCACAAGCTTGAATGCACTTGGTTTCGGGCAGGTTTTTGGTGGCATCTATAAACGAAAGCGCTGCGCCGGCATAGCGGTAAACCCCCTCGCCCACCACGCCAAAGTAGCTCGTATCATTAATTATTTGCATACAGCGAACAAATTTGCCTGAAAGGGCATTGCTCACCGTTTGGTTAAAGACGAAGCAATTTCTATTGATGCGCAACAACCCTTTGCCTTCAATGGTCATCCACAGGTTACCGCTTTTATCATAATACAAGCTCGACTTATGTAAATCGGCAAACTCATCGGGCATTTTCAGGCTCCGGATTTTTTCAGGTGCTCCATTGCTGTGGCAGGTATATACATCAATGTAACCATGGGAAAAAGTAATGAGTTGGTTGTTTTGAAAAGTGTAGGCATCAATGTTTGGGAAGAGAGTGCCATCCTGCGCAAGAACCTTATTACTTTCATCAATAATTCCCGCCTGGTTTTCTGTGGCAAAATACACCGAATTGTCGCCCACAGGCACCAATTGAAGCCGTTTTTCCTTGAGCAGCGTGTCAATTTTTGTGATGGTACCTTTTTGCGCGGTTATACTTAATAGCCCGCCGTTGCTTGCAGCAAATACCCGTTTTTTTAGCGGCACCAACAAATCCACATCATACAACGATATTTTGGGAGAAATTTCTTGCAAGGCACCGGTTTCAAATGGTATAAAATATATTTTACCGGTTACAAACCTGAAAATATAAAAGCCTTTGGCACCTACTTTAAGCAAGACAAAAGAGCTTACACTGTTTAGTGTACAAAAAACATCAAGTTTCCTTTGTTGGTAATCATAATAATACACTTCCTTGTCAGACAAGAAATAAATTCTGTGCTGGTGTTGAAAAATAGTGCGCACAACATTCTCGTACTTTTCATGCACCAATTTGGTAGCCCCTGCTTTTTGAAATTCCTGTCCGTTGAACTTTTGGATACCGGCATAAGTGGCCACCCACATAAGGCCCGTGCTGTCTTGAAAAACGGAGGTAATGGTGGTTTGGCCCAATTTTGCTTCGGCACCAAATAATTGAAAACCAGGCGCCACAAACTGTTGGGCACTCGCACTGCCGGCCAAAATCAGGCAAAAAGGCATGCATAGCTTTAAAAAATTCTTGAACCACATCCTACGCAGCCAAAAATAAACTGAAAATTGAAAATTCGAGTGATGAGTTTAAAGGGGGGGCGAGTTTAAAGGATAATTAAAAATTGAAAAATGCAAATTGAAAATTGGGTAGGCGGGTTTAAAATTCAAAGCCGGCCCCAACAACCTAAAAGCGACGGATTTATTGGATGTCCAAAGTCCAATGTCTAAAGTCCAATTGAAAAATGCAAATTGAAAATTGAAAATTGGCTTATAGGAGCCTAAAATTCAAAGTTCAAAGACTTGTGTCACAAGCGATTTAGCTCCTTCCCCGCGGGGAAGGCTGCCTGCCCGAACCTAAAAGGGACGGGGGATGGGGCGAAATGAGGGAGCGAGTTTAAAGGTAAAAGTTTAAGGTTTAAAGGGGGAGCAGTTTAAGTTCAAGGTTTAAAGTTCAAAGCCTATGCCCCAACCTAAAAGCAGGGGATTTTAATGGATGTCTAAAGTCCAATTGAAAAATGCAAATTGAAAATTGAAAATTGGCTTATAGGAGCCTAAAATTCAAAGCTCAAAGACCTGACTCACAAGCAATTTAGCTCCTTCCCCGCGGAGAAGGCTGCCTGCCCGAACCTAAAAGGGGCGGGGGATGGGGCGAAATGGGGGGCGAGTTTAAAGTCAATCAAAAACTGATAACTGAAAACTGGTTACTGACAACTGACCACTGACAACTGATAACTGAAAACTGGTTACTGACCACTGACCACTGACAACTGAAAACTGAAAACTGATTACTGATTACTGGTTACTGACAACTGATAACTGATAACTGAAAACTGAATCCCGCCCGCCAATTCAATTCGTACAAAATGCTTGGATTCTTTTAATATTGCAACGTGAGAAAAACCACCGCCATTGCCTTTGCCCTTCTGTTTGCGCTGCAGGCCATTTTGCCTCAGGCACACGTGGGTTGCGAACTGCGCAAAATTCCCGGACTATGGCGGCACTACCTGGAGCACAAGGCTTTCGATGGCGATTCATTTATTGAATTTTTAACCGAAGACTACTTTGGCGATACCGGCGAAATTGAAGAACACCACAACAGCAGGCACCACAACGACCTGCCTTTCCGCGGCGATCACCAATGCTGCCACATCGTTATTTTTCTCACGCCAAGCAGCCACAGCAACCATTTCTGCCGCGAAGAAGCCATGCTGCAACAAAGCACCAATCCCTACAACCTTCGCTATTCTGCCGGCTTTACTTCGGTGGCGCTGAACCCTCCCCGCCTCAGCTGATTTCCCTTCCCATCCATTTCCTTTTTGCAGGTCAACTCACCGACACTGCCATTTTTCCATTACGTATTAAACGAACTGTAATATGCTCAATCGTATTATTGCTTTTTCAGTAAAAAATAAATTAATCATAGGCTTACTAAGCCTGGGGCTGGTTTTGTGGGGCACCTATTCTTTGCGGCAATTGCCCATTGATGCCGTACCCGACATTACCAACAACCAAGTGCAGGTCATCACTTCATCTCCCTCGCTGGGTGCGCTCGAAGTAGAGCGGCTCATTACCTTCCCAATTGAAATAACCATGGCCACCATTCCTGAAATAGAAGAAATAAGATCCTTCTCGCGGTTCGGTCTCAGTGTGGTCACCTTGGTCTTTCACGAAAATGTGGATGTTTACTGGGCCCGACAGCAGGTAAACGAACGCCTGCGCCAAGTGCAAAACCAAATACCACAAGGGGTGGGCGAACCCGGTATGGCACCCATAACCACCGGTTTGGGCGAAATTTACCAGTATGTGGTAGAACCACTGCCGGGTTACGAAAACCGCTACGATGCCCAACAATTGCGTACCATACAAGACTGGATTGTACGACGTCAACTGCTGGGTACGCCCGGTGTGGCGGATGTAAGCAGCTTTGGCGGCTACCTGAAACAATATGAAATTGCACTGAAACCCGAAAGGCTCAAAGCCATGAACATTTCCATTGCCGAAATATTCAAGGCGCTGGAAGCCAACAACGAAAATACCGGCGGTGCCTATATAGAAAAACAACCCAATGCCTATTTCATTCGCAGCGAAGGCTTGGTGGGCACCATTGCCGACATTGAAAATATCAGCATCAAATACAACCAAAACGGAATACCTGTTTTTATAAAAGATGTGGCGCAGGTGCGGCAAGGTCACGCCGTGCGCTACGGAGCCACCACACGCAATGGCCAAGGCGAGGTGGTAAGTGCCATAGTTATGATGCTGAAAGGCGAAAACTCAGCCGAAGTAATTGAAAATGTAAAAGAAAGAATAGCTGCCATAAAGAAAAGCCTGCCCGAAGGAATAACAATCACTCCCTTTCTTGACCGCACCAAATTGGTAAACAACGCCATTGGCACCGTTTCTAAAAACCTGATTGAAGGAGCGCTCATCGTGATATTTGTGTTGCTCATGCTACTAGGCAACCTACGCGCCGGACTCATTGTAGCCTCGGTTATTCCCCTTGCCTTGCTTTTTGCTTTTGGCATGATGAATTTGTTTGGTGTTTCAGGCAACTTAATGAGCCTGGGCGCCATAGACTTCGGCCTTATAGTTGACGGAACGGTAATAATAGTGGAGGCCACGCTGCACCACATTGCCCAACAATTGCCCGCCCGCAGGTTGAGTCAACGCGAAATGGATGAAGAAGTCATCACTTCGGCAGGTGCTATCAGAAATTCCGCCGCCTTTGGCGAAATCATAATACTTATTGTGTATTTGCCCATTTTGGCATTGGTAGGCACCGAAGGCAAAATGTTCAGGCCCATGGCGCAAACCGTGAGCTTCGCCATTTTGGGTGCCTTCATTCTTTCACTAACCTATGTGCCCATGATTTCGGCACTGTTTCTCAGCAAAAACACTGAGCAAAAGGCCAATATTTCCGACCGCATTATCAAAGCCATTCACCGCATGTACCAACCCACCATAGCCTGGGCCATGCAACACCGAAAAACCATTGTGGGCGGCGCTACACTATTTCTCATTGGCGCCATCATCATGTTCAGCAAGTTGGGTGGCGAATTTATACCTACCCTTGAGGAAGGCGATTTTGCTGTAGAAACCCGCGTGATGACCGGAAGTTCGCTTGAAAATACCATTGATGCCACCACCAAAGCCGAGAAATTGTTGCTCGACAATTTTCCCGAAGTAAACCAAGTGGTATCAAAAATTGGTGCGGGCGAAATTCCCACCGACCCCATGCCCATTGAAGCGGCAGATATGATGGTGATTTTGAAAGACAAAGATGAGTGGGTAAGTGCCGACAACCGCGAAGATTTGGCCAATAAAATGGCGGAAGTGCTGGAGGCCGTCCCGGGCGTGACCTTTGGTTTTCAGCAACCCATACAAATGCGTTTTAATGAGTTGATGACCGGCGTGCGGCAGGATGTGGCCATTAAAATTTATGGCGAAGACCTTGAAGTACTGTCCGACTATGCACGCCAAACCGGCAACATAGCCTCGCAGGTAGAAGGCGCCACGGATTTGTATATTGAAGAAGTAACCGGGGTGCCGCAAATTGTGGTGCGCTACAACCGAACCCAACTCGCCAAATACCAATTGACGGTACACGAAGTAAATCAAGCTTTGCAAGCGGCATTTGCCGGAGCCTCAGCCGGTTTGGTGTATGAAGGCGAACGCCGTTTTGATATGGTGGTGCGCCTGACCGAAGACAGCCGAAACGACTTGAAAACCGTGCAAAACCTCTATATCTCGCGGCACGATGGGCACCAAATTCCACTTTCGCAAGTAGCCGAAGTGGCCATTGAAGACGGACCTTACCAAATACAACGCGACGATACCCGCCGCCGCATCATTGTGGCTTTCAACGTGCGCAACCGCGATGTAGAAAGTGTGGTAAACGAAATAAAAGCAAAAATTGAAGAACGCATCATACTGGCGCCGGGCTATTCGGTAACCTATGGCGGGCAGTTTCAAAACCTGCTCGAGGCTCGCCAACGCCTTGCAGTAGCAGTGCCCATTGCCTTGCTGCTCATTTTTGTGCTGCTCTATTTTACCTTCAACTCTGTAAAGCAAAGTTTTCTCATTTTTACTGCCATTCCGCTTGCGGCTATTGGTGGCGTGCTTGCCCTGGGTTTGCGACAAATGCCTTTCAGTATATCGGCAGGTGTTGGTTTCATAGCCCTTTTTGGTGTAGCCGTACTCAATGGTATTGTGCTCATCTCAGAGTTCAACCGACTTAAATCGCATGGCGTGAGCGATATTTTTGAACGCATTTACCGCGGAACCGAACTGCGCTTGAGGCCGGTAATAATGACCGCCGCCGTTGCCTCAATGGGCTTTTTGCCTATGGCATTGTCAAGCTCATCGGGCGCCGAAGTGCAAAAACCATTGGCCACCGTGGTGATAGGCGGGCTGGTGTCAGCTACCCTGCTCACGCTGGTGGTGCTGCCTGTTTTGTATTATTATTTTGAAAAAGGAATACATGTTAAACCCAACAGCAAAATCATGAAAATCTGGTTGATTATTCCCCTGTTGATTGCTGCCAAAAGCCACGCTCAAGACACTGGTGTAGCCATAAACGGGCTGGAAGCACTTACACAACTTGCCCTGCAAAACAACCCCAACTTGCAGGCGGCTGATATTGCGGTATCGCGAAACCGAAGTCTTGAAAAAAGCACTTGGCTTATTCCAAAAACTAACGTGAGTATGATGTACGGTCAGTACAACAGTATTTATGCCAACGACAACCAATTCAATGTAACCCAAAACCTGGCTTTTCCTACGGTTTACAGCAATCTGGAAAACCTGGCCAAAGCGCAAACAGAAGCGAGCGAATGGCAAAAAGCCGCCACTCAAAACGAATTGATATACCAAGCCAAAAACCTGTGGTACCAATTGTGTTTTGCCCAAAACAGAAAACTAATATTGGAAAAGCAGGACAGTATCTACGCCCTTTTTGCCGAACGCGCCGCCCTGCGCTACCAAACCGGCGAAACCAATTTGCTTGAAAAAAGCACCGCCGAAGCCAAAATGGCACAGGTTGAAATGCAATTGCTGCAAAACAAAAAGGATATTGACATTATCATTACCCAAATACAATTCCTGCTCAACCTGAAGGAAATGCCCATTATAGAAACCGGCAAAATGCAAGCCGCACAACTACCCGCCGCCGACACCACGCAGGTAGTGCAAACCAATCCGCTAATGGGCTTGGCACGACAACAAATAGACATAGCAAACCACGAAATAACCAAAGAGCGCAACCAATTGCTGCCCGAAATTATGATAGGCTATTTCAACCAATCGCTCAACGGGCCGGGTCAATTGCGCGACGGCACGCCCATGGTTTTCAACTCATCAAACCGCTTTACCGGTGTGCAGTTTGGCCTGGCTATTCCGGTGTTTGGCGCCGCGCAACAAAACCACGCCATAGAAGCGGCTGCCCTTAAAAAACAAGCAGATGAAGCCAGCTATGTAGCGGGAAAAAATGCCTTGCTGTCTAAAGCACAAACCCTGGTGCTGCAATGCGAGAAACAACAAATAACCCTGAACTACTACCAACAATATGCCCTGGCCCAAGCCAAATTGCAAATGAAACAATCAGAAAAAGGCTATGCCGCAGGCGAAATTGGCTATGTGGAATACATACAAGGAATAGAACAGGCACTTGCCACACAGCTCAACTACCTGAACGAATTGCTGCAGCTGAACCTGAACATTGCCGAACTGGAATACCTGATGGGAGACAACAACTAATAAACAAAAGATTAAAAACATGCAATTAAAACTAATATACAGCCTATTTTTCCTTGCCCTGTTAACCGCCTGTGGCAGCAACTACAGTACCGAAGAAGACGACCATGATGAAGAACAAAATCAGGTAATAGTAAGCCTGAGCGAAGCGCAATACCAACAAGCAGGCATAGAATTGGCTCGTGCCCAAGAAATAGAAATGGGCGCAGAGCTAAAAGTATCAGGCATTATAGATGTGCCCCCGCGAAGCAACATTTCAATAAACCTGCCTTATGGCGGCTTTTTGAAATACACCAAAATACTGCCCGGCAGCAGAGTGAAAAAAGGAGAATTGCTTGCCACCATTGAAAATCCCGAGTTTATACAGTTTCAACAGAACTACCTTGAAGCGCGGGCCATGCAGCAATACCTGAAAAGCGAGTACGAAAGGCAAAAAAGCCTGTATGAGCAAAATGTGGCGGCAGGCAAAAATTTTCAACAGGCAGAAAGTGCCTACCTGAGCAACGAAGCCAAATTGAAGGCCATGGCAGCTCGCTTGCGGCTCATTGGTTACAACCCCGAAAAAATTGATGAAAATAATATTTCAGCGGTTATCAGTATTTATGCACCGGTAAGTGGCTCGGTAAATAAAGTATATACCAATATTGGCCGCTACATCAATCCGCAGGAACCTATTATGGACATTACCAACGCCGAAGACTTGCACGTGGAGCTCACTGTGTATGAAAACGATATACCCAAGGTGAAAGAAGGTGAGAAAATACGCTTTGCCATAGCCACAGAGCCCGATAATTGGCGCGAAGCTAAAATATTTTTGGTGGGTGGCAATGTGCGCGAAGACCGCTCAGTAACTGTCCACGGTCACTTGACCGAAAACTACGGCGACCTGCTTCCCGGTATGTATGTTACCGCCTTTATTGAAACCAACAAACAATTGGTGCAGGCCCTGCCTGAGGAGGCGGTGGTGCGCTACAACGGCAAACACTATATTTTTATAGCACAGGCACAACACGACCAACACTACGAATACGAAATGCGCGAAATACAACCCGGCACCGAGGAAAATGGCTTTGTAGAAATAATAAACAACGACCTTCCACTTGATAATGTGGTGGTTAAAGGAGCTTTTACCCTACTTGCCAAAGCCAAAAATACGGAAGAAGAAGGTGGTGGGCATGGGCATTGATGATGTGATGATTTGAAAATTTGACGATTTGAAGATTTGAAAATGGATTGAATTTCTTTAACCGCTTCGCGATTTCAAGATTACCTTTTATAATGTGCTGATTTGATGATGCGATGATGATTTGAAAATTTGATGATTTGAAAATTTGAAAATGGATCGGATTTCTTCAACCACTTCGCGATTTCAAGATTAACTTTTATAATGTGCTGATTTGATGATGTGATGATGAGGGATTTGAAAATGATGAGATTCTCCTTTCTCGTTTTAATGTGTGGAGATGAGAAGAGAGCGGGTGAGTTCCTTTTACTTTCACCAGACTCACCTCATTCATCATTTCTCTCATCACTTATCACCTATCACTTTTA
>WGNN01000028.1 GCA_016124515.1 bacterium
TAAAACGGGGATGAAGTTAAATTGAAAAGGTTAAGGATATACAAAGATTGGCAGGTTGTTTTCACTTTTTATAAAGTAAAAAAAGATGAGCGATTAGGTGTTTTGTATCCTTTGCTAAGAAGGAATAATTGGCTCATGATATTAGGGTTTCTAAATCCGTTGATTTTTATTTTGTTAATTCTAATTTATGCAAGTGTAATTTAACTTGCCAAGTTTACTTGGCGGGATCTATGGCTGTGTATGAACTAGAAGTTTATGATGTTGCAATGATAGGTGATGGATGATAAACGATGAATTATGAATGATAAGTTATGGTAATGGGAACTCATCCATTCTCCCACTCACTTCCGCACCTCTAAAAAGTAAATCTTTCAATCCAGCAAAGCGATAATGAAATCCCAGAATTTTCAAATCATCAGCAAATTAGCAAATCAACACATCATTTAGTATTTCAACTCAAAAGATTGCGGATCAAGTCCGCAATGACGGTGGGTTTGTTCGGGTTTGGAAGTCTCGTTGACAACGAGATAAAAGGATCCCAGAATTTTCAAATCTTCAAATCTCCAAATTTTCAAATTCTGCCATCATCACATTAGCAAATCAGCAAATTAGCACATTATGCAGAAAATTTTGAAATCGCGAAGCGGTGAAGAAATCCAATCAATTTTGACCCCACTCCGAAAACTTAATAAACACCATTTTCACCCCCTTCAATTCACTTAAATCGCATCTTTTTTTGCTCAAAATGACTTTTCGGAGTGGGGTCAATTTTCAAATTTTCAAATCTCCAAATTTTCAAATTCTGCCATCAGCACATCAGCACATCAACAAATCATCTTTTTCGGTTGATTAATAACGAGTCAGATCGGGCAACTGAATAGGCGCCGCCCATTTAAAAAGGCCTATATTGCAAAGCAAATAACGGGAATGAATCCAACAAATATCCGGTTGACATTCTTACTTGCGTACTTATTGATGGTGCAGGCAAGAGTATGGGCACAAAAACCACCGGCCAACGACAACTGCAACAATGCGAGTGAAATAGTGATTGATGGCAACGGCTATGCTTTGGGCAAAACAATATCGGACAAATCGCAATTGGGAAGTGCAAGCACATCTGTTCTTGAGCGTTTTGCATCGGCACATAGCAATGTAGGGCTCAACCAACAAAGTGTGTGGTACTATTTTTACCTTCCTGCGCGGCGCAAAGTCACTATTACTTTGGCTCAAAAAGATTCGGCCATAGCGCAGGCAGGAGCCGGAATTGCGGTTTATAAAACAAAAAAGTGCTATCCCACGCCCAATAAACTCGCCGGCGAATTTCCTGTTTTGAGCAAATTCGGTTCCGTATCCAACACCTGTGTTGAAGGTGGGTATTATTTAATTCAGGTGGTAGCCAACGAAAAGGCCAACGGCGAAATCTGGGTTGAATTGCTAATGGAGCAGCCCGAGAATGGCCTTGATTATGACTCGTGGGTGAGTCCGATTGAAATTAATTTGAGCAATCAAGCGGTTAGCCAAACCATTGAAACCAACTGCCTATCGCTTGACGATGGCGAGCAGAAAATAACTCCCGATTCATTTAACAAGAGTTTTTGGTGTACGGTAAAAACTAACGATGCCACCAACGAAATTGCCTGGGTATTGAATTTGCCCACCGGTGTCAGCCATCGAACGTATTACGTGGCAATTTATGAAGGCGATATTACCAAAGGTGTAGCCTATTTGAGTAAAAAAGTGTTTTCTAACCAAACCCAAAACCAAGGTCACCTCCTAAGTTGTGCTGACATAAAGCCAAATATTACGTATTCTATTCAGTTTTCGTTTCACTCAAAACTAAATGTGGTGGCACCCATGCAGATATATGCCACCTATGGCGATGGTTCAAAGTCTTATAATCGAAACCAAATTCATAAATCTAATATTTTCCGTTTCAAGGGCAATGCATTGGTCGTATCAATGGACTTTATTAGCTGCAAGTCGGTTATAACAGACAATAAATGCAATGGAAAAACCAACTATTTTATCGATTCTAATTTTTATGGAAACGGTGCAGGAATTGATACCTTCCAATACCAATTCTATAGTTTGGTACATCTTGGCAAACGAGCCAAATTCACGGCAGAGCCAAATGCTGCTTTTATGTATAAGGCTACCCGGGTTATGATTTTTAAGGGAGATGTGAGAAAAAATTGCAATTTGAAACGCGTACCAAACAAAGAAACAACAACATGTAGAGATACAGGTTGGTACACTGTTTTACTCGTGTGCGAACCTCATAGAACGGAAGGCAAATTATACAGTTACAACGATGCATTGGGCAAAGCGGTGGGGGTAAATTTAATAGTAAATGCGAATATTGAACCCGGAAAGGCCACCTACAACAACCCGGCAAGTCCTGAGGAGCGGCTAATGGATAGCATTACTTTACGTCTGAATACCTTCGAAGATTCAAGCGGAACTTCTTGGAAGACATATCAGATTGCTGGCAAAACCTATCGTGGTTGTTTTAATTTTCATACCTTTCAGGTTCCTGAGACGGGTCATTATACAGTTAATATGGTGGGTACTCCTGATGCAGTTGGCTACGTGTTTCAGGGTAATTCTAAAGATGGCCTTAATACATTGAAACGTATTAAAAAATATGAGTATGACAGCTTATGGACTATTAGACCAAGTATAATATATAAGTGTACCCGATTTGAACCAGGGGTTTGGTACACCATTGTTACTAGATATGATTACGATACACTGTGCAATACTAGTAAACACCATGCTTATTTTGTGGTTACTAAAAATTTGGATTACGGAAAAAATATATATCCCGGCAAAGCCCACGTTTTTAATGATGGGAATGCGCTAACAACTCCTGAACACGGCGTGAAGCTATACGGACCTGTAGAATCAGCAGTTGCATGCAAAGTAATAGGTAGTACTGAATTTGCCCGGAATTGTACACCCGGGTTCACTGATTTTCAATCATATTATTATGTTTTTACTATCAGCAAGTTGTCAACTATAAATATTACCGGTGTTGCTGATTCATATATACAGTTATATCCTTTTGATTGCCGAACCGACGATTCGCTTTTGCTGAATGATAAAAGAAATATGGTGGAAAATTGCCCCGGTATCGCCAATTTCTGCAGGTTGCGCCCCGGCACCTACAGCATAGTCAGAATTGATGAAACATCTACCGCTTACTTCAAACAGGAAAGTACCACTTTAACTATTACTATTTCAAAAGTTGAAGATACCAAAAACAAATTTGCCAATTTTGCAGTGGATTTAGGCATATTCAACAAATACCGAGATACCAGCATCAAGATTGTGGCCGGTTGTCCTACCAATAATTCAATAAAGTCAGACACAAGTACAAACCTAATGTATGATGTTAAGGAGGGACAGTTTTGGTTCTCATTTCTTGCTGCCGGAGTGTCAGAAATAAACATGTATGTGTCTCAGAATCCCGGTGAACAGATGGGAGTTCGTTCAAAGTTGACCGTATTTAAAGCACCTGCTTCGAAAAACCTGCCTTTTGAGGTACTCAAAAGCCGTAATATGGTGGACTCCCTCGAAACGAGATCACTTACCAATGTGGGCCAAACCATGCTTAGTAATAAATATCAATATCAATTAATTAACAACTCTTGCGATACAGTAAGGTACTATGTTATATTAGGGACCGAAAAAACCGCAGATCCGTACAACTATGCACTCTCGGTCAGATTCAGCGGTAAAAAACTGATGAAAACTCCGCAAAAGGGCGATTTTTGCGCAGATGCAGTTGATATAAATTGCAATTCATTAGGCAAGTTCCACGGTATATTATTGCCCAATTGCCACACCATTGGCGAAGGTTTTGGCGAAGACGGCAGCAATATGGATTGCTTGGGTGAAGTGGACGGAATTAAATCATCGTGGTTTCGCATTAGAGCAAACCCCGGAGAAACGTTTAATTTGTCGCTGTCTATGGCAAACCGAACCGACGCTGATGACAGCAAAGTGCGTTTTCGGTTATTATACGGCGATTTTGACGCACTTACTCCCTTAGCTTGTGTTGGCAATTCAATGGCCTCGTTCAATTTAGAATGTATGGCAAATGCCGATTATTATGTTCAGGTAATTTCTCCTGAAAATGCCCAGGGAATTATACAATTGGAAGCCAATCTTACAAAGAGTAAAAATAATAATTGTAAACCCTTCGATACCGATGGCGTCTTGGCTAATTTTACCGCTATTGGGGGCTGCCACAACCAACCACTTGAAATTGCCAATTTATCTACTCAAGGCGCTGATGTTTCCTATAAATGGTATCTGGACGGAAAGCTTTATACCGAACAAAAAGTGCCTGACTGGAAGCTCGTGGCACACAACAAGCTTGATTCTCATGTAATTAGTCTCGTAACTTACAACAGCAATAAATCAAAATCAGATTCTGCATGGCGATGGGTGTATATACTGCGTGACGAATTGAAAGTAAAAGCCAACAACGACACCAATTTTTTATGCAACAGTACCTTGCCTTTGCATGCCAAAGCCAATTATAAAAAGGTGCTATATACTTGGTTTCCTGACGGTGTTGGTATTGCAAATAGATACAAGTCTAAAACCACGCTAAACCAAGCCATAACCAAGGTTTGGGTAGAGGCTTCATTGCGAAACTGCCGGGCTTACGATACCGTTCATATCTATCCGAATCGTTTTTTGCAAATTGAACATGCCTATAAAAGTTGCGGCCCTGTAATGCTTAAAGGACCTTATGGTGCTGATAATTATAGTTGGAATACCGGCGACACGAGCCGAAACATAAGGGCAGATAGTAGTGGCAGGTATGTATTAAAGGTTATTGACGGAGATTGCAAATTGGAAACATCAGTAGATGTGAAAGTTACGCCTTTTCCGCAGCCAATAATAATGACATCAGGCTTCTGTTTGGGCGATTTGATTTGGGTAAAATTTGATGCCATAGACAGCAATAATATTGAGTTTGAATGGCAAAATGGCTTGACTATGAGAAAGATGCGTTTAAAACAGCCGGGTTTGTACACGGTTTCTGCCCATTATAAAAACAATCCTTGCTTTGGCTACGATAGCCTTTTCATTGAGCCTAAAGGGCAAATTTACCCGCAATTGCACGATACTTTTTTATGTGAGTTTGCACCATTTAAATTGGATGCCGGCAATGAAAACAGGCAACATTTGTGGAATACCGGCGATAGCACAAGTACCATTTACGCTAAGGAAAGCGGAGAATATGTGGTCAAAATGAAATCGAAATTTTGTACCGTGTTTGATACAGCTCGCGTAATATTTTGGGATAAGCCTGTTTTCCAATTTCCCGATAGCAATTATATATGTCAGGATTCGCATATTACGGTGATTGGCTACCCGGGCGATGTGTACAACCTGTGGTCAACCGGTAGCTCTGATAAACAGATAACTATACAAACGGAAGATACTTTTTGGCTTCGTGGCAGCTACAAATATTGTACAACATCTGATACTTTTTATACCCTATTGGTGGGTAAGAAACCCGGATTTTTGGGCAATGATACTTCTGTGTGCCAGCCGTTTGATATTAGATTGAACGCCGGAAGTGGTGGTTTGTATTGGTGGAATGCCGGCTACACAACAAGCCAACACCTGCAAGTACATGAGCCCGGAATGTATGCCGTGAGGGTGGAAACCAAAGGTTGTGTGTTTACCGATACTATAATAATAAACGATACCTGCAACTACGATTTGTATGTGCCCAATGCTTTTAGCCCCGGAAACGACCAAACCAACGAAGTTTTTCTACCAAAAGGCATGCAAATTCTGGACTTTGATATGAAAATTTACAACCGTTGGGGCGAAAAAATATATGAAACTGAAGATTTACAAGCCGGCTGGAATGGTACTTTCAGAAACGTACCCTGCGAAGTGGGTGTGTATGTATATATTATTTCGTACAAAACCTACAAAGGTTGGCACTACAAAACAGGCAATATTACCTTGATTCGCTGATAGTGGGCCACTTAAATGACCCAGCGATCTCTAAAGCCTTTGTGCGGAAATAATAGCGCGCTTGCCGTTATTTCAATTAGGTTATGATTTGTTTTTACCGGATCATTCCTTACGGGCATATAAGTCGCTTTTATGGCAAATCTGTCTTTCTGATAGCCCAGGTATAATTTCAATCGTCGTTCGAGTGGTGCATAGCGCCTCATGCCGGCACCGTATATAATACCGTATTTGTTGATGAACACCAGGTTGTAATCCAAAAACCAAAAAGCATCAACATTTTTATAAACCATTGCATATTGCATTTTGTGATTTCTAATCTTGATTTTATATGAAAGCATTGCCGTGGTCAGGTTCAATGTCAAGTCGCTCACAGAGCCGGTGCCATGTTTGGCGGCATATATCGTTTTGGCTGCTGCAAGTCTTAAGTTCTTGTGCGTCAATGACAAGCCTAAGTCAACTGTGTGGTTCATTCTCGCTAGTGAATCCCACTGTGGCACGGCATTGATGAAATGATACGTAGCGCCAAAACCAATGGACAAGCTGTTTAGCCTCAGTGTTTTGGAAATCCCCGCTGTGTACACCACTCCTGCAAATTTGCCTTGCGTGAAATTGGCATATCGCAGGCCAAACCCAATTTGGTCCGAATCGTTTTGGTATTGCAATGAAAATACGCTACCCATTGGTTTTTCTGCAAAATTGCCTGAAAACCAGTCGGTAGGATAATTTTTTAAGCCTACGGTAGAGAAGACCCACTTGGCTTGCTGACCAATGAGTGCCGGATTAAAGCTCAGTGGATCATCGTTTGCAAAACCATTGCCCGGCGATTGGGCCATTGCCCTGCTTACCAACAACAGAAATACGATGCAACTGAAATACTTCATACAATTTGTAGCTGCTAAACGCACTGAATACCAAGAAATTGTTTCTCAGAAAAGAAGTGCACTTATTTAATTTGTATTACCTGCTTATGGGGCAATTAATGCTTTTGTTTCGCCGGATAGAATGCAAACCTGATTACATTATGATCAGCATTCGAACTTGAAGCTTGGCTTTTGTTAATGAACGTATGCCCCTTGCCATTTGGTGGTTCTGCAAGGCAGATTATGTTGAATTCGATATTTCTTTAGTTTCCAAGATGGTTTTTATACTTTTAGTTAAAGTTACCGCAGAAGTACATTTTCATCAAATAGGAGTTAGATGTTACAATAATATGTTAACATGCTGATCAATTGTATGATAGGGACTAAACCGGAGCCCGATTTTTGAGAAACAGTTGTATTTTGCCTCCATGAACAATTGTTATGAAAATTGCAAGAAAAAAACAGGGAATTAAAATTGTCACAATTTTATTTATCGGGTTTTGCCAAAATATCTCAATTCTTCAAGCGCAAAACACTCTTTTGAGTGAAATGGATGTTTTGGAATTTCCGCTACGCGAAAGGGAAAGGCTTGATCCGGTACACCCCGTTTATTGCAATTTTGCTGACGTAATGGGTATTATGTACATTGATTATGCGAATAAAGATTTGGTATTTAGAACATTAACGGGTGGTAAGGACAGTGTTCGCAACATTAAATTTTACAATTATCAGTTTGTTCAGAACTTTCTATTGCTCGAAAATGGTCAGGCTTTGTTTGCAATGAATGCAAATTACTTTGGCGGAAACCATAATAAATGTCTGTTGAAATACAGTAGTAATAATGTATTGTTAGATACGATTGATGCAAACATTGTAGAAATTGAAAAATTCAGGGATAGAAGGTCGCGGGATTCTTTCTATTTTTCAGTGTTTACCTATTCTGATATTCTGTTGCATGCGATGGATAGCGCTGTTTATGTGCCTGTGACGCCATATACTGAATTTTTTGCTCCAAAAAGTAATCGTGACTTGGTCGTTTTTATGAAAGTGCACTTTTCAAAACAGGCTATCGAACCAACTCCCATTGTACTAAGAGATTTTTGGTCATTATCAGATTCAATTCTATTTCCAATGGACTTGAAATTTCCAAGAACTGAGGAGACTGATAGATTTATTTATTTTGGTTTCGGATTTACACCAGATTTATACCGGCTGAACAAAAAAAATCAGCGGATCAAGACCATAAAGGTTCATACGAATCTTAATGAATTATATCCTAACAAAGCTGGCGACTATACCGATGACAGATACGGCACTATGTTGAACTACAGAAATATTTATTATGATAAGGAGAATAATTGGTTTGTCAGAACCGTATTGCTGCCGGTTGATGATAGTGCTAATCCGATTTACCAGAATTATAGAAGTACCTTAATTCAAAAAATTAAACCCAATGGAAAAGTAATTGAAGAAAGGGAATTGCCTTTTGGTTTCACAGACCAAATGCTTGTGATAAACTCTGAATATTGGTTTTATAACCGCTATGAATCTGAAAGAAAGAAGAGCCTGGTTTTTGCCAAATACATGGAATCGGCAAATGAAATCCCTTTAAAAACGGATAGTGAAATCGGAATTCTGCCTTATATTCAGCAAATTACATTTGGTAATGTCGATGGAAATTACTTGCTCATTCCATTGGATAATTCTTGTTCATCTTGTCTGGTGCAATTGGAAGCTCTTATTAACAAGCACATAGAGATGATGCATAATGACAAGCTGAAAATTGTATTTATTACGCAATACGAAGACCGAATTAATACCTTTTTTTCAACCCTGAAAATTGAAAATGAACGAAGAGATAATTGGCTGTTTGATGTGGACAATACCATTAAATCGTATGAAAAACTTTGGGTAAATCCGCGATTTATGCAAGTGGAGCAAGGTGAAGTGGTTTTTGATGAAATTTACAATCCCTTGCAATTGTATGACCTATTTGATGTTTTGCTGCGGTTCTGTGATTAGGACTAAGTTTTTTACAAATCGGACTTAGTCGTTTTTTCACAAGCTTAAATGTAGTGTATTTTTTGGTATAAGGTTAATGGCTTCTATAAGCTAAATAACCCATCGCAAACCCTCATGGCTGCTTTGCAGCGTAAGGGCAAAACTGAGTTCAAAAATGCGGTAAATGATCCCAAATGGTCTGTCGATTGGAGGCAGCCAAGCCGCTTTTATGCTGAAGTTTTGCGCTTGATAACCGCCCATCACTTTGACTTGACTGAAGGTTAACCATCTGATACCCAGTCCTGCCATGTAGTGCCCTTGTGCAATGAAACACATATTTATATCGAGTAGCTCATAGACGTTAATACTCTTGTAAACTCCTGAATATTCAGCGGATATACTGCTGGAAAGTGGGTGATGAAAAGCCGCAAGAAAAAAGGCATTCGGTCTGAAAGGAATGAAATCATTATGAAAATCCTGACGGAAGTAAATAGCTTGCGAATAACCTATTTTAAAATGCGAATTTTCCAAATGAATGCCGGGGTTTGCCACCAAATTTATGTCTCTGTTGGCAAGCCTTGACTGGAGCGAAATGTAAGAAAATCCTATCCCAAAAGAAAGCTTCCATTTTTGCAAATCAAGCGCTTTGCAAAAGGCAATTGACAATCTTTGTCCTGACAAGGGTTCATAGTTTGCCGTAGCTATGGAGCCCACCGAAAGCCCGAAACCATAGTTTTTTGCATGATTGGCTTAAAAGAATTTGGCTGGAAATATCGAAGCGAAATAGTTGTCGTATTTCTGCATAAGGACTAATTACCAGCCCGGAATTGCCACTTATCATGGCAGCATTGTTGTCGGTGGCTTGTTGCGTTACAAAGCCTGAAGGCCCGAACTGTGCTGTAC
Source organism: bacterium (assembly GCA_016124515.1). Lineage (GTDB taxonomy): Bacteria > Bacteroidota > Bacteroidia > CAILMK01 > JACPUW01 > JACPUW01. The sequence goes on from WGNN01000028.1 coordinate 9,774, forward strand.
AAACCGATGCCCATAGCAGTATAATAAAGCCGATTTTGAATTTCATACCGCAATTTAGGCAACGCACACCAAAGAACTTCTCCGGTTGAAATCAATAGTAGAAAATGCAATTTGCTATATAACAAAAGTTACACAAGGCCCCAAACAGTGGGCCTAGATTTGTGGCACATTTAAAGTTAATACCATGTCAGTTGAACATTTGACCTTAGAAAGTTTTAAAGAAAAAATATTTGATTTTGAAAGCTCAAAGGAGTGGAAATACAAAGGCGAAAATCCTTGTATAATAGATTTTTATGCCGATTGGTGTGCCCCTTGCAAAGCGGTGGCACCCATTATGGAAGACCTCTCAAAAGAGTATGACAACAAGGTGGACATTTTTAAAATAAACACCGAAGAACAAATGGAGCTTTCGGCCATGTTTGGCATTAGAAGCATTCCGTCTATCCTTTTTGTACCGGTTGACTCTCAACCACAAATGGCAATGGGCGCCTTACCCAAAGCACAATTTGAGCAATTGATCAAGGAAGTTTTTCAGGTAGAAAAAGGCAATTAACGCAAACAAGTGCATTACTGATTTCTCAATTTTTGTTGACAGTATAATTTTATAGAAGCCCGAAACCACGTAGCGTTTCGGGCTTTTTTGCGTATTTTGATGTTTTAATATAACCTGTTGCTGCGGAAGTAGCTACAACACCACTTCCTGATGGCATTCAATAGTTGGGTTTCAAGTACGGGTCAGCCACAAATTCTTGGTAATTCACCGCAATTTTGAAGGTTTATTCGTCCGTTGCGATGATGCTTTTTATTTTTAGGCCAAATCCCATATTATGAAACATATTATACATTTTGCTTTAATTCTTTTGCTGAGCAGTCCGGCGTTTGCACAGCTCAAATACGAAAAATTTTTTGAAACCACTGAAAATGCGTTTTTAGCCTCAGATAATATGCTCTTAGGCAACTACGAGTACAATGTGGTGTCTAATACAGGTTTATCTATGGCTACTGTGTATTGCTATGACCATGATAATAAGCAGTTTACTACCCTGAAGACATTGGATAGTATGTATAAATATAATTCTGTCAAATTTAAACTAATAAATAATCATTTGTACCTGACCTTCAATGGCTACCGTCATTTGGATGTGTATGAAATAAAGGGTACCTCAATGAATTTACTTGAAAGAATTGCTGTGGGATATAATAATCTTATTCGGGCACTAACTGATAGTGTCATAATTTATGCTTACCCGCAGCGCAACAAAATGCGTTCATATTATCACAATTTTCGCTTGCATCAAAGTCACGAGATTGATAGCTCTGATGCCTCTTATTATTCTATGGAAAATAAAATAATTGAGTTCAAAAGCGGCGTAGTTTCCAGACTATATAGTCAAAGGAAATACAAATTGTTTGAATTTAAGGATATGAAAAAAGTGAATGTTGACTATAGTCAGGTACATCACGGTAATTTATTATTGAGGGTAAAAGGTAAGACATCGGGAAGTGCCAGGTTATTTGTAACCAACGGCCAACGCGATCATAGCTTTATCCGCTCATTATCTACTGTGGCTCAGAATGCTATGGTTGCGTGGATTGGAGCGGGAATACATGAAAACGTGTCTGTGGGGGTGGTTGTTGATACTACAGAAGGATATAGTAAAATCAGCCTGTATGAGTATTCTACAGAAGACAACAAATTTACTTTTGTTCATGAAATCAACACAATGAAGCTTGAATTGATTTCGGAAATACCGTACGATAAAAGCCGGTTTTTGCTCGTAGAGCAAAGAAAAACCAAGCGAAGAAAAAACACCAAAGAGCTGGTGTTCAATACCTTTGCCGCCGGTACCAATGATACTGTAAAAATGGTACTATCCACAAAAGCCCATGTTGAAGTGGGTTTGTTTGCGGCCAATAGAAACAAATTGTTATTGGGCGACAGTGTAGCTTATTTTATGGCCAACAGTTACAACAATGATTCCATGCAGTTTTACAAGCTCAATTTCCGCGAAAATATAATAGAATCAGTTGATCCGGCTTTTGAATTGATGGTGGGAAAAACCGTAATTCGCGATGGCCAAAAGGTGAAAATTTATGCAGATGTAGCGTATGTAAATCATACCCTAACTATTCACGACGATTTGCTTTTTACTTTCCAGTGGGCTGACAATGATACAATTACCTACAACAGAGTGCTTGGCCACCCGACGTCTGTGGCCAAAACACCAAACCACAGTTTACAAATTTATCCGAACCCCAGCACCGGCATGGTGCATGTGGTATCAGACAAGCTAATGAGTCATGTGGCTATTTATAATACGAATGGGCAATTAGTGGCTGGCTCCAACCAAAAACTAAATCAACTGAGTTTTAATTTGGCTGGCTTGGCAAAGGGAGTTTATTTGGTAAGGGCGCAAACCGAGGCCGGAATTATCTGCAAACCGGTTTATTTGCTTCAATAAGCAAATACACTTCATTTAAATAGCTGTTGAAAATACTTGAAACCGGCGGGCAATTATAAGCTTGCCGGTTTTTTTTTGATTGGAGTTGTGGCTTTAATAGATGAATTTAAAGCACACTAAAAGCTTACCAAATGTTTTTAAATAAAATGCCTGCTTCAAACAATGGCGCGTTTCCATAATGCAGTTCAGCGTAAATGCCAAAATTTCCTGAAACCAAGGACCTCGCACCAATAGGGGTAATATATCCGGTTAAACCTGTGGTATTATCGCCATATCCTATCAAGGCCCTGGAATACACTTGAAGATCGGTACTTGAAATCCAATGGTAGGCAAAACCCGCGTTCAAAAAACTTTGCATAAGTTCACTAGAGCCAGCCGGTTGCTTAAAAAACTCAGCGGTCATTTCAAGGGTAACCCTACGCCAAAGGCTTGATGAATAACGCAGCATGACATTGTAGGTGCTTTGTGGGTATGCTTTGTTGTGAAATCCGAGGCCGGTACCGGCAGAACCCCAGGCTTTGTCTTGGGCAATTGAGGCAGTAGAACAAAGCATTGTGATACATACAGCGAGTAAAATAGATTTCATTGTGCGGTTTTATTTTTAACAAACATAGGCTTTTTGCCCTGCGCACAAAACCTGAACCAAATATCCTTGGTCGGTGGCAACTGACTTCGGTTTTGCAACTTCGGTTTTGCAACTTCGGTTTTGCAAGTTATCTTTGGTGAAAATTTTGTATGAATCCATTTCAGATAGCCGGATACGTAAGCGAAAAGTATTTCTGCAACAGAATAAATGAAACGGAAACGCTGGTATCAAGCATTAAGAACGACAGAAATACCGTTGTTTATGGATGGCGACGCTTGGGCAAATCGGCTTTGCTCCATCATGTATTGGCTAAGCTAAAAAAGGACAATTACCTGGGGATATATGCCGATTTGTATGGAACCAAAAATATGCAACAAGCCACTGAAAATATTGCAGACGCTCTTGTGCAAAGTGCAAAAACAAAAACCGGTATCGGCCAAAAACTGGGACAATTGCTCGGAAGAATCGGCGCCTCTGTGAGCTTTGATCCTTTTACCGCAATGCCCGCCATAAAATTCAATTTCAATACAGCCACCCAATCAATAGAGCAGAGTTTGCTCATGCTTTACCAATACCTGAATGAAAACTATAATAATGTTGTAGTGGTGTTGGATGAATTTCAACAAATAACAAGCTACAAAGGCGGTCAGGATCCCGAAGCGGTTTTCAGATCACTTATGCAGCGTTTTCCTAAAATAAGATTTGTGTATGCGGGCAGCCACCGTGGTTTGATGCTGTCTATGTTTGGCAATAGCAACAGGCCCTTTTACAAAAGTTGCGATATGCTGTTGGTTGATTCAATTTCTATAGAAGACTACAAACCATTTATAGAGAAATGGATGAAATACAAGGGCCCCAGAATTACTACGCCACAGATAGAAGCTATTTATGATTGGGCCAATGGGCAAACGCTGTATATACAAATGGCATGCAACCGACTCTATGAAAACGGCAAGCCCATAAGCGAAACGGTTTTGAGTGCGGTATATCAGGATTTGATTAATCAGGAAGCGCATTACTTTCAGCATATCAACGACTTACTTACTCCGAAACAATCGGATGTAATGGCGGCTATTGCCAAAGAACAGGTAGTAAGTTCGCCCACTTCGCATGCTTTTCTCAGCAAACACCACCTCGGTTCGTCGGGCAGTGTGGTGCGGGTATTGAATTCGCTTGAACAAAAAGCCCTTATTATAAAAACCGATAAAGGCTACCGCATACATGATACCCTGCTCTCTCGCTGGTACGAGCAGTTGTAGGGTAAAACAGTTTGTCGTTTTGCGGGTGGTTCTTTAAACAAACAGGCTATATTTACGGCCTTAACAAATACGCTATGACCATACCCGAACTTTGGTTCTCAAAAGAAGATGAAGTTTTTAAAGACTACAAAGTTGTTGATAACGGCAGTGACGCGAACCATTTGACAGGCCTTTCAAGAATCAATATTTTTATCGGGCCGAATAATTCCGGGAAGAGTAGGTTTTTGAGGAACTTGTTTGATAAGTTTTATGAAGTTCAAAATAATCCAAATGGTGATTTAAAAGACCATCCTATCCACTTTCGCTTATTTAACTCTTCAAGTATAAAATCCAAATTGAAGGAATTTGAAGAGTCGCTGGAGAATATAATTCAGGAACTTGACGACAATGAAAAGTCTATTGCTTTGAAAATAAAGGACCGATTGA
>WGNN01000054.1 GCA_016124515.1 bacterium
CAAAATTGCAAATTACCAATGCTATTACCGATGCTGATGCAAACTACAAATGGTATGTAAACGGACAACTTGCCTCTGACAAAAGTGCTTTTGAGCTCAATATCGACCAAGCCTCAGAATTGGCAGTTTCGCTTCAAATAGACAACAAATACGGTTGCAGCGATAGTGCAGCATACCACAAAACCATTAAGATTTCGGCTCCATTGCAAATTGAAGCTTCCATAGCAAAAAGCAACCTTTGCGCAGGCGATGTGCTAAACCTTGAAGAAAACAACAGCGGCATAAACTACCGCACCGTGTTGTGGGGTGATGGAAATGCTGATACCACCTTGCGTACCTTGAGCCACAGCTACCAAACCGCCGGTGAATTTGAGATTCAGGTGGTGGCAAAAAATACCATTGCAGGTTGTGTAGATACGTTTACCGTTCCAAGCAAAGTAGTGGTTAATGCGCTGCCAAAGGCCAACTTCAGCGTAAACATGGAAGGCACTTGTACCCCGCAGATTCTTGAATTCAACAACCAAAGCAGCGGTGTATTCACTACCTATTCGCTTGTAATAGACAATTTTGACACCTTGAGTTTTGACGATGCCAAAATCTTGAAAGAACCCGGCTTGCACGAAGTGCGATTGAAACTAACCAACGAAAAAGCCGGTTGCAAAGCAGAGGCAGTGCAAACCTTTGAATTGTTTAACCCCATCAACAGCGCCATAAAACCATCGGTACTCGAAACCAAATTGGAAAATACCGATTTGGCCATCAGCTGGAAAGGCATAAGCAACTCAAAATACTACGAAATTTATGCAATGAAAGGTGGCGACAGCAGTTTGTTGGTTACCACAACCGATACCGCCTATACCGTAGCGGGTTATGCCAAAGATTCTGATTTTGCGGCACTCAGCATCAAAGCCTACGACCAATGCGGTGCATCTTCGGCCTACAGCCAACCTGCACAAGCCATGGCATTGAAAGGTGCTTACCAAACCGATAGTTTCCCCACTTTGCAATGGAATGCTTTTGACGCATGGGGCGAAAATCTGGCCTACTACCAAGTAGAAAGAAACGAAGGCAATGGCTGGGTAAAAGCGGGAATCAGCCACCAACCACACTTTATTGACCGCAGTTTTAACAACAACCAAACCCTTGAAGCTACCTACCGCGTGAGTGCCGTATATACCGACAATCTTTACCAAAGCACAAGCACCACCTATACTTTTGAGTTTGAGCCCAATATTTTTATTCCTTCGGCTTTCTCGCCCAACTATGACAATGTGAATGATAGGTACGAAATAAAAGGCTATGGCATGAAAGAGTGCGACATACAGATATTTAACAAATGGGGCGAAATGGTATTTGACAGCAATGGCCAAAACATTGCCTGGGATGGAACCTACAAAGGAGAAATGGTAGAAGCAGGAGTGTACATCTGCGTGGTGGAAATGCAAACTCCATCAGGACAGACCTACAACATGCAGCAGACCATTACTCTAATAAAATAGAGAGTTTAGTTTTTGTTTTTTACACCAAAAAAGCCTTCGCTGAAAGTAGCGAAGGCTTTTTTTATATACCGTGTTCTGATATTAGAAATACGAGTGCTGCCATGGCAGCGGCACCCAAATGCAGTTCGCGTTTGTTTACCGCTTCAAAGGTATCGGCGGCGCAGTGGTGGTAGTCAAAATACCGCTGACTTTCAGGAACCAAGCCAAACAGCAAAGTGCCTGTAGGTTTCAGTGGACCTATATCGGCGCCACTTCCGCCAATTTTAATATCGGCAATTCCGTAGTCTTTCAGTAGGGGCAACCAAGAGTTAAGGATGGCCATTTGCTTGTCAAAGTTTTCTTCGTCGGCACTTTCTACGGTAAAGTAGCGGGGGGCAAATCCACCTCGGTCGGTTTCTATGGCTGCAATATGGTCTTCATTGCGCAGGGTGGCTATTTCGGCGTATTTTTTACCACCGGCCAAACCGTTTTCTTCGTTCATAAACATCACCGCGCGTATGGTTCTTTTGGGCCTTACACCCATTTTCATCAATAGGCGCAATACTTCCATCGATTGCACCACACCGGCACCGTCGTCATGCGCACCATCACCCAGGTCCCATGAGTCCAGGTGTCCGCCTATCAATATGATTTCGTCAGGGTATTCACTACCACGTATTTCGCCTACCACATTATATGATAGTACATCGGGCATGGTTTTGCACTGTTGGTTCATGTATAAGCGCAAGTTGCTTTGTTCTTTCAGGAGTTCTGCAAGCGCAATGGCATCTTTGGTGCTTACGGCCATAGCGGGTATTTTGGGTGTTCCATCTTCATAGCCCATGCTTCCAGTGTGCGGATAGTCGTCAACGGCAAGGGTCATAGAGCGTACAATGACACCCAGCGCGCCTAATTTGCCTGCTTCCATGGCGCCGGCCCATCGTTGGTCCACACAATTGCCATAGGCATAAAAGGTGTTTATGAAACGAGGGTCCATGCGGCGGTTGAAGAACACAATTTTGTTTTTCACCTTTTCCATACCCAGTTTTCGCAATTCGTCAAAGTTCTTTACTTCTATCACGGGAGCAGTAATACCTCCGTCAGGTGTAGCCACCGAACCGCCCAAAGCGCATACAGAAAGGTCAAAAGTGCCCAGCGCATCAGAATTTACCACACGGGCCACCTCTTGTTTGCCCCTTATCCAGCGCGGCACCAATACGCCTTGTTTCCACACTTTTTCTACGCGCATGGTATCGAGCACCTGATAGGCCCACTCTACCGCAGCCGCAGCTTGTGGCGATCCACTTATGCGTCCGCCAATTTCATTTGCAAGAAAATTGAGCAGGTCATAAGCTTGGCCATGCAGCAAGGCTTCGTCAAAAATGGCGCGTATTACCTCTTCATCGCTTTTGCCGGCTACATGCTCTATGTCGTTGAGGTTGTGGTACACAATATCTATGTCCTCAGTACCTATGAGTAAGTGGCTACGGTCTTCGTTATCGCCATAAGCTTCAGGTAGTTGCGTGCTGTCTTTTGTGCCCGAAACAGGCTCTTTTTCGTTTTTTTTTCCGCCACAACCTACCATTGCCAACAACAGCAGGCTAAATCCAATTTTTACAATTCTGTGCATTTCTGTCGATAGAAGTATCAATAATAAGAAAAAACGATTGAACGATAGTTTGTCTATTTAAAATGCTATGAATTAATAAAGTTAGATAAGTGTATTGTGGCTGTTAAAAAGGCACTTTTGTCGCATAAATTGAAATGAAGAAGCGAGTGTAAACCAACAAAAAGCCCCGACTGCTTGTGCGGTCGGGGCTCAATTCTTTTATTGGTCTGTTTTTATTTATTGACCGATAATATGGTTCAGTGTTTCGCTGGGTCGCATGGCCGCAGCAGCCAAGGCTTCGGTAGGGTGGTAGTAGCCACCAATGTCAACCGCAGTTCCTTGTACAGCATTCAGTTCGTCCACAATCTTAGCTTCGTTTTGCTGCAACAAATTGGCTATTGGTTCAAAATCTTTTTGCAATTCTTCATCATCATGCTGCGCTGCCAATTCGGTAGCCCAATACATGGCAAGGTAAAAGTGGCTGCCGCGGTTGTCTAATTCATTCACCGCGCGTCCGGGGGCTTTGTCGTTGAGCAAATAGGCACTCGTTGCCTTGTCAAGGCTTTCGCTAAGAACCATTGCTTTTGGGTTGTTTTGCGTTTTGGCCAAATGCTCAAGCGATACGGCCAAGGCCAAAAACTCACCAAGTGAATCCCATCTGAGGTGGTTTTCTTCCAGGAATTGTTCTACGTGTTTTGGTGCCGAACCACCTGCTCCGGTTTCAAACAAACCGCCGCCGTTCATCAAGGGTACAATGCTCAGCATTTTGGCGCTTGTACCCACTTCCAATATGGGAAACAAATCGGTGAGGTAGTCGCGAAGCACGTTGCCTGTCACCGAAATGGTGTCTTGTCCTTTTCTTATTCGCTCCAGCGAAAACTTGCACGCTTCAACCGGCGACATGATCCTGATGTCGAGACCGGTGGTATCGTATGCCTGAAGGTAGTTGCGCACTTTGGTCATGAGCACTCTGTCGTGGGCGCGTTGCTCATCAAGCCAAAAAATGGCGGGTGTTTGGGTGTCGCGGGCTCTGTTTACGGCCAGTTTTACCCAGTCTTTTACCGGTGCATCCTTGGTTTGGCAGGCCCTGAAAATATCACCGGCTTCCACCTTTTGTTCCATCAATACTTTTCCGTTGGCCACCACCTGCACTTTTCCATTGGCAGTTATTTCAAAGGTTTTGTCGTGGCTTCCGTATTCTTCGGCTTTTTGGGCCATGAGGCCAACATTGCTCACGCTGCCCATAGTGGCAGGATTTAGTGCGCCGTGTGCTTTGCAATCATCAAAAACTGCTTGGTAAACACCGGCATAGCAACGGTCGGGGATAACGGCAATGGTGTCTTGCAACGCATTGTTTTTGTTCCACATACGGCCTGATGTTCTGATCATGGCGGGCATTGAAGCGTCAACAATTACATCGCTTGGCACGTGCAGGTTGGTTATGCCTTTGTCAGAATTTACCATTGCCAAATCTGGGCCGTTTTCAATGGCTGCCGCAAAATCGTTTTCTATTTGGCTGCGCTCTTCTTCAAGCAGGTTTTGCAGCGATGCTATTACTTGTCCCAATCCGTTGTTTGGGTTGGCGCCGGCTTTTTCAAGACTTGCAGCGTGTTTGTCAAACACATCGGCGAAAAAAGCCTTTACGGCATAGCCAAAAATAATGGGATCGCTCACTTTCATCATAGTGGCTTTCAAGTGCACCGAAAAAAGGAGTCCTTTGGCTTTGGCCTCAGCCACTTGCTCTTTTAAAAAGGCTACCAAGGCATTTTTGCTCATTACCGCGCTGTCTATTACTTCCGCTTTTTTAAGCGCAATTCCTTGCCTTAGCGCGTGGTGCTTGTCGTTTTCATCAATAAAAACGATGTCGGCATTCATGGCGTCTTCGCATTCATACGATTGCTCGCTGCCGTAAAAATCGCCTTCGCTCATGCTGGCCACATAGCTTTTTGAATCAGCGGACCAGGCGCCCATGCGGTGTGGATTTTTGCGGGCGTATTCTTTTACTGCCTTTGGGGCTCTTCGGTCGGAGTTTCCTTCGCGCAAAACGGGGTTCACGGCACTTCCTTTTATGCTGTCGTATCGGTTTTTGGCTTCTTCTGCCGCATCGGTCGTTGGCTCGTCTTCATAGTCGGGTATGGCAAATCCGTGTGCCTGAAGCTCTTTTATGGCTGCCTTCAGTTGCGGCATAGAAGCACTAATGTTGGGCAGTTTTATAATGTTTGCTTCGGGCTGTTTGGCTAGTTCGCCCAGTTGCAGTAGTGCGTTTTCAACCCGCTGATTTTCTGCGAGGTACTCTGGGAAATTGGCCAAAATTCTTCCACTGAGCGAAATGTCTTTTGTTTCTACTTCTATTTGTGCTTTTGCCAGAAAAGACTGCACAATGGGCAAAAATGAATAGGTGGCCAAGGCCGGGGCTTCGTCTGTTTTGGTATAGACAATTTTTGATGTTGCCATTTATGTTGCTTCTATAAAAATTTTTTATGATACAAATAAGCCGCAAAGGTAAGTTTTAAGTTTATTGTGCGCCAAAATATGGGTAGTCATACTTCTTTATATCATAAGATGACATGCTTGAAATAATGCGGAAAAGTGCTTGGAGCTCAGCTCTATTTTTGACTTGTCAAGAACAAAAATTGCCGGCTAGAAACCAATGGTAAGCTGCACAGCATCGCCTTCGTGCGGAAGCAGTAAGTTGCTGATGCCGATGCCCACAAGACGCACGGGAAGTTTCATAATTTCGGGTTGTGCCAGCAACTCTTTAATGGTTTCGTCAACCAAGTGCAGGTTGTCGCAGTAGCCACTCAGGCTTTTGCTGCGGTTGATGGTTTCAAAATTGTTGTAGCGCAGTTTAAGTGTAATGGTTTTGTACTGAAAATTGAGTCTGCCGGTGCGTTCTTTCAGGCGTTCGCCCAGGGCTGAAAGCTGTATTTCCACTTCTTCCATACTTGTGAGGTCATTTTCAAAAGTATGTTCTACGCTTATCGACTTGGCTTTGCGCTCGGCCACCACGGCGCGGAAGTCTATGGCTCTTGCTATGTGGTAGTAATAATTGCCCGCCTTGCCAAATGATTTTATCAGATTGTTGAGTTCAAATTTGCGCAAGTCTTCTCCCGTTTTTATCCCCATCTTTTCCATGCGTTCGGCAGTAACTTTTCCTATACCATGAAATTTTTTGATGGGAAGTTGCGCCACAAATGCTTCCGCTTTGCTAGGATGGATGACAAAAAAACCGTTGGGCTTGTTGACATCTGATGCCACTTTTGCAAGGAATTTATTCATCGATATGCCGGCAGAGGCTGTCAATCCTGTGGTTTCAAAAATTTTTGACCGTATTTCGTTGGCAATTTGCGTGGCAAGGCTTAGCCCTTTTTTGTTTTCAGTTACATCAAGGTAGGCTTCGTCGAGCGAGAGCGGCTCTACCAAATCGGTGTACTCGTAAAAGATATGCCGTATTTCAGTTGACACTTTCTTATAAACACCAAAACGCGGCTTTACAAAAATGAGGTTCCTGCATTTCTGTGCCGCTATTTTTGATGGCATGGCCGAGCGAACCCCATATTGGCGTGCTTCGTAGCTTGCTGCCGCCACCACACCGCGACTTTGGTTGCCGCCTACGGCTACGGGTTTGCCGCGCAATTCAGGAAAATCGCGTTGCTCTACCGAAGCAAAGAAGGCGTCCATATCTATATGTACTATTTTCCTATGCATTTTACGGAAGTGGCGGCTGATTGTTCTTCATCAATTTTAATGAAACACGGAGTTTTTGTAAAGACTATGCATTATTTCGCAACAAATAATTGGTAAATGTACTCTTACTGGGAAAAAGACCTGTTGCAAAAAAAACGCGATTTTGTGATTGTTGGAAGCGGTTTTACCGGACTCAATGTGGCCATTGCCATTAAGGAACAATACAAAAATGCCTCGGTTTTGGTTATCGACAGGGAAATGTGGAAGGGAGCAAGTACAAAAAATGCGGGTTTTGCCTGCTTTGGAAGTCCGTCGGAAATACTGCACGACATGGAAGTAATGGGCGAGAATGAATGCCTGCAATTGGTGCAAAAACGCCTGGATGGTATTGAAAGAATAGCACGTGAATACGGGAAAACAGCGCAATACCGGGCATGCCTTTCGCATGAATGGTTTGTACTGGATAATAAAGAGTTGTTTGAGAATACGAAAGCAAAATTGCCTTTCCTGAACCACATTTTAAGGCCAATTACAGGCACCGAAAATACGTTTGAAATCGGCCAAAATGAGCAAGGCAATTTAGCGGGTGTGCTAGCCATAAAAGGCGAGGGGCAGTTGCAACCCGCCCTTTTGCATAGCGCCTTGCTCAAGCGGGCCATGCAGGCCGGCGTAAAGGTTTGTTTCAATGTAGAAGCACAGCAACTTTCAGCTAATCAAGTGCTTTGTGCCGGCGATTTGGTGTTGCGTGCCAGGCAAGTAATCAATTGTGTAAATGGTTTTTCCGGGCATTTGGATTCAGCCTCGGTAGTAAAACCCGCGCGGGCTCAGGTGCTCATAACCAGCGAAATAGAGCAGCTGCCTTACATTGGAAATTACCACATGGACGAAGGATTTTATTATTTTAGAAATGTGGGCAAACGACTGCTGCTTGGCGGTGCACGCAACCTTGACGTGGCCGGGGAAACAACTACTGAATTGGGTGCCAACGAAAAAATTCAAAAGGCACTTGAAACCCTGCTGAAACAAACGCTGTTGCCGGGAATTGATTTTGACATTGACATGCGATGGAGCGGCATAATGGGCATGCGCGGCAACAAGCTGCCGAAGCCAGAAGTGCACAACGAAGTATTGCATTTGGTCGGCCTTAGCGGAATGGGTGTTGCGCTTTCCTTCAGTCTTTCTGACGAGGTTTTGCAATTGATTTAGTCCAAACCTTACACTTCTTCATTCTAATAGAAGTGAGGGGCTTTGAAAATTCAGAGCTGTTTATGCAGAAGAGAAGTGTCAGGTTTTTTGGTAACCGATAATCTTGCCAAAATCGGGAACTGATAACTGAAAATATTGCCAGAGTCGAGACATGGCTGGAAAGTGATAACCGAAAACTCCCCTAAGCTTTCTCGCCCCACTCGAGCTGTTGAAGCTTGGCTATTTCAATCCATTTTTTGTTGTTGCTCAGGTAGTTACGTGTTGATGAGAACAAAATGGTTTCAACAATAAAAAGCGCAACCGAAGTGAGCATGATATCGGTATCGGCAAGAAAATATCCTTTGATGTATGAAATAGGAATGGTAGAAACTGCCACGCACGATCCCACTGTTACCGGCAGGGCAAGGGCATCCAAAAATGCTTTTCGCTTGGGATTTCGCAGCGCAACCACATTTTTATAATAGAGTTTTTCGTCTTCAAAAACCAAGGTATCGCCTTCCAGGTGGTCAAATACTTTTTTCTCAATCAGGCCACTTGTGCCTTTTATTTTATAGGTTTTTCCCGATTGCAAGCTCAATGTTTTGAATGAATCGAGTTTTACATAATAGGTTTGTGCATGAACCCCCGCGGCGGTCATGAGCAATATGAGTAGTGCTGCGTATTTCATATCAGATAATTCTTAGTGAGGTTTTGAATGAAAAAGTGGGATAGTTGAGGTAGGCCATTCCCAGGTAAAAAGAAGCTACTTTGCCATCGAGCAGCACGCCGCCCGAGTAGTATTGGGTGTTTTTGCTTTGGTACGATTTGCTGAATTTATCGTCAATATTGATGTTGTTTTCGGCCAAATCAATGTTGTAGTTGGCTTTAAGCTTTTCGGCATCGGCTTGTGCCTGCATTTTGTAGCTAAAATCAAAATGGTAATTGAATTGGTAAAAACCAACCTGCCCTACCAAGGCCACACCTTTTGACACCGGAATGGAAATTGAACCGCGGTATTGCGAGCTGCTGATACCCGTGCTCAGGTTTAGTTCGGTAAAATTCAGGGTGAAATAATCGTTGGTATTTAAATCGAGTTTGTCTTGAATGCTGCTGAGGTTGATGTCAACCACGCTGTAAGAAGCATCGAAACGCAACCAGGAAAGTACAGGGGCTTTTGAAAAATACCGCATGCTGAGTCCACCGCCAATGCTGTATAAATTGGCTTTTGGGGTAAAATTGCCTTCTTTAAAATTGCGCAGGAAATAACCCACCGGCACCCAGCCACCTTGCACAATAAGTCCTTTCCAAAGTCTTATTTCAAGGCTGGGCATTACAAATGGCGTAGCGCCCACCGGATAGCCAAAGCCACCGGGCATGTTCAGGTCAATAGAAATGTATTCTCCGGTTTTGGGGTTCACCATTCGGTTTCCGTTTTGGTCAAGCAAGTATTGCCGCAACACGCTCTCATCGCGGCTGCCAAGCACATTGCTAAGGCTGCCCATGTATTGAATTCCTTCCTGGTTGTAGAGTTGCGAGCGGTTGATACTTCCATTGGTGGCTTGCGACACATTGATGGTTTGGCTTGCCATGGTAAGGGCATATCTTATCCGCCATCGTTTGCGCAAATGCTGCATTTGGTTCGACATGGCCATGCAGCCACCCAAATTGTTGTACAACACTTCAGAATAGCCAAAATAATAGGCCGGTACCGATTGGGCAAGGTTGCCAATTTGTGCTTCAATACTGTACTGAGCCCTGCCCGCGCCCGCAAAAAGCAACAGGCAAATGAGTAACTTAAACTTCATACTTTATTATTCAAATGTGGCCGGAAATGCAACAGGGGCAAGTTGCGCGATAGCCACTTCACCTGCATCGTTTTGTACCTCAATGCTCATTTTGTACCAGTCGTAGGCCAGTACTTTTATTTTCTGCTCCTTGGTTTCGCTAGGCGATTTAGCGATTTTCAACACAAGATAAACTTCGTCATTTTCAACCGATACGCTGTAGGTTCCATATACTTTGGTCACGCTTGCGGGGTCGGTAAAATAGTCCAATTCCTTGTCGCAAATCATGCCTGAGTTGTCATCGCCATTGGGATCGTAGGCAAAGCGGTTTCCTTTGAGAAAGGTATAGGAGTTGTCGAGTATGCATTTCCAGGCATCGAGCTCGGTAATTTCTGAACTATCGGGCCAAATAGCACCTGTGGTTCGCCACACCTTGCCGCCACCTTCATCCAGCACATCTTGCAGGGCGAGCATCAAGTAGAGCGGGTGTCCGCTAAGTTCCAATTCACAATCAAGCGAAAGAAGTCCGTTTTCGCTGTTGTCGGTTATATGGCTTATATACGGATGGTTCAGGTTGTTTTGCAGCGTAACTACATCGCGAATTTCCACTATGGTGGGGCTTTCCTTTGTGGTGTAGGTAAAATTGGCAATTTGCACTTGACCGCGCTCAAAGCATGTATATGGGTCGTTGCCATTGTTCAGCGCCGATTCGTAAATAACCGGCAACACATAAAATGAAGGTTTGGCAGTAGCCGACTCCAGCTGCGTGGGGCACAGTTTGCCTTTAATAGATGCGAAATCGCCTTTCCCCTGAACCTTAAAATTCATCTCCATTTCGGTGTAGGTGCAGCTTTCGCCGCAGCTTTGCATACATGCCGCAACGGAGCACAGTCCAAGTAATGTCTTTAAATACCTATTCATACCTGCAATCTAAGGTTCCGAAAATAATGACTTTCGACATAACTTGCAGAAATAAACTTTGACCGAGTAAAATGCTGAAATGATTTAGCCGTAGATGCTTTTCAGGTATTGAAGCACTTTGGCACTCGCCCCTTTGTGCTTTTCAAGAAACTCGTCAAGCTTAATGGCTACACTATGTCTTACTGCCTGTGACGAAGCGTGAATAAAAACCTGCTTAAAAGTTTCGGGCAGTTCGCTCACAAAGGCACAATCAGTAGCCACCATTTCAACCGTCTCCGGAAATTTATCATACGCGGGGCCAAAAATAATGGGAATTTTAAAGGCGGCAGGCTCCAGGGTGTTGTGGACTGTTTTGCCAAACCCACCACCCACAAAGGCAATATTGCCAAGTACATATAAATATTTAAGCAAGCCAATTTGATCAATAATAAGTACTTGCTTATCAACAGGACCCTTATACTGCGAAAGCAATACCCCACGTTTGCTAAACAACTCGCTGAGGCGGGCCATGTTGGTGTGGCCAATATTGTGTGGTGCTATTATTATTTTCCAGTTTTGCAATACATCATCAAGCTGCTCAAATATTATTTTTTCTTCGGTTTCGTAGCTGCTGCCAACTACAAGGCAGGGTTTGTTGTCAACAAATTGCGCTATGTTGGCGGGTAGCTGTTGCTTTGCCACTTCTGCATTTTCAAGCACCGAATCTATACGTGTATCACCATTTACCGTAGTTTGTTCAATGCCGATATTTTTGAGCAGTACAGCAGACGGTGCATCCTGCAAAAAAATATGATTAAATTGTTTCAAAACCTTTTTAAACGCTTTTCCATAGGATTTGAAAAATATCTGATTGGCTCTGAAAATGGCCGAAATGAGAACAATTGGCACTTGGTTTTTCTGAATTTCCTGCAACTGACGCAGCCAAAAATCATATTTTACCAACACAAAAACATCCGGTTGTATTACATCGAAATTGGCTTGTGCATTGGCGGTGGTGTCAACTCCCATATAATAAACGTAGGGAGTGTACTTGCGCACATTACTTGCATGATAGCCCGATGGCGAATAAAAAGTTAGTACAATTTCCCAGTGGGTGGCGAGTTTTTCTATTATTGATCTTGCTTGTTCATATTCGCCCAAAGAGCTGATGTGAAACCATATCCGTTTCTTCTCTTTTTTGGGTAAATCATATACCACGTCAGCCGTTTTTTGGGCATGGCCTTTTGTCCATTCTTTTGCTTTGGGGCTAAAAAAGCTGAGAAAAAAGGCGGCGATGCGGTATAGAAAAATCGCGACTGCGTACATAATTAGTCGTAAAAGGGAAGTAGCAGATTGAATTTCAGTCCGTAGTAAATGTCGTGTCGCAAATTGGGCAAGGGGCCAAACACGTCGTAGTTCCAACTGCGGCGGTTTTTGGTAAAGCCTTCTACTATCTCAAGCCCAAAGCTAAAATTGAAATTGTTTTTGTTTGAATACCTTCTATAACCAATAAATTGATTGAGCGCCAAGCCGTTGGTTAGCCTGTCGTAGCCTTTCACATAAGGATCGTTGAGCTGTGGCACATTGCTGCCTTTATAAACGAAGCGCAATTTGTGGCGCATGTAGCCAAGTCCGCCGCACAGCCACAAACCGGTGTTTTTGTTGTAGCGCGATGGCACAATGAGTTTTCCTGTTTGAAACTGAACCGTATAGCCTTGGAAACGCACTTTAACCTGTTCCAAAACGCCTTCGGTACTTATAGGAATTCCCACTTCGGAATAAATGCCGGCGGGGGTATTGGTTTCCAGTGCATTAGTGCCCAGCAGGGCGCCAACCCCAAGTTCAAAGGTCCAGTTATGGCGGTTTTTGTGGCACAGCGAAGGCATAATATTATTTAGCAGATCGGTTTTTTCAGATAAGTTGCCCGCGGTAAGGTTTGCCGAATAGCCAAATTGAAAGGTGGTAACAGCCATTACTGAGTCGCGAAGATGGGTTTGGCCAAAACCCAATTGCCACAAAACAGACAAAACAGCGATTAATACAGCTTTTTGAAGCATGGATAAAGTTTAGGTGAACTCAAAAATCAAAGGTAAATTTAAAACTATCTTTGGAGTCGATTTAATTGAACTGAGTTTATAACTGAGCCCTGATACCGCCTAAAAGTGACTTCAAACCGCTACCGAAGGCATCTGGGCTTGGCAAAATATTGAGTTGCGGATGACCAAAAGTTACAACAAAATAGGAATCTTTTATTGCGGCAACGGGCGGTCATTCCATTTTTTTACCACCTTTAAAAAACAACGATGAAAAGGGTATTAATTACCGGCGGATCAGGTTTTCTGGGTTCGCATTTGTGCGATTACTTTGTAAAACGCGACTACCATGTAATTTGCATGGACAACCTGAGTACCGGCGATATCAGGAATATTGAACACTTGTTGCCTATGCGCAATTTTGAGTTCCACCACCACGATGTTACCAAATTTGTGCACGTGCCGGGCAAGTTGGATTATATTCTGCATTTTGCCTCGCCCGCAAGTCCCATCGATTATTTGAAAATGCCCATTCAAACCATGAAAGTGGGTTCATTGGGTACACACAACTTGCTAGGTTTGGCATTGGCCAAAGGCGCTCGCATTTTAGTAGCTTCTACCTCTGAAGTTTATGGCGATCCCTTGGTTCATCCGCAAAATGAAGAATACTGGGGAAATGTAAACCCCGTGGGGCCGCGTGGCGTGTATGATGAGGCCAAGCGTTTTATGGAAGCAATTACCATGGCCTACCACACTTTTCACAAAGTAGAAACACGCATAGTTAGAATATTCAATACCTACGGACCGCGCATGCGACTAAATGATGGCCGTGCGTTGCCCGCTTTTATGTCGCAAGCCCTTAAAGGAAAAGACATTACCGTATTTGGCGATGGTTCGCAAACCCGTTCGTTTTGCTATGTAAGCGATTTGGTAGAAGGCATTTACCGCCTGCTCATGAGCGACTATCCCATGCCGGTAAATGTGGGCAACCCCATTGAAATTACCATTAAAGAATTTGCTGAAGAAATCGTACAACTTACCAATTCGCGCAGTAAAATAACCTATCTTGACCTGCCTGCCGACGATCCCAAGGTGCGGCAACCCGATATTAGCAAGGCCAATGATATTTTAGGTTGGCAACCTTTGGTAAATCGATCAGAAGGCCTTAAGATTACCCTCGATTATTTTAAATCTTTACCTGAATTTAAATCTTAACAGTGGCAAAAATATTAGTAACAGGTGGCAATGGTTTCATTGGCTCGCACACAGTAGTAGAATTGCTTTCGCAAGGATATGAAGTGGTTATTGCCGACAACCTGTGCAACTCAAAACCATACGTGCAGGAACGCATTGCAAAAATCAGCGGCAAAAAACCAGTCTTCTATCAAATTGATGTTTGTGACGCCGAGGCTTTGCAACAGCTCAAGGAAAAGGAAGGTCGCATAGATGGCATCATACATTTTGCGGCCCATCTTTTTGTTGACGAATCGGTGGCAAATCCACTGAAATACTACCGCAACAATTTGGACGGGCTAATAACGTTGCTCGAAGTTTTTGGTGGAGAAAAAGATATTAAAATGGTTTTTTCTTCGTCGTGCACCGTGTATGGCAACCCCGAAACCCTTCCCATTAGCGAGCAGGAATCAATAAAAAAAGCCGTGAGCCCTTATGGCAATACCAAAAAGGTGTCAGAAGAAATTCTATATGATTTTGCAGTTTCGCACAACAATTTCAATGTCATTTCGCTGCGTTATTTCAATCCAATCGGAGCGCATGGTTCGGGTCTCATTGGCGAAGATCCTATAGGACACCAAACACATTTGGTGCCCATAATATCGGAAGTGGCGGCAGGAAAACGAGCTGCCTTGAAGGTTTTTGGCAACGACTACCAAACCAAAGATGGTACTTGTGTACGCGACTATATACATGTGGTTGATTTGGCGCATGCCCATGTAAAAGCACTCGATTATTTGCTCAACGACAAAAACAACGATGCCTTTGAAGTATATAATGCCGGAAGCGGCACAGGCTATACCGTGCTTGAAATTGTAGCCGCATTTGAAAAAGCCAGCGGTATAAAGATTAATTATGAGGTGGCGCCGCGTCGTCCGGGTGATGCCGAAGCTGTATTTGCAGATATTTCGGCTATCGGCAACCGACTTGGCTGGCAACCCGCCGAAAGTTTGGATAACATGTTACTGTCAACCTACAACTGGGAAAAGAACCTAACTAAATGAAAAACATATTAATTACCGGTGGAGCCGGTTTTATTGGATCGCACTTGGTAAAGTGGATGCTGAAAAAGCATGATTACAAAATCGTGAACCTCGATTCGCTCACTTATGCAGGCAATTTGCAGAACCTTACCGAGATTGAAAACCACCCCAACTACCATTTTGTAAAAGGAGATATACGCGATGAAGCGCTGCTCAATGAGGTTTTCAAGGCGCATGATATAACGGATGTAATTCACCTCGCTGCCGAATCGCATGTGGACCGCTCCATAGAAAATCCGTTGGAGTTTATCAATACCAATGTCTTGGGCACGGTTTCGTTGCTCAATGTGTGCCGCAAATTTTGGTCAGAAAACTATGCCGACCACCTTTTTTACCATGTTTCAACCGACGAAGTATATGGCTCGCTAGATGATGGTGGATTTTTTAAAGAAAGCACCGCATACGATCCGCGTTCGCCATATTCAGCTTCAAAAGCTAGCAGCGACCATTTTGTAAGAGCCTACCACCACACCTATGGCATTCCCATTAAAATTTCTAATTGCTCCAATAATTATGGCTCCTTTCAGTTTCCTGAAAAACTAATCCCCTTGATGATCAATAACATCAAGCATAAAAAACCGCTACCGGTATATGGAAAAGGAGAAAATATTAGAGATTGGCTTTGGGTGGTTGACCACTGCTCGGCTATTGACGTTATTTTTCACGAAGCGGCCGTAGGCGAAACTTATAATATAGGTGGTATCAATGAGTGGAAAAATATTGATTTGGTACACAAGCTTTGTGAGATAATGGACGAAAAACTCGGACGCGAAAAAGGCGAGAGTGCCAAGCTAATAACCTACGTTACCGACCGCGCCGGACACGACTTGCGCTACGCCATTGACCCTACAAAAGTGGAAACGGAGTTGAATTGGAAACCATCTATAACCTTTGAAGAAGGCCTGGAAAAAACCGTGGAATGGTATCTTGAAAACGAGGAGTGGATGCGCAATGTTACCTCAGGCAACTACATGGCATATTACGATAAAATGTATAAAGACAGATAAAATGAAAGGAATAGTACTGGCCGGCGGAAGCGGAACCCGATTGTATCCCATAACCAAAGGAATAAGTAAGCAATTGATGCCCATTTATGACAAACCGATGATTTATTATCCTTTGTCAACGCTTATGCTGGCCGGTATTAAAGATATACTTATTATAAGTACGCCCTACGATTTGCCGCTGTTTCAAAAATTGCTGGGCGATGGTCGCGATTGGGGTATCAACCTGCAATATGCGGCACAACCGAGCCCCGATGGTTTGGCGCAGGCTTTTATAATAGGCGAAGAATTTATTGGCAATGATGGCGCAGCACTCGTTTTGGGCGATAATATCTTTTATGGGAGCAATTTCTATTCGGCGGTAGAGGCGAGCAGCGACCCCAAAGGCGGGATAGTTTTTGCCTATCCGGTAAGCGATCCCGAACGCTATGGGGTAGTGGAGTTTGATGCCCATTTTAATGCCTTGAGCATTGAAGAAAAACCCCTTAAGCCGAAGTCGCGCTATGCAGTGCCGGGCTTGTATTTTTATGACAATCAGGTGGTTGATTTTGCCAAAAACCTGAAACCATCACCCCGCGGCGAATTGGAAATAACCGATATAAATAAAATATATTTGGAAAGGGGCGAGCTAAAAGTGCAAGTGCTTGAAAAAGGCACAGCATGGCTTGATACAGGTACTTTTAAATCAATGATGCAGGCGAGCCAATATGTAGAAGTAATAGAAGAAAGGCAGGGTCTGAAAGTTGGTTGTCCGGAGGAAGTCGCTTTTCAGCAGGGTTTTATTACAGCCGAACAACTGGAAAAAATTGCCCAACCATTGGTGAAAAGTGGTTATGGAAAATACCTGCTTGATTTGCTGAAAGAATAATGATGACAAAAATATTGATAATAAACGGACCCAATCTGAACTTGCTCGGGCAGCGCGAACCTTCTATTTATGGCAACAAAAGTTTTGATGATTATTTGTTGGAATTGAAAGACAAGTTCAAGCAGACAGAGTTGGAGTATTTTCAATCAAACCACTGCGGTGAAATAATTGATAAACTACAAGCTTTGGGCAAAGACTACAGCGGCGTGGTGCTGAATGCCGGGGGCTATAGCCACAATTCAATTGCCTTAGCCGATGCCGTGAAAGCCATTTCGGTTCCTGTAGTGGAAGTGCATATTTCTAATATTTACGCGAGAGAGCATTTCAGAAAAACATCCATGCTCTCGCAAAACTGCAAAGCAGTACTATCAGGTTTGGGATTGATGGGATACCAAGCAGCGGTTGATTATTTATTAGAAAATTAACCACTTTAAGTTATCAGTGGTCAGTTGTCAGTTGTCAGTGGTCCGTTTTCAGTTTCCCTGCAAAACCCCGATGGGTGACATGATTATATACCAAGTCGAAACACAGCCCCACAAAACCCCGAAGGGGTGACATGATTATATACCAAGTCAAAAAACCAGCCCCGCAAAACCCCGAAGGGGTGATATAATTATATACCAAGTTGAAGCACCGTCCCGCAAAACCCTGAAGGGGTGATATAATTATATACCAAGTCGAAACACAGCCCCACAAAACCCCGAAGGGGTGATATAATTATATACCAAGTCGAAACACAGCCCCACAAAACCCCGAAGCGGTGATATGATTATATACCAAGTTGAAACACAGCCCCGTAAAAACCCCGAAGGGGTGACATAATTATATACCAAGTCGAAACACAGCCCCACTCAAACCCCGAAGGGGTGATATAATTATATAACAAAACAACGGCCTA
>WGNN01000067.1 GCA_016124515.1 bacterium
CGCGCGCCTTTCTCACCAAAAACGAAGCGTCTTCAGTTGGATTCAATGCGGTGCGCAGCCTTGCCACATTATAATTATTTTGAGCAATGGTGGTAAATTTTAAAAAACCAAACAGCAGAAAACCCACCACGCTACCTGCAATAAACAATTTGGTGTATCGGCTGAGCAGCAGAAAAAAGAAACCCGCCACGGCAGGTATTACCAAAGGCCCGCGCGAACCCGAGAGCATAAATCCGTAGAAACAAATAATACCCGCAAGTATAACCAAGGCTCTTTTCCAGCCCGTTTTTATACCAAAAGCATAGGCAAAACACATGAAGGCAATGTGCACTTGACTCGCGCCAAACTGTGCCGCATCGGAGAAATAAGAAAAAGCCCTGAGCTTGCCAAAAAGTATGTGCGTACTTGCGGCTCCAGCCATTAGCCAGCGGTTTTCAACTTGCGAAACACCAATGAAAATTTGTTTTATTCCCCACAGCGAACCAATAACTTCAAGTACCACAATGAGTATAAAAAGGCGGTTCATATCGCGCCGTTCGTTGAAAACCATAAGCACCAGCGGCACCATAAGCAGCGGATAAAGTGCAATTCCGCGCACGGCATAGAACCAGGCTTCAAGGCTACGCGAGAGCGGATTCATAATCATGAGCACGCAAAACAACATCCACAGGACCCAAATCCAGGTGAGGTCGGTATTGGCCTTGGAAAGATCGAGTTTCTTGAAATCCTTGATAAAAACCACCAACAATGTGCCCACAAGCAACAAATCGATAGAAAGCCCGAAAGGCGGCCCGGGAATGTAGCGCGACAAACCCGAAGTGGCAAAACCCATGAAAACCAAGGCGTAAATACCCAGTTTAGGAAACCGGATGAATACCAAAAGCGCCAAAATGAGAATA
This sequence comes from bacterium, assembly GCA_016124515.1. Classification (GTDB taxonomy): domain Bacteria; phylum Bacteroidota; class Bacteroidia; order CAILMK01; family JACPUW01; genus JACPUW01. Next base: position 900 of record WGNN01000067.1, read on the forward strand.
GGCAACACAATGAGCAACGCCGCCCCCAGCAACTGCAATTTGGCAATGAGCAAACCCAACAGCACCGTGAGCAGCAAGACCACTACAGTCTGCAAAATGCGGTTGGCGGTATTTGTTTGATCTATTAGCAAGGGGCAAATTTGCGGCTAATGTATTTCATTTTGTTTGAGCAATAAACAGCAGCGACCTACTTTCGGTAGGTTGGCGGGGCTGTGCGTTTGCATTGTGGCTGGGAGGTCTTGGAACATTGAGACATTGGACAAACTTCAATAATCCCAAAACTTTTCTCCACCTCATTTAAAATTTCATTTTACTTTTGCGACCACTTAGTCGCTACTATATGGTCGCTTTAAAAACATTTACCAATTTGGCCCCTGAACGTCAGGAAGCCATCATTGAAACTGCACTCAAGGAGTTTGCTGCCAACGATTACCAGACAGCATCGCTTAGCGTTATTGTCAAAAACCTGGGTCTTGCCAAAGGAAGCTTCTACCGCTACTTTGAAAATAAACAGTCGCTCTACTTCTATCTTTTGGAGTATTGTGTAGAAAAACGCCTGGCCAACGACCGGAAATTTATAACCGCAGCACCCAATGATTTTTTTGAACTGATGATGCTGCATTTCAAGGCAAAACTGCACTTTGACAAGAGTGAAAAGCATTGCAGCGCCTTCCTAAACCGCGTTTTGTACGAAAAAAATTCGCCTGATCTGGGCAATATCCAATTCATAAGAAAACAACGTGCGCTCGATATTTTGCAACAATTGGTAGAAAAATACCTGCAAAGCGGACAGCTACGTCGCGATATACAACCGCAGCTCATCGCCTTTCACGTGCTGCAAACGCAAATGGCAATTTTTGATTACTTGTCGCTCAAATACCAAACCGATTTCATTTCTGAAGGAGCCACTCAGCTAAGCGATATTGACGAAAATGAAATAATGGAAGCAGCCCGTCAATTCATCTCAATAGAAAAATCAGGCATTAGCCAATAATGACAAAAACAATTATGAATATTATAGAAACCAATGGGCTGTGCAAGCGCTACGGCTCATTTACTGCGGTCAATAATTTGCATTTGCAGGTTGCAGAAGGAAGCATTTATGGTTTTTTGGGCCTCAACGGTGCAGGCAAAACCACCACTATGCGCATGCTTCTTAATATGATAAAACCCAATAGCGGCAGTGTTTCGCTTTTCGGACAAACAAAACAGGATCATGCTGTGTGGAAAAAGGTGGGCTACGCCATTGAGTCGGCTTATGCCTATCCTAATCTTTCGGTGCACGAAAACCTGGAGATAAGCTACCAATACCACCAAATGAAAAACCGTAGCGCGATTGATGAAATAATTGGCGAATTAGACCTTGGAGCCTATGTAAATACGCGGGCGGGAGCACTTTCGCTGGGCAACAAACAACGTTTGAGTTTGGCCAAAGCGATGTTGCACAAGCCCGCCCTGCTTATACTTGACGAACCCGTGAACGGCCTTGACCCCGCAGGAATTGTTGATATTAGAAATTACCTGAAAAAGCTGAGCCAAAACGGAACTACCATTTTAATATCAAGTCATTTATTGGGCGAAATATCGAAAATAGCTGATACCATTGGCATTATACATCACGGCAAAATGGTTTGCGAGTTGGACGCCCAAAAACTGGATGACAGCCTTGAAAAACACTTGGTGCTTTGCTGTAGCCCACTCGATGGTGCTCGGCAACTACTGGAAAACAAAGGAATAAGAGAAGTTGAAATTATTGATAAGCAAATAATAATACGCGATAAGCTTTGGCTACAACAACCTGAAAAGCTTGCCAAACTACTGGTTGAAAACAGCTTTGAGCTGAGCCAACTTTATACCTATGTGCAAGACTTGGAACATTACTTTCTTCAACTCGTAAATAACAATTGACATGCTAAAAAATATATTATCAGCCGAGTGGCTCAAACTGAAACACTCCAAAATAGTACCTATCACATTTGCCGCATTTGCCCTTGGCCCTGTAATGGGCGCCATAGCCATGTATTTACTTGGTCATGCCACCAACAACAGCCCCATGCTGCAAAAAGCACAGGCCATGAACATGTCGGCAGATTGGTCATCGATGCTCAACCTAATAGCGCAGGTGGCCGGTATTGGCGGTGTTATAGTTTTTGGTTTTGTGGCAAGCTGGATTTTTGGCCGCGAACACGCCGACAACACTACTAAAGATTGGTTGGCCATACCGGCAGGTCGCTCAGCAGTGGTCAATGCAAAATTTATTGTTTATGCCTGCTGGTGCATTTTATTGCTCCTTTCTAATATCGTGCTGGCCACGGTTTTTGGCCTTTTACTCGGTCTTGAGCATTTCTCGGCTCAGGCCATTGGGCAAAGTATGTTGCACTATTCGGTTACCTCGGTGTTGGTTATTTTATTGGGCTTTCCGGTTGGTTTTATGGCCCTGGCCGGCAAAGGATATCTTAGTCCGCTGGGTTTTGTTATTCTCATGATTGTAACGGCTCAAATAATTGGTGCCATTGGCTATGGAAAGTACTTCCCCTGGGCAGTTCCCGGTCTGTATAGTCAGGCGGCAAACAGCCCCATGAGCCCCAATGCATGGAGTTATTTAATTGTATTATGCTGTGGTTTAGTAGGTTTTGCTGCCACACATTTACACATCAACCGGGCTGACCAAAGCTGATAGAAACCACTTCACGTTCGACATTCATTTGCCGAATGAGTTTTTGTCCTGTGCTTACTCAGAAGTAAGTTGTATCAACCACCCCTGTAATTTGATGCAAAAAAGAACAGCACCGTGTTGGTAATTTCATTATTTTCGGCATTTGGTAAATGCTTTGGAAAATGAATGATCGCAAAAAAGCAACTTCGGGTGCTGAAAGTTTCCTGAAGTTTTTCTCTTTCGACGACCTCATAGAAGGTTGTCAGATTTTAGATTTTGAATGGCGCTATCGCTATGTAAACCAGGCTGTAGTAAGCCAAAGTGGCTACCACAACAAAGAGGAACTCTTGGGTTTTACCCTTATGGAAAAATACCCCGGTGTAGAAAATACACTCATGTACAAAGCCCTTGACCATTGCATGAAAAAAAGGGAAAAACTCACTTTTGAAAACGAATTTGTTTTCCCTGATGGCAAAAAGCGGTGGTTTGAGCTGCGCATTGACCCCATACCAAAAGGCGTTTTTATAATGTCGATAGATATAACCGACCGCAAACAAAACGAGGCGGAAAAAAGGGCCTACATCAAACTGCTGGAAGACCTTATTTTCATCACTTCGCACAAAATACGGCAGCCGGTTTGCAACCTCATTGGTTTGGTAAACCTTATTTACAATTTTCAGAATTCGAAAAAGGAATTCAAAAAACTGACCAATTACCTGCAAGAAGCCTTGCAATCGCTTGATAGGGTAACACAAGACCTTACGGATTTTATCCACGAGCAAAAAATCAAAAACAGGTATTGAAAGGTCGTTCTTAGTTTAAAGGGGTAAGTTTAAGGTTTAAAGTTGGCCCAAAACATTAGAGGTGGGTGTCTTATCCTTTGATTAAGCGATTGGGTCAGAAAATTATAACTTAGAATTGCTAGGTTTCCTATTTGATACGCTCTAATCATGTGGCTTTGAATTTAACTTGTTACTATAGTTTCGGGGTCCTAAATACCCTTGACATTCAGTTATTTACGCAATTTATCCATACTTAAAACATCAGCTATAAGCTTCAATTACAACAAGATATACGGAATAGATAGGATTTTAACTTGAATTATTATTTTCCAAAGTCAAATTCTGAGCTTACCGTCTAAAAGTTGTACTCTTTGCTCCTTTCTTGTACTTTTTATGCGCAGCGGTCTGATTGTTTTTTAAAGGTGCTTATGAATGCTAAAGCATTTGCTTGACCAAAAAGTACCAAAAACTCAATCTCGCCTTGGCGAGACTGAACAAAAAAAACTCTCTCGTCAAGACGAGATCATACAGCTTTTTGTTCCGGGCGGAATTTCGATTATTTCTCCACTAAAAAGAAAAAGAGCCGTCCTAATTGCATTAAAAATAAGCCCCCATATTGACGAAATCAGCGAATTTTGAGCATGTATGAATACCAAAGCTATCAAATTTGGCTTTTTGTTTAACAGAGTTTAGTGAGAAAAATAAAAGCCTACACCAACACTTCAGCTTGATATTCAAGAAATTATATTAAATATTTTCTGCCAATTAATTCGCACTTTTTTGTCACATTCCAAAAGGCAAAGCCCGAAAACCCTGTGGGTATTTGCCAATATATCATTGATCCATCCTTTAGACTTATTCCAAAATCAGCAAAATAACCATTGGTTTTAATATGAATAAGGTTTCCTTTAAAATCTCTTCCTAGCAATTTGTTTTTAAACCCTGCATGAGAATTAAAATTTTCATATTGAATCGAACTAATATCAGCACCCTTTAAGAGAATAAACCTATGGGTTGAATTTATGATATATTCGTTACTATTAATAAAAAGTACCAAGACCGGAATCTCATCGCCTATTATATTAAGTTTAGTTGATATCGCATGCTTGTGAATTGGATCAATCTTGTCATAAAGAGTGAATGTCTCAGTACCGTGAATTTCATCTAATTCTTTCTTATGGTATTTCAAAAACCAAAATTGCAGCATGTTTTTAATCCGGTCTGTTGTCATCCCAATAAGAGTTAATCCATTTTTATAATATCAAACATAACTTATCCAAAAGCATCAATACGCAAAAAATTTTGGCTATCCTCATCCCCTTCCCAACATCTCCAATTCATACGTGCAATCATTTGTTTACCAAACAAACATAGCACAAAAACATCACAAAACACACTCACATGCTTCTTGCGCAAATTTGTATTGTACATTGTACAGCCTATTTGGGGGCTTTTTTATATTAAAATAGTGGTAATACGCCAGCTATGATGCTAGCCGCGGCCCTTTGGTTTGGTTGCTCTTACTCGGTAATTTGGCGGGCGCAACGCAAGTATTCATTTACCACCCGCGTTTCTTTCGGCTATTATTTTGGCAATGGGTTTCAGCAAGTCGCTCAGGCCATTTACCCTTATTTCGTACATGGTACTCAACAACATACCCAATTTGCCCTGCGGAAATCCCTGTGCGGCAAACCACTCTAGATAATAACTTGGCAGGTCCACAATAAACCGCCCCTTGTATTTGCCAAAGGGCATTTTGGTGGAAAATAAAGCAAACAATATTTCCGGATCGGGTTTTGGGCTTTTGAGTTCTTCCAAATTATTTCGGCTTACCGCCTTTTAGTATTTTCAACGATTCGCTTATGTGTTTATCTATATTCACCTGCGATTCAAATTTGTGTACCAACACTGATTCCTCATTGAAAATAAATGTTTCGCGGCCCGGAATTAAGCCCAACAAATTGCCTTTTACGCCAAATTTATTGCGTACTTTCTTCTCTGTATCGGCTAGCAAAGTAAAGGGCAAGCGGTGGTGTTTTTTAAAATTGGCGTGGCTTTGCACGTCATCGCTGCTAATGCCTACCACCCTTGCGCCCGCTTCGGTAAAATCTTCAAAACTGTCTCTAAAAGCACAGGCTTGGGCCGTGCATCCTTTGGTTTCGTCTTTCGGATAGAAATAAACCACCGCGGGTTTGCCCAGCAATTCACTTGAATTGAAGGTCTTACCTTCGTCGGTCAACAAGGTAAAATCAGGAATTTTGTCTCCAATGTTCATGGTGTTCGTTTTGGTTTTGAACAAACAAAAACAAAGGTTGTTTAGCGCAATTTCTTATCGAACCACAAAGTGCCAAACGGCAACAACGAAGCCACAAAGGCAAGGGCTACTTTCTGCAACTTCCAATTTTCGGCGGTCCAAACCATATAGAGCATAATAATGTAGGCAAGAAACAATACACCGTGCAACAGGCCCACAGTGCGTACAGCCTGTGGTATATCAAACCCATATTTTAAGGGCATGGCTATAAATAATAAAACAAGAAAACTAATGCCTTCAGCTATGGCCACCCACCTGAATTTTCCGAGAGTGGTATGTAAGGGTATTTTTTGCATGGCGCAAAAGTAGTAACCTGCCCGGCACTGGGCAGTGTTAAAAAACCGAATTCGACTGACCTTACTATTCTATAGTGGCATCCAAAAGGTGCAAGGTGGTGTTGCTACCATCACTGCGGGGCTCAAAACGGCAATTGGTTAAACTTTTGCCATTCCATTCATCGCCTGTTGCTTCGCAAAGTGGTTTCAAATTTTCAGCCGATTCAATTTCAAAATAACCCTTTGCGCAACCCTGATCGGTAACAAGCTGCAATTGTGCCACGCATTGGCTATCGCTGTGGGCCACGCCCAAAATAGATACGCCAAGCTGTGCAGAATCGGTGGTGCTTATCATTCTAAACAATTCTACGTTGTAGGCATCGGTATTATACTCGTATTGCAACAATTGTTGATTGCTGGGCTCGCAAGTACCGGAACCGCAAGAGCTGAGCAATGAAAACATGCCTATGAAAAACAAGTGGGCTACTGATATTTTTTTATGTAAGCTTCTATAAACCATAAAGATATATTTATGCGCCATTTGCTGCGCTGCAACAATAAAGCAAAGAAACGAAATAGCCCGAACCAAAACCCGCATAAAACACAGTTGCCCTTGCATTGCCAAGCATTTGGTTTTTGAAAAAAAGGCACCCGCCGCAAGCAAAATTTACTTTCTTTGTGATGTGCATTACTGAATTTAATTGAAGATTGACGCGGCTGTATTGATTGAAGGTATTTACAGTTTGCTACAGGTGTATTCTAAAAGTGAATAGTTGGTAAAAATCAAAAACATACCCCGCAAAATAGCACTCATTTACACCGCATTAGGTTTGGTATGGATTTTTACATCAGACTACCTGACGCAATTGGTGGTGCCCGACAACCTGAACGATGCGTTCAAAATCCAAAATTTCAAAGGTTCTTTGTTTGTACTGCTCAGCGCCACGCTTATCTATTTTTTGGCAAAGCACTACATCAACAAGTTTACTGAAAAAGAAGCTGACTACTTCATGCTTTTCAAAAACAATCCCAATCCCATGTGGATTTACGATGTGGAAAGCAAAAGGTTTCTTGAAGTAAACGAAACGGCGCTACAGGTTTACGGCTATACCAAGGATGAGTTGTTGAAAATGACCATTTTCGATATCAGGCCGCCGCAGGAAAAAGAAAAACTAAAAACCCATTTCAAAGGTCCGCTGCCCAATTTCAGCCGTGGGGAGTGGCTGCACCTTACCAAATCGGGTCAGGAATTGTTGGTTGAAATCTCGTCGTTTGCCATCAACTTTCAAAACCGCCCTGCCCGGCTTGTAATTGCCTACAATTTGCATACAAGTGCCGAAAACATCAAGAAACTTACGATTGAAAATTTTGAGCTGAGCAATTTCAGGTTTGCGCTTGAAGAAGCCACCATACTGAGTATAACCGATGCCGAAGGGCGCATTGAGTTTATAAACAACCTTTTTGAGCGAATTTCGGGCTACAAACAAGAAGAGCTTCACGGTCGAGATTTTACAGAATTAAAGTCAAAAGAACACAGTGCCTACTTTTTTGATGATATGTGGCAAACCATTAGAAACGGCGAAATATGGCGGGGCGAGATAAAAAACATAGCCAAAGATGGAAGTGCCTTTTGGCTTTACACACAAATTGTGGCACTCAAAGACCATTTGGGCAATACGCAGCGATATATTTCTATTAGTTCAGACATAACCTCCAGAAAAATGGCAGAAGAATCGCTGGAACGCCACAACAGGCAATTGCAATCGATAGCCTGGGCCAATTCGCACCTTATACGCAAACCGCTCTCCTCTATCCTCGGCTTGCTGGAGCTCATAAAACTCAACGATGGCTTGGTAAGTCCGCAAACCCTCGATTACCTCAAAAAATCGGGAAAACAGCTTGATGAAGTGATTAAAGAAATCAACTCTCACTCAAGCAGTCATTAGATTTATTTGGATTTTCCATTTCATTTTTTCTATAATATGAGCTGTATTTAATGCTGTGCTCACAGTTTGTTTGCTGGCCGGCAGATTTAGACTTTAAAATGCCGCTCACTACCACAAATATTTGTACAACTCATTGTGCTTAAACGCTTGATGTATGAGCCTTTTAAATTTCCTTTAAACATACCCGATACTTAGTCACCCCAAAACTTTGCTACTACAAAAAACCAACGCAACACACCAAGCTCACTTTCCAAAACAAAGCCTCCGCGTTTGCTTCTTGGTGCATTTTTGCAGAAATTATAAAACATAAAAAAAGCCACCTTGTGCAGGTGGCTTTTTATTAGTTATTTTAGAATTGTGTAGGGCTAGGGAATAATAAATTTCTGAGTTCCCACAAATTCTCCACCTGCGTATATATGCAGCAAATACATGCCGCTTACCGCTGTGTTGAGCGCAATTTGTTGTTTGCTTTGTGCATTTACCGGCAAACTTGTTTCGTAGTTTACCACTTGTTGTCCGCTAAGTGAAGTCACTTCAAAACGGTATTCGCCTGATTTTTCTTTGTTGAACAAATCCACTACAAGCGAATTTCCGCTGTAGTAAACCGCATTCATCTCAAGTGCTTCGTCGTTTATAGAGTTCATTACCACATTCAGGTTTACGCAACCTTGGTTGTTGCCAATATAACCTTCGGCCACAGTAGCGGTAGTGCCGCTCACCGTTGCCCACACATAAGCCATACACACTGTCATGGGGCCCATGGGAGTGTTGCGTGGCAAATTGATGTTGATGTTCATGTTGTTGGTTTGGCCGGGTTGCAAAGTGGCACCGCTATAGTTTACCACTTGCGGATTGCCTTGTGCCGTACCATTTACACTCATTTGAAAAACCAAAGTTGAACCGGTGGTAAAATCGTCTTTCCCCACGTTTTTCAGTTGAACGCTGAATGGCACCGACGACCAGTTTTTCACATCGCTGTCGGCGGTGGGCGAAACTACGGTTACCTCCAAATCTTTGGCCACTGTTTCTGTTACATAGTAATGCAGCACCAAGGTGTTGTTTGATTCGTCCTGGTCATTATTCATGTTCACCTTCACGGTAAGTTTCGCTGAATCTTCGGGCGTTGATGGAATTTGCAAACCGGCATTTACATTGATTTTCTGACCTGCAGAAACCGTTTGGTTGATTTGCATATTGCTACCCAAATTGGTAAGTGCATCGTTGTTCCAAGCGTATTGAAATGATAGCTGCGTACCTGAATTGATGGTTGAAACTACAGATAGACCGATAACAAAGGTTTGTTGAGCACCGGATTTAATTTCTGAATTGTCGGCAGGATTCATGCTCACTATAGCAATATCCTGCGCATTGGCTGTGGCAAAAGCCATCAGCAACACTAGGGAAAGTAGAATTTTGTTCATAAAAATAAAAGTTAGTCACGAGCGAAATTAGCTTATGCGGCGCATCTACGTTTTATAAAACAACATAAAATGTGAAAAACGACGGTTTGTGGCTCAAAATCAATGATTTTGAAACAGTGAATGGAAATGCAGGCTGCTGTGTGGCAGGTTTACCAACGGCGGTCGATATTATTATACTTTTTGATGGTTTCAATCAGTTTCTTAAAATCAAGTTTGCCTTCCACCTCGTTCAGGTGTTCCATTATGGCAAGGGCTTTATTGATGCGCTTGTCGGGGCTTTTTATTTTGCTTACTATGTATATAAGGTTGCGTTGCTTGCCGGGCGTAAGTTGTTCAAAATAAGCCCTTGCGCTATCGTCCTGATCCATTACCACCTGCATTTCTTCGGGCATGGGCATACCGTAGGTCGATGTGTCTTTTTCTACCCGCACTGTTACCTTGTCGCCGGTTTTTATACGCAACTCCTTTACCAACTGCTTGTTGAGCAGCAGGTAGTAGTAGTCGGCACTTTTCATAATGCCACCCGGACGCGTTAGCTGTTCATTCACGGTAAAAAGCACCCTCTTGTCGGCATATTGGTCAAAATGTGCAACCACCTCGTTGGGCACCGGCAAATGGTAGTGATACACTTCATTTTGAAAAACCGATACGATTGACTGAAAAGTGGGCATCTACTTTGTTTTATTCAATTTGGCAGAGCGGCAAACAAACCGCTATATTGCTTTCAAATAACTGAAACTATAAACTAAATTCATGTATGTAAGGCTGATTTTTATTGCATTGGCCGCCTTTTTCGGCGTTTGGATTTACCGCAGGTTTATTGCCTCAGGCGGCAAAAAAGTGTGTCCGCGCTGCCACGGTCAGGGCTACTGGGAAGGAACCCGCGAACGTGTGACCTGCGATTGGTGCAAAGGCACGGGCTATCTACCTAAAAATAAAGGGTGATTACCTATTTTCCCACTTTTTGTCAGCTGCTTACTGTTTCTTTGAAGCAAGCAAAAAGAAGCATTTTGAAATTTTTCCGCATCAGTCTGTTCTTTGCCTGGGCAATGCTATGGTTTAGTGCTGCGCAAGCCTCGCACGTAATGGGCGCCGAAATCACCTGGGAGTCACATAGTAAAGACTCCATTAAAGTAATACTCACTGCCTATTTCGATTGCAACGGCATCACTACGTATGGCCACGACATTACCGTGAGCTCAAAAAGCAAAACCAAAAAATACCCCACAAAACTCTTTAAAGGAAAAGACATTACGCCCACCTGCCGGTCTGTATGTACCCGATGCTATAATTCAAGCTGCTCGTTTGCCTACGGAATTTTGGAATACAAATACTACACTTGGGTTAATTTGGATAGTTTTGGTACCGACTGTGAACTTGTATTCAGCTATACTGAGTGTTGCAGAAATAGCAGTATAACCACTGGTGCGGCCAGTCAAAATTTCTTCGTAGAATCAATGCACAACCGCTGCCTGGCACCCGGCGACAATTCTCCTGTCACCAAATATTCGCCAATAATGATAATTGGTTTGGGGCGCGATTTCTCTTATGACGGTGGCACCATTGACAGCGACCTTGACACAAATGGTTTTGCCTTAGATTCAATTGGCTACGCACTTTACAACCCACGTGTTTCAAGCACTTCAAAGGCTTATTATTCAGGTAGCTATAGTTATACTTCACCCATTTATTACTTGGGTTTTCCAAAGACCAAAAAGAAATTTCCACGAGGTTTTCACTTTGACACCAGCACCTGCCAAATGCTGTTCAGACCCATGAAAACTGAAGTAACCGTATTGGGCATACAAACCAACAGCTACCGCAATGGCAAGTTGGCCGGCTATATTCAACGCGACTTACAAATAATAGTTATCAAAACGCCGGACAATGTACCACCGCTTATTTCAGGAGCCAACTGCTCCAACCCCAGCGGAAAGGTGACCAACATTACAGCCTGTGCCAATCAGACAATTGATTTTACGGTATGCACCACCGACAAAGACAAAGACGATACCCTGACACTTTCGGTACCCAACCACATTACAGGTTCAAAGGTTTCCGTTACATCGGGCCAACATCCAAGTGTACGGTTCAAGTGGACCCCGCAGGCATCGCAAGCCCGCAAAGAACCCTATACTTTGGTTGTTCATGTGGCCGACAATGCATGCCCGGTTCGCGGCGAAGCCTCAAGAGTATTCAATATTTATGTAACCAACGACTCCGTGCCACCTAAGCTTTCGTTTTCGCAAAACAACAAAATACGCTGCGGCGAATACAGAATAGACTATACATCGGCCATGCCGCTTGACTCATTCAAATGGTTTCTTGATGACACCTTGCGTTCAGTAGATACTTTCCTGGCATTTGATGCTCAACGTTTTGGCAAAATACCGGTGCGGCTGGATGTCAAATCAGACCAATGCTGGTATTCTTACTATGACACGGTGGATGTGCAGAAATTTAACAAAATAAAACTGAGCAAAATAACTGCGCTGGGTTTGTGCGACCCTAAGCAATTGGACACAACATTCAGTGCTACCGGCGGTTATGGCAAACTTAGCTACAGCTGGACCGCTGCTTCATTAACCAAAACCACAAATAACGACACGATAAAACTGAGCTACAGCGATGTAAATAAATACGATGTGGTTACCTACACCGCTACTGACACGGCCAATTGCAGTGTGAGCGACACCTTTGGGGTGTTGGTAACAGCAAAAACCGCCCACAAGGTATGGCACGATACCTTGCTTTGTCAGGATTCCACAGCTCATTTTGCCTTGCCTTTGGCCAATAAAACCCTTGGCAACTGGACAGGTCCCGGCGTAAAACGCAACCGTTTTAGCTCCGACACCCTGAAAGACGGAAGATACACACTCAATTTTCTGTATGGAAGCTATGGCAAATGTTGGGTTGACGAGGTTGTGCTTACCGTATCGCACAAGCCCAAACTCAGCACTTGGTCTGATCTTGACACCCTTTGCTCAAACCACCGCTCAATCTATTTGCACGGCAGGCCGGCCAAAGGAAAATGGTTTGGCCATAGCAATGCCCCCGACTCTATTTTTACCGAATACAACTCGCCCGACAGCAGCTATCAATTGTATTATACCTACCAAAATGCACTGGGTTGCAGCCAAACCGATACACACGAATTGGTAATAAAAGACTATCCGCTTCATGTAAAAGTGAGTAATGACTCAAGCTTTTGTTTTAAAGAAGACACCCTGTACCTGAAAGCGAGCCCCGCGGGTGGCAAGTGGAAAAACTCAAGTTACCTGGATACAAGCGGGGGCAGCACCTTTGTAGTGTTGCCCAACAGCGATTTGAACCTGACGCTGACCTACACCTACGAAGACAGCAAGAAATGCTTTGAAACCAAAAAGGTGACTTACAACCAAAAGGAAGCTTATGAAGTGAAAATGCCGCGCAACAAGAAGACTTGTTTTGGCTCGGCATCACAAATAAAAATTAAAGAACCCAGCCCATCAGGCGGCACCTTTAGCGGGCCCAACCTGAGCAAAAGTGGCGGTGAATACATTTATAAGATCAACTCGCAAAGCATAGGCAAACACTACCTAACCTACAGCATAACAACGGCCAAGGGCTGCACCACCACCGACAGCATGAAAGTGATTGTGTTTGAACCCAAAAAATTGAAAACCCTGAGCGACACAGGTGTGTGCACCGCTGATGGCAATATATACGTTCCGCTAAATGATGCTACAGGCAATTGGAACAAACCCGGCTGGTTTTACACCCAAAATGATTCGCTTTTCCTGGAAACCGACAAATTGAGTTTGGGCAAAAACGAACTCTTTTATATAACGCTTGACAGCAACCTGTGTCAGTCAAAAGCGGGTTTCAACATTCAATTATTTACCACCCCGCTGGTGCAAGCCATGAGCGATACAAGCCTGTGCCTGAACCCTGTGCAGGAGCTGCTTCTGAAGGCAACACCGGCAAGCGGAAACTGGATTGGGAAAAACCTGAAAACATCGAACGACTCAAGCTTCTTTTCCTCGGCGCGGCAAAGCGAGGGCAGATATACCTTTTTCTATAACTACGTAGATAGCAACCATTGTGCGGCAAGCGATGAGGTGAACATAGACCTGCGCTCCCTGCCATTTGTTGAGGCCGGAGCTGACGACAGCCTTTGTGCCGACAGCGGAAATTATTATTTAACACCCATAACGGCCGGTGGACATTGGCTCGACAGCAGTGTACTAAGCGATTCGAGTGGAAATTATATTTACTTTGACAGCACACAAACAGGCACCAAATATTATGTTTACGAACTTACTGATGCCTATGGTTGCAAGGCTACCGACACTTTTGCCCTTACCAAAATGAATAAGATAAAAGCCGGTTTCAAGGTAAGTGCCACTGCCGGCAACAAGCCATTTAAGGTGCAATTCAGCCCACTGCGCATGGATTCATCACTTTACTATCTTTGGAATTTTGGTGACGGAAC
>WGNN01000142.1 GCA_016124515.1 bacterium
CCTGGCCCAGCGCGACTCCGAGTGGATGCGACCTTTGTTTGAGTTTTTGGGCGTATCGATAGATTGTATTGAATACCACCGACCACACTCAGCCGGCAGAGTGGCCGCCTACCGTGCCGACATTACTTACGGTACCAATAACGAGTTTGGTTTTGACTACCTGCGCGACAATATGGCGCGTGACAATGGCGACTTGGTGCAGCGCAAGTTTCACTACGCCATGATTGATGAGGTGGACTCCGTACTTATTGACGATGCACGAACTCCTTTGATTATTTCAGGTGCCAAATCGAAACAAGACCAGGACCACGAAAAATTCTATGCCCTTAAAGGACGGGTTGAAACTTTGATGAACAACCAAAAGCGCTACACGCAAGAAGCGCTCATCAAAGCCAAAAAACTAAAAGCCGAAGGAAACGACAAGGAGGCGGGACTGTATTTGCTGCGTGCCTACCGCGGCTTGCCCAAGAACAAGGCGCTCATCAAGTACCTGCAAGAAGAAGGAATCAAAACCTTTTTGCAAAAAACCGAGAATTTCTACATGCAAGACCAGCAAAAAGAAATGCCCACGGTTGATAAGGAATTGTACTTTACCATAGACGAAAAAAACCGACAAGTAGAGCTTACCGAACGCGGTATTGAACTCATAACCAAACAGGGCGAAGAAAAAGACTTTTTTATACTACCCGACCTGGCCGGACAACTTTCGCAGCTCGATAACCTGGGCCTTGAACTGGAAGAAAAAACTCAGAAAAAAGATGAAATACTGCGCGACTATTCTGTAAAGTCAGAGCGCATACACACCATCAATCAGTTGCTCAAAGCCTACACTCTTTTTGAAAAAGATATAGAATACATTCTAACTGAAGATGGCAAAATAAAAATAGTGGACGAGCAGACAGGCCGTGTGATGGAAGGCCGCCGCTACAGCGATGGACTGCACCAAGCCATTGAAGCAAAGGAAAATGTGAAAGTGGAAGGTTCAACCCAAACCATGGCCACCATTACGCTGCAAAACTTTTTTAGAATGTACCACAAACTGGCTGGTATGACCGGTACCGCCGTTACCGAAGCGGGCGAGTTTTGGGAAATCTACAAATTGGATGTAGTGACCATTCCCACCAACAAACCCATTGTGCGCGACGACAAAGACGACCTTATTTACAAGACACGCCGCGAAAAATTCAATGCTGTAATAGATAAGGTATTGGAATACACCAATGCCGGACGCCCCGTGTTGGTAGGCACCACCTCGGTTGATATATCGGAAGTACTGTCAAAAGCACTCAGCCTGAGAAAAATAAAACACAACGTACTCAACGCCAAGCAGCACCAGCGCGAAGCCGAAATTGTAGCCGAAGCGGGAATTGCAGGCACCGTGACCATAGCCACCAACATGGCCGGTAGGGGTACCGACATTAAGCTGGGGCCGGGTGTGAAAGAAGCCGGTGGATTGGCCATTATTGGTACCGAAAGGCACGAATCGCGACGCGTTGACCGACAATTGCGCGGTAGGGCCGGACGACAAGGCGACCCGGGTTCATCAGAGTTTTTTGTGTCGCTCGAAGACAACCTCATGCGTTTGTTTGGCTCTGAAAGAATTGCCAAAATCATGGACAGCAAAATGTTTGGCATGAAAGACGGCGAGGTGATTCAACACCCCATGATAAGCAAATCGATAGAGCGCGCACAGAAGAAGGTAGAAGAAAACAACTTTGGCGTGCGCAAGCGATTGCTTGAGTATGATGATGTGATGAACTCGCAACGCGAAGTAATTTACACACGCCGCAGAAATGCGTTGTCGGGCGAACGCTTGCAGGTTGATTTGAACAACATCATTTACGACATGGCCTTTAGCCTGATAAGTACCCACCAAGGCAACCGCAATTACGAGGAGTTGAGCATGGATATTCTCAGGGTATTCGCCATTGAAAACCCCGTGAGCCAAGCCGATTTTGAAAACAAAAAAGCCGAAGAGCTGGCCGACCAACTGTACCAGCTACTCACCGATACCTACAAAAGAAAATCAAGAGCCATTGCCGACCAGGCCCTGCCGGTGCTCAAAAAGATAAACGACGACCGCGGCCATCTTATTGAAACCGTGGTGATACCATTTACCGACGGACAAAACAACATAGACCTGCCGGTAAACCTCAAAAAAGCACTCGAATCGAATGGCCGCCATATAACGGATAGTTTTGACCGCGGAGTGACACTGGAAATTATTGACGACCTGTGGAAGGAGCACCTGCGTGAAATGGATGAGCTGAAACAATCGGTGCAAAATGCCCATCTGGAGCAAAAAGACCCACTGCTCATCTACAAATTTGAGGCCTATGAGCTTTTCCAACAATTGCTTGACCGCATAAACCGCCAAACACTTGAAATGGTATTTAAAGGAAAAATAAGAACCGAAAATCCCGATCAGGTAAGGCAACAAAAACAACCCGTACGCAACAGCCCGCAACTGACCGAAAACCGAGGCGATGATGGCGATGCCATGGAAGACAACAAACCCAAACAAAAGCTTGAACCGGTGAGAGTGGGTGAAAAAGTTGGCAGAAATGATCCATGCCCATGCGGAAGTGGTAAGAAATACAAACAATGTCATGGACGAACTGCCTAAACTATGAAACAAAACCTGGCTCCCTACATAGACCAAACCCTGCTAAAAGTAGATACCACCCAATCTTTGGTTGAAGAGCTTTGCACCAAAAGTGCCGAAGCCGAAATGGCAGGTGTATGCATACCGCCTTTTTTTACCAATTCGGCAAAAAAAATATTGAAACCCACCCAAACCAAATTGGTTACCGTGGTTGGTTTCCCATTTGGCTACACCAACATTACTTCAAAAGCCGAAGCCACCAAAAAAGTGATTCAGGATGGCGCCGATGAGGTGGACATGGTGATGAACATTGGTGCTTTTTTAGGCGAAAATTATGCCCACGTAGCCGACGAAATTGAAAGTGTGCTTACCCTGTGCCACATGAACAACCGCCTGCTGAAAGTAATAATTGAAACCTGCCTGCTAAGCGAAGCACAAATTGTGAAAGCCTGCGAAATATGCGCCGAAAAGGAAGTGGATTTTGTGAAAACTTCCACCGGTTTTAATGGCCCCGGCGCCACCGTTGAAGGCATAAAGCTCATGCGGCAGGTGCTGCCATCGAGCATTAAAATAAAAGCATCGGGCGGTATAAAAGATTACGACACCGCCATGAAAATGATAGAAGCAGGTGCCGATCGTATTGGAACTTCATCAGGATTTCAGATATTAGACCTATGAAAACAATAGTAGTAGCCATCGTTCTTCTTGTTTCGGCTTTTGCAGCCTCAGCGCAACAACGTTATCTTTTAGAGCCAGTTGACAGTCCGGGTACCGTGGTCATCAACGAAGACCCCATTTTAAAAAGAATCAGTCTGCAAAAGATTAAGGTGAACAAAATCAACCGGTTTGATGGCTACCGAGTGGAAATATACCAAGGCAACAACCGCGAAGAAGCCAAAACCGCGCTGGAAGAATTTAAGGAATTATATCCCGACGTACCCGCTGAAATTGTGTACGAAGGGCCTTATGCCAAAGTAAAAGTGGGTATTTACCGCAGCAAACTTGAAGCGCAAAAAATGTTGGTTACCATGCAGGAAACCCATCCGGGATCCAAAATAGTTTACGTGCGCGGTATGCCATTTCCACCCCTTTTGGTTCACGACAAACAGGACACAGCTGAGGAAGTGGACGACGAATATTAGTTTTACTCATGTTGTCACTTTTCATTCATCTTAGTCGCTCATAATTTGGCTTCATTTTAAGACTCATAGAAATCATCATAGTGTTGGTACATGATTAAAGAAGAAATACTACACCTTGCCCAAGCCTACTTTGCCGAAGTACGCGACTACCGGCGCCACCTGCACCAACACCCCGAGTTGTCCTTCCACGAATACGAAACTGCCAAATACATTGCCGCATTTTTGCAAAAAGAAGGTATTCCCTTTGAAGACAATTGGGTAAAAACCGGTTTGGTAGCCACCATTGAAGGCAATAATCCCGGTAAAAAAACCATTGCCTTGCGCGCTGATATTGACGCTCTTCCCATAAAAGAACTAACCGGCGCCGCTTACGCCTCAAAAAACGAAGGAGCCATGCATGCCTGTGGCCACGATGTCCACACAGCTTGTTTGCTCGGTGCCGCACTTATTTTAAATGATACGCGTGAACAGTGGGAAGGTACTGTGAAGCTCATTTTCCAACCCGGCGAAGAGCAACTACCCGGTGGTGCTTCGCAAATGATTGCCGAAGGGTTGTTCGAAAAACATCCCGCAACTGCCATATTTGGCCAACACGTAATGCCCGAGCTCGAAGCCGGCAAGGTGGGTTTTAGAAAAGGCATGTACATGGCCGCCTGTGATGAACTGTACCTGACCGTTAGCGGAAAAGGCGGGCACGGCGCCATGCCGCACAAAGCCACTGACCCTATTTTGGTGTCGGCGCATATTGTAGTGGCCTTGCAGCAGATTGTGAGCCGCAGAGCCAATGCCTTGCTGCCAACAGTGCTGAGCATAGGCCATATTGAAGGCAAAGGCGCCACCAATGTGATACCTGAAAAAGTGGAAATGCAGGGTACCCTGCGCACTTATGATGAATTGCAGCGACAGGAAGCACACCAACAAATCAAGGACTTGTGCAGCGGTTTGGCCCAAAGTATGGGTGCCCATTGCGAAGTGAAAATAATAAAAGGTTATCCGCCAGTAAACAACCATCCGCAACTTACCGAAAGGGCGATAACTTTTGCCCGTGAACTACTTGGAAATGAAAATGTTGTCCCCTTGGAAATGCGTCCAACAGGCGAGGATTTTGCCTTTTACAACCAAGTGATGCCGGGCTGCTTTTTCAGATTGGGCACAGGCAATATTGCTAAAGGCATTACGGCTTCGGTGCACAGCCCACACTTCGATATTGATGAAGAAGCTCTGAAAACCGGAATGGCTATCATGTCTTTTTTGGCCGTAAGTGAACTATCAGCAGACTAAATCGCGAAATCTTTGGACGAAAATAAGGCTTAATCGAAATAGGGATAAGCAATTGATTTTGCGGCGATTAATACCATATTTTCGAAGCTCGTGAAAGCCGCTGTTGCCATATCCTTCGTGCTATTTGTCCTTTTTGGGCCGCTCAGCTTATTTGCGCGAAACATAAGCATTGGCCCCACTACCAACGAAGTAAACAACGACAGCCTGGCACTTGCCGGTGGCGATACCATTTTTGTAGAAGCAGGTGTATATGAATACCTTACTTTCAAAAATTTCAAAGGCGACAGCACAAAATATATTAGTATAATAAACAAAGGCGGCAAAGTGTTGGTGCAGTCGCAAACCCAAATTTATTACAAACAAGGAATTAATATAAAAAACTGCCGCTATTTGGAATTGAGCGGAACCGGCGATACAGCCATGTATGGTTTTGAAATAGCCGGCACGCAAATTGGCTCAGGGGTTGATATCAGAGAAGAAAGCAGTGATATTAATGTACACCATTTTCACATCCATCATACGGCCTTTGCCGGTATTGTAGCCAAAGACGACCCCGAATGTGACGGACGCTACAACCGTGGCACTTTTATTATTAAAAACCTGCATATTCACCACAACAAAATACACCACACCACGGGCGAAGGTTTGTACATAGGCAATACCGGATTTGATGGCGTGAAAAAAAATTGCACTGGTGTTTCCGCATCGCTCTATCCCACTGTACTGCAACAGGTTGAAGTAGATTTTAATAACATTACGAATACCGGTCGCGAAGCCATTCAGTTATTTTCGGTAGTAAGAGGCGGACTCATACACCACAACAGCATAATACGCTATGGATTAAATTATGAAGCAAGTCAATCAAGTGGTATTGTGTTGGGGGCCGGTAGTGCAGGAAATATATGGGCAAATACAGTTTCTGAAGGTTTTGGCCATGCCCTGCTTGTAAACAACAGCGGCAAGGCAAAAGTGTACAACAACCTGCTGGTAAATGCTGGTGCCTTACACAACCAAAGCAATATTTTGGCATGTGGCATATATGATGACGCCCGCCGAACCACCGACCAAAACCGCTCTACCCATCTGATTAACAACACAATAGTGGCTTGTAAAAACAATGCCATTAAAATAGTTCATAACATAAACAGCAGCACCCATGTAGTGGTAGCCAACAACCTGTGCGTGGACTATGGCAATGGAAAAACCGTTTTTGACAGCAAAGATTTAGAAGCAATTGCAGGCAACAATTTGCAGCAACTTACGGTAGTGGCCAATACTTCAGTTAAAACTATTGAAATGGCCGGTTTTAAAAATGCTCTACTCGGCAACTTTGACCTTATGGCCTCATCACCTGCAATAAATAGCGGATATAATAAATTTTTAAATAACATAACCACCGATATCAGGGGCAAAAACCGTTTGGTTGACGGGCAGGCCGACGCGGGTGCCTACGAATACCAACACCGCAGTGACTCCAGCCTGAATAATGTGCATAGACGCTGCAAGGCTGTTTTTTATCCAACAAACGGTAAAATTGATGGTACTAAAATACTACATGAACCCGGCGACACCTTTTGCCTAAAGGGCGGATTGTGGCCCATGCTCAATATTAGTAAATTCAACGGCGAAAATAATAAGCCTGTTGTCTTTGTCCCTATTAATGGCAACATCAAAATAGCCAACGCTTATTATGGTATAAAAATAAGTGAAAGCAATTTTATACAACTAGGTGGCGATAGCACACATGAATGGCAGATTTCGCACATTTCAGGGAATGGCATCAGCCTTGAGCAAGTGAGCCATGCACAACTTGAATATTGCCGTTTCAGGCAAATAGCCAACAATGCCATTTTGTGCAATGCTGAAAATCCAATAGGAAATATGGTAATTAGCCACTGCCAATTCGATTCTGTTTTCGGCCAACATGCGGTGCTATTCAACAACAAAAGCCGCGTGCAAACAGCTGGCTCGGTAGGTTTGAGCTATTGTCAATTCAACCAAATTGCAGGCAATGCCATTACTCTTTCGCAGGTTTTTGGCAAACACCGAATGTATAAAAATAATATAAGTGCCGCCGACAAAGGCCTTGCTATAGATGGAGCCAAGGTTTGCAGCATTTACGCCAACTATATAGACAATTGCACAATTGAAGCTGAAAACATCAATGACTTGAGAATTTACGGCAATGTGTTTCAAAGCCAAAAAACCGAGCCTTTGCTGGAGCTTGACCACTCCAATGGCCCATTATATTTGCTTCAAAATACCGTTTTGAGCAATGTTTTGCTTCATTTTATGGAAGTAAGCACAGGATTCCACCCTCAGAATTTTATTATAAAAAACAATTTATTCGCCGCGCCAGTAGTTGCCGCATGGCAGTTTCCTGAAAATAGTTTGGTGGACAGTGCGAGTAATTATTCCACAAAAAATACCGAAACCATTTTTGTAGATAAATACCATCATAATTTACGCTTGCAGGCAGGTAGTGCACTGTACAACAAAGGTGTGCATGTGGACGCACCTTTTGAAGTGCTTGATTTCAATTTACAAAAACCATCCACCACACCCGGTATCGGTGCGTTTTACAGTTCCGACAAGCTTTTGTTCAACAACAATTCTTTCGCCCTTGCGAGCAGCACGGCCGGTAATGCACCTTTAAAGCCAAATGTTGGCATATACCCCAACCCTTGCAGCAGCCTGCTTTACCTTACGATTCCGGCTAATGAAACCAGCATTAAATTATGGAACACTGCAGGCAGTTTGGTATATGAAAATAAATTAAGGCAAAGCGGTGTTATTGATTTACGCAATTTACCCAACGGCAATTATTTATTACAAATTATCGGGAGCCAAATCAGTAGCTTCAAGCAAATAATAATAGCACACTGAGCCGCAAGAAAGCCTTCTTTCCATTGGGCATTATCGCCATTAAACTACATCGAGCACATCAAGAATGAGCTTTTCCATCCGCTCTTCGGGTTTTTTGAGAAACTCGCCGGTAATTCGGTTGGCAAGCCCCAAGCAAATGCAACTGCACTCGTGTCCAAACAAATTGGCCAAGCCGAAAAGACCGGATGATTCCATTTCAAAATTTACAATCTTTTGATCGCCGGCGCTAAAACCACTTAAAGTTTTAATAAAATCGGGGTAGCGAAGTTCGGCGAGAATATTTCGGCCCTGTGGACCATAAAAACCCGGCAATGTGGCGGTAATACCCGTATGCTTCTCAGGATTGTCAAACTCAAAAAGACCATTTGCCTCGGCAATATAAAAGGGCAAATCAAGGCCAAACTGTGCAAAATAGGTGGCCAATGTATTTTTCATTTGATAGACATCATAGCTCTCCGAAGCACTATAAAAGTGCATGAGCGCATCGAAACCCACCGACATTTTTGACTGAATGAAAGCCCCCACGGGAATATTTTCCTGCAAAATGCCGCAAGTACCCAAGCGTATGAAACGGAGTCTTTTAGGACTTTCGAGCAATTGGCTTTGTTTCAGATCAACGGTGGCGAGTAGGTGCAATTCATTGAGCACGATGTCTATATTGTCGGTGCCAATGCCGGTTGAAACCACGCTAAGCCTTTTGCCTTTATAAAAACCCGTAGCGCTGTAAAATTCACGGTGTTGGCGTTGAACTTCAATTTCATCAAAATGAGCTGAAACCATAGCAACGCGTTCAGGATCTCCCACAAGAATGATTCTTTCCGAAATTTCATCGGGCAATAAATCGAGGTGATATACTGCGCCGCGATTATTCAATATCAGTTCAGACGGTTTGAAATTCATTGATGCAATTTGAATTTCAAGAATAGGGAATTTAGCCCTTACAGTCAAATGAAGATTTTTGAAAAAGCCCGGGTTCGGAATGGCAGTTGCTTTTTAAGAGTAGTTGGGTAATATCAATGCGTTAAAGAAGAAAATCAAAACAATTATGCCATAATTGCAGGCTCATTTTGAGAATACCAGAACCCGGGCGAAGTATAAAGCGGTTGGTAAATTGTGTTTGTATCCGTTATCATAAGTCACTAGAACCAAAATACTTCCGCTTTAAATCATTTGTTAAAAATTCTGATACAAGTATCTGACTAATTTAAATTTTAAAAATCACCCGAACGGGTGATTTTTATTTGAAAAATTGTTCTTACTAATTGCCAATGCAGAGCAGCGCGGCTTTGTGAAAAAAAATGCCCGGACACCATTTTGGGTATCTGGGCAAGTATGAAAAGTCGGTCGGTAACTCTCTATAGATAAAAATTAGTAATGCACTTTGTATTCAGCAAATGCAAACTGTCCCAATTTGGCTAAAAACCAATTTGACTAATTGTTGGCAATAAACAATTGCATGAGCTGTTTTTCCTTAGCCAATTGTACCGTTGTTTTTTCGCTTCGTTTCTTCTCCAGCGTTTCAATTTTGTTGTTTACGGTAATCAATCGTACCGAAAGGGCTGTTGCCGATGCGAGCAGCACAAAGGCCATAATTAAGAGTTTGACATTGGTTTTCATGGTGGTAGTCTCTATCCTTTTTATCTATCTTACAGGTTCAAAGCAACGCTTTATTTCAGACCTGTACATCACCCGTTCGGGTGATTTTCAAGAAAGTTTACCTCCCATTTACACTATGTAACTGTTGCTGCCTTCGTAGCAAAAACGGTATCAAAACTTTGGCTTTAATCAGAATTTGCTAAAGGCAAAAATCCACCTTTGACATATTAGCTATATAAATAAATATGGATTACTATCAAAAAAACAACCGGGTATAATATTGCTCTGTAGTAACGATATATTTTTCAACAATTGAACTTGTGATAATAAGACGAATATTGCATTCAACTTTCATGACATTAACAAACCCCTTTTATCTTAAAAAAGTCCGTTGCACGAACAGCCGGGATAGATATAATTATTAGCATTTTGCCATCGGCAAAAAATTGGGATTAAATCAAACCATTCTCTATAGCATAGCGGGTTATGGCAAGGGAGTTTTTTAGATTGAGTTTCCTGAAAATATTTTTTCGGTGGGTTTTTACCGTGTTTTCCGATATGCACAAGTGCTCTGCTATTTGCGAAACCGAATGTTCGCGGGCCGTAAGTTTCAATACATCCAACTCTCTTTCGGTAAGGGTATCAAGCATCGATGTTTCTTCAGTAGATGCTGCTTCATCACTCTTTTTGTTCATTGCTTTCAGCTTTTCAAGTGCTGATTTCCCGAAATAGGTTTTATTAGCCAACACCGTTTTAATTGCTGTTATTAATTCATCTTTATAGGTGTTTTTGAGAACATATCCATCAACCTGTAGTTTCATAAACAACTCAATGTAAGAAAGCTCATCGTGCATAGTAAGCATAACAATCTTGGTTTTAGGCCATATTTTTCGTAAAATTTCCACGGTATCTTCACCATTCAAATCAGGCATATCCACATCCAGGAGTACAATATCGGCGGGTTCCTTTTGCATAAGCTCAACTACTTTTTTGCCTGAACCTGCAGTTTCAAATTTACCGAGTTCACTTGAGCTACTGAGCATAGAAACTACTCCCTGAGCAAACATTTCATGATCGTCTGCTACAATTACCTTTACCATACTTAACTGCACTGTTGTATTAACAGGGGCAATATAAGGTTTTTCATGAATGTAGATAAGTATGGGCCATACTATGAATTAGGCAAGAAGAAGAAGTTGAGCGATAGTTGCCTTAGAGTTTACCAGCTCACAAGCATCAAATGAGAACAAATATCAAACCTGCTAGCCCCACACTTTTTGAGTTGAGGTGTTTTACTTTGGTATGGTGATAATTATCGTGGTTCCTTTTCCTGACAATGAGTCAATTTCAAGCTTACCATCGAGATGGGCCACTCTTGCTTCCATATTTGACAAGCCCATGCCTTTGAATTTTGCGCCATCAACCGGATTGAAACCCACCCCATTGTCTTCTACCATCAACATGAGTTCACTCTCGTGCATTACCAATTGTACGGTTACTTTGGTAGCTTTTGCATGTTTCAAAATATTGCCCAAAAGCTCCTGCACTGTTCTGAAAACATGTATTTCCACCGAGTTTTCCAGTCTTTCGGTTATTCCAATGAGTTTTAAATCAATATGTAGTTTTTCTGATGAAGAGATGGTTTCCACCAAATCGCGCAGGGCTGCGGCCAAGCCAAACTTTACCAGCACACTTGAGGCCATGTTGTGCGATATGCGACGCACTTCGTCTGATGCCTTATCGAGCAGGTGGAAGGCTTTTTTATATACTTCGCCATTCTTATCCATCTCATCTTCAATCATTTGAAAATGGTGCTTGATGGTAGCCAACAACATGCCTATGCCGTCGTGAAGTTCAGATGCAATGCGTGATCTTTCGCGCTCCTGCCCTTCCATAAGCGCCGTCATCTTTTCAATTTGCCTTTCTTTAAAAATTTCATCAAGCTTTTGTTTGTGCAGCTCTTCATTTTTTTGTGCCAGCATCAGCTTTGCCCTGTACCTAATGCGGTAAATAATACCAATTAAAATTGCTATTAAAAGTACCGCCACCAGCGAAATAGTAATAGTCATAAGTCGTCCACTTCTCACATTGGCTTTATCGCGTTCTTGCTCAATAGCCAATTTTTCTGTCTTTAGCCGTTCATTATTAAATTGAGCTTGTAGCTCTTGTACCTGATTGAATTTTTCTTCCTTATTAATGGAGTCTCTTAATAAATTATACTTTTTGTAATATACCAAAGCCGAATCAAATCGACCGGTTTTCTCAAAATAGTTGCTTAATGACTCAAATACGAGCCGCATATTGTCAAGTTCAAGTCCTGCCGAATTGCTTACCAAAGGTACTAAGGCCCTATAACTTTCATCCATTTTACCCGCTCTGCTATACACATCGCACAGATTGATTCTAATGATAGCAATCAAATTAACATCACCCATTTTATTACCCAAAGCCAAGGCTTTTTGCAAGTATAAGGTCGCGCTATCCAAGTTATTATTTTGACTAAACAGCACTCCAAGATTGGTATAATTTGCTACCAAGAAATAATTGTCATTTTTATTTTGATAATAATGATTCAACAATCGGTAATAATAGGCTGCAGAATCAATGTTGTTTATTCTATTGTGTACGTTGGCAATACCCATTAAAGCCATTCGCTTCAGCGTTTCCACAGGCTGCATTTTCAGATAACCCAATGACTGCCAGTAACATTGAAGTGCTTTTTCTGTATTTCCGTCTTGTTGTTGCCATAAATTACCAAGAGATAATTTGACACGCACCATATACTTAACGCTTTTCAACCTTTTCGCTATGACCCATGCAGAGTCGAGATAGCTAAAGGCATCCTTGTAATTTGACGTGCGCTGTTTGAGTATTCCCAGGTTTACATAACTACCTGCAATCTGCTCTCCATCACCCACCAACTTCCTGTATTTCAAGGCAATTAATTGGTTTTTCATAGCCAAATCAAAATTGCCCTGCATCTTATTGATAATACCCAGCAAGGCATAGGATTTTCCCCTGATGGCATAGTTATCCTTTGGGGTATTCCTTTGTATCTCCTGTACCATTAACAAAGTACCTTCCGGATCCTCATCATAATGTAGCCATAGTGAATCCAGTATTTTATTTCCGTAAGAAGCTTCGGCATACACCTTACTTGCACAGCATAAACATAAGAATGCCAGTGACCAAACAATCAGAAATTTAACCTGCTGATTCAAAGAGCTATATCAAAGGCTATTACTAACATAACAATTCCTTTAGTTAATGAACCCACGCAACCAATCATTAACTTCCATTACCTAGCGCCTCGAATATCAGGATCAAGATATATCAACTTGGTTCTTTTTTTTTCAGGATTACCCCCACCGGTAAGGTTGGTATAATCACATACCACAATTTCTACAGCCGTATCACCGTCCGCATCGCGCATTGCTTGTGTTACTACCACATCGGTACTTTCAAAATACGGGCAGGTATAGGTATGTCCTGCATCACTATTTATATGAAGCTCAATGGTTCTGAGCCCGCCGGATACAGATTGCGCCGTTTGCAGTTCAATTTTCTTGTCATTTTCCATCCTTACGGTTACGTAAAGCTGAACATCATAACTTCCTGTATCTGATGTTCTTGTGCCATATATATGTGGGGCACCATAAATCATATTCGCCATTTCTTTATTCTTAATACATTTTAATTACAATAAATCTGAACCCACCTATGATGCCGTTTCACTATCAGCACCTACAAATGGACCACCTCTCAAGTCCGCGTCAGGATATATCAATTTGGTAATGCTTTTTCCTTTCTTTCCGCCAGTTCCCGTGAGCTCATAGTTAATGGTAACTTCCAGTTCCAACTCATTAATACCTTTGTTCACCTTGTCTAACACAAAGCTGCCTGCATCCACCAATGAGTAATTAATAGGTGTGGCATACGGACGACTCGCATCAAAAACTATGTCCCTGACGAAATAAAGTGGATCTGCATGGTGGTCATCGTTCCAATTGGGGTTTGTTAAGTTGAATGTGCAATTCTGAGGAAGGGCAACGTACAAATGCAGGATAAACTCATTCAGTGTCTCCTCAATAAAGCCGTATGCAGCAAAATCAACAGGGTTTGCCATAAGAGTTGTTTTAAGTTTCAACAAATATGGGCAATTGCCTACAAACAAAAATCACCCGAACGGGTGATTTTTGTTTTGTGGTAAAGATGTAAATAGGCGGCCTAGTTTTGACAGATGTAAACACCATAATTAACTCCAGTACAAATCAATCTGCAATTAGATTAATAATTCCGCTCAACTTGATAGACTCTCCTTCTGAATTGGTAAACGTCATTATATAATAGTAAGTGTCAGTTGGGTATGGCTCATCTATGTTACTC
Organism: bacterium; assembly: GCA_016124515.1. GTDB lineage: Bacteria > Bacteroidota > Bacteroidia > CAILMK01 > JACPUW01 > JACPUW01. The sequence continues at coordinate 13,897 of WGNN01000142.1, forward strand.
ACGCCATCCCAAATTTTAGTTGGGTTATAAGAAATTCCTACCACCTGCCCGGTATTTGAAAAAATGATACAATAAAAATCCCTGATTCCAAAAGAACCAATTTTAAAAGTATCGTTTACTCCATCATTATTTGGTGTAAAGGCATTTGGTATAAAAGCTGTTGATTTCAGTGATACCTTCACCATATTGCTGGCGCTTTGTATCGTGTCAACTTGGTTTTGTATGGCAATTATTCTAAAATAAACACTATCTGTATTGTTTAATGGAATTGTGTTATCCTGAAAATTAGTGCTTTCCAGCCCTGCGATATTATTCCAGTGTTTGCCGTCTGGTGAGCGTTGAACTAAGTATTCAGCAACTCCGTTTTCCCATTTTTCATATTTATTCCAATCAAGGTCAATGAATTCATTATTATAATTTTTGGTTTCAAGCAAAATGGTTTTAGCCGGGTTGCTTGTGCCACTTATCATATTGCATGAATCTAAAGCTTTCATCTTATAAGAAATTGGAGATAAAGCGGCGTTTACCGAGTCAATGTACGAATGTGTTGGTGATGGAAATTTAAATTCGGTTTGATCGTTCAATCTTGTTAAGGTATAGCTTTGAATACCGTTAATTTCTTTCCACTGTAAAGAGACTTTAGTTGAGTCGATTACTGAGGCAACGATGAGGTTGGGAATTGAATCATGAGTTAAGCCTTTCTTGACCCGAATGAACATTGAATCCTTGCTTATACATGAATTTGATGACTTTAGGGTTTGAATAACTTTATAGTTTCCAGACGTATCAAAAGTGCGCCTATGACCTGATCTTTGACTGGAGCTTATCCCGTCATTCCATACATATTCTACACCTTTAACAGAGCCACTACTTTTATCAATTACTTCAATTTCTGTTGAAGTACAAATAGTATCACGTGATATTTCGAATCCGGCGTATGGGGCGTCTATTACATAATAATAATCATCATTGACCATAGAGTCAATACAATAGCCATTATTGAAAACGAGCTTTACAGAATAAAAACCTGTATCTGTGAAAGTGTATTTAAAGCTGTTTACACTGAAGTTTTCCGTTTTGGTTTTTGATGTGATGTACCAATTTATGTTGCGCTGTTCTGTGGAATCACCAATAAACCTTGACTTAAACAACTTTTTGGAATACCTGCATAAGGTATCTTTTGCAAGATTGTGGTCTATTTTGGGCGGGTTTCTATAAAACACTTTATCCCATCGATAGGCATTTCTGCCAAACCTTGTCTTTCCTGTGGCTCGAATTAAATAAGTTCCTGTTTTTGGTGGATAAAACCGGGAGTTTTTAGTTGTTCTTTGCTCAAGCAGGTTGCTATCCATATCCATTAATTCCCACTTAAATGTTTTATAAAGTGTATCAGAATAATTGAAGCATTGGATGAATGAATCTGTACATTCTTTTTGAAGACATTTTATCTTTAAAAAATTTTGACCAATTATGGTATTGGGCGCATAGGGCCCTAAGTCATCGTATTTATCATTATCCACTAAAAAATCCAATTGCACTTCAATAGCGTCTATTGCTTTATCAGGATAGTTGATTACACCTACTGATGTTTTTGGCATCCAAAGTAAATCGTTTTTATATTCAAAATAGATTTTACCATCAGGTGCGGTAGCCATTGAATTAATGACAATATTGGTATCGGGCAGCACCACCAATTCCGATGTTTTGCCAGTATAGATATTAAAATAAGCCAATGATGAAGCACTCTTGCCATCTTTGGTGCCGTCTTTTTCGTGACAGAAATAAAAGATGGAATCATTGGGGCTGAAACAGCCATGTCGAATACCTTCGATTGTCCATCTTGGTTCATTTCTGACAACAGTAATTTGCCTAATTAATTGAATTGCTCTATTTGAATCTATGCGATTGAATTGTAAATCACTAATTACTTTAGAATCTTCAAGCGTGTAAACACTCGCATATATGGGAGATCTATTACTGGAAATTGAAAACTCCACCCCTAAACCGATTGAATCAGTTTCAATTGTGTCAATTGATATTACTTTTCTGTCTAAATCTAATTCAATCCTTTTTTGCGCATATGGTTTTAGTGGAATATCGCTGACAATATAAAATTTTGAATCATTAAAATATAAAAATCTGCTGTCATCTAAACGATCCATCGTATTAATTTCCAGGAGATCATGTAAAACCTGGCTGTATTTAAACAGACCGACATTAGAAATACCGGTCTGTTTTTCTTTATACATGCAAAGAATTAAATTTTCGTTTTTAATTGTATTTAAAATATATGGATTGAAGTCACTGTATTGGTCTCTGAAATTTCTTATATACAGGTACTTAGAAGCTGCATTATTATTTATGGTAATAAAGTTGCTATCCCATACGGTTACATATTGCGAATCTAAATTGCCACCACCTAAAGCAAAAACCTTGAGATTTCCAGCCATATCGGATTCGATATGGCTGAAAATTCCCATCCTGTAGGTTGAACTTATGCTATCGGGTATGGAGACAATAGCCACGGGGCTTTGGCTAAAATCAAGAATAACATCACTCCTGAGCAGCCATTGCGATGCAGATTGTGCATGAATACTTAGCACAAAAAGAAAATTGACCGGGATTAGCAGCAGTCTTTTCAAACCTATTCAATTACGAGTTTATTGGTAAAAGTACCATCTGCGGTAGTAACCATTAGGCTGTAATAACCACTTGAAAGATGTGGGTTTATGGTTATATGCTCCACCTCGTCGCCAATTTGTTTTTGATAAACCACTTTGCCCGTAAGGTCAATTATTGATATAGACGCCTTTTGCATGGGCCTGGCAAATTGAATGGTGAATGTACAATTGCTTGGATTAGGGAATATGCTTGCCACGGAAGGAGTTTGTCCGTCAACACTGAGTTTCATCGGAAATTTTGTGCATGTCAATGACTTGCATTCAGGATCGTCAATAGTAATTAAATCATTTACCACCGCCATACCGCTTCCGTTTGCTTCACAGTCATTAGGCGCCACTTCTGATGTTAAGCGGTAATAAGTTGCCGTTCCTGCGTCGTATAGGTAATAAGCGTCAAAATCACAATCATTCGATGTAAACGTGTTTTGAGCCGCAGCATCCATTCCGCCACCAATGTCTGTGTAATGAAATTGGTCGCATAGTTTGGTTTTTTTGTCTCCAACAAAGACTGCACAGTCTAAGTATTGGAAGGTATTGCAATTAAATAGAACATGTGCCGCTTTATCCTTTTCCGATTCTTTATTCAACCAAACCCCAAAATCTTCCCCGTTATTGGTAGGATTAAAAGTGTTTTTGTAAATAAGTTCGTAGTTATTGTTTGAAAAATTGCCATTGGGCAAATCATGTAATTGAATATAAACATTTTTACCGGTTTGCGAGCCTAACCCATTGTAATTGGAAGAAAAATTACACTCTGTTATCAGTGTATTCTTGCACTGATCAAATGTAATATCCACTTTGTCTTCATCGCCTAACCTACACTGTATATCTGAATTTCCCAATGGTTTTTCAGCAACTACACTAAAACCGGCAGATGCTTCATCAAAACTAAAATCTGAACGCGAAATGGTAACCCCTACCATTTGTTCGCACCGAACAGTGAAATAGGTATTGTTAAATTCTACATCGTCAAGTGCCAGGGTATGCAAGGGGTCGGTACTTGATTCGCCAATGGCATCTACCGCCCGGTTGAAGTTGTTGAACTCACATTTTGGAGGCGAGTTTGTGTGCCAGGGGTGGGTAGTGTCTTTACCTGTCCAGTCCATTTCAGTTCCGTATTCAGGACATCCTAAGGTTGTTTCTCCACTTGAGAAATCCTGTGATCTTCTAAAATTACCGCTTTTATGCATCAATAGGCTGGAATTTTTCATATAAATGGCAGTTTCCATTGCAGTATTCCAGGTTTCTGATCCGTTTGAGTTAAAAACGCAACCTTCAATGGTTACTTTTTGGGCTTCATAGAGTTCAATGCAAAAACGATAGTCGTTTACATTACTTCTTTGACTCGATGAAACATCAAATTGGCAATCAACAATTTGAAACCCATTCATTAAAGATGATTCAGGGTCGCCTGTTGGATACTGCGTGTAGTTGTCTATTAATATGGCTGTTTTTACATCTGAGAAATCGCAGTCAATAATATTCAGGATACCACCTTCAGTTGATCTAATGGCGTAATTGCCATAGTAGTCTTCTCTTAAATAAGGGGTTACGCCGTTGTTATCATCTGAAACGCCTGTACTACCTTCTGTGTATATGCCCGAAAACGATGAAAAACGAATCTGTCCACGTCCATGCGCAAAGCCTGTTCCACCGGAATTTAATTTATAAGTGCCACCGGGCACAAAGGGATCAGCGTAAGGGTCCCAGCCATTAGTGAGGTCGTACCAACTGTATTGCTCTTCGTCCGGATCACCTTTCACAAAAATGCCATTCCAGGTAGTAACCGATGAAGTTGGGTTGACGGGGCAATTTCCATTCCCGCTAACATCACAATACTCAATAATCAGTAGGCCACCCGGTTGTACTTTAATTCCGGCAGTAGCTACGAACCTTACGTTTAGTATGTTGCCCGGAGCTCCTTTAATTGTGAGTGTTATGCCAGCGGGCACAACTACGTTTTTATTAATGTTAACTGTACTTGTACCCCCTGAATTGCTTATTACCGAGGTGAACGAAGCACTGTTTGTAACATCAATCGTGATGTTTGATGCCAGTGTTTCTGTTGTTGTGCATTGAGCTTTTAAGTTAAATGTAACTGCTATTAATGCGCAAGTTAAAAAGATTGTAAAAATGTTTTTCATATTTAGTGTTTTGGTTTGACCAATTTTCGATTTTGCAATTTTTTTATTCTGGTTTATTAAAAAACTCTTCATTCTTCACACTTTGTTATTTGTACACTTTCAAGAAACAAATAGTGAGTGTGACTTATACAAAGCTTTATTTAAGAAAGATTATGCATGACGGTCATCATTCCAATCGGGGGTTAATAATACCAAGTCATAGTCGTTTGGCAAAGTCACAAAAAGTTGAATATTATACAGCGTAGTCGTTTCATACATAAAACTAAATGCCGCAAAATCAACAGGGTTTGCCATAAGAGTTGTTTTAAGTTTCAACAAATATGGGCAATTGCCTACAAACAAAAATCACCCGTTCGGGTGATTTTTGTTTTGTCGTAAAGTTGTAAATGGGCGGCTTATTTTTTTGCCAAAGCTTCCAATCCACTTTTCAAAAAGGCTTCATACTCATCTACATCAGGGGTGTAACCTCTGGGTTTGGCCAGCACTTCCTCATCAGGCGAAAGCAGCACGTAATAGGGCTGCGAGTTGGTTTTGTATTTACTTGCCTGCATGTAGGTCCACTTGTTGCCATAGGTGCGTATTTTAAAATCCTTGCCAAATAAATCTACTGTTTTTTGCTCCTCTTTGGGAAGCATTTTTTTGTCGTCAACATATAAAGACACCACCACATAGTCGTTTCTTAGAATTTTATCAATCTTAGGATCATTCCATGTGTTTTCTTCCATCTTCCTGCAATTCACACAGGTATGGCCGGTAAAATCAACAAAAATGGGTTTGTTCACTTTTTTGGCGTAGGCCAGGGCTTCGGCATAGTCTTTTGTACAAGGCAATCCGTTGGGGCAATCTTCCCCACTGCTCAGTGCTTCACCGCCTTCATGTGCCACACTTACCGCAGCTACCTGCACTTGGGTACCGCGTCGCATCCAGTTTACGTCTTCTACATAAGCGCGTGGTGGTGCAAGTCCGCTCATAAGTTTAAGCGGCGCACCCCAAAGCCCCGGTATCAAATACACGGCAAACGCAAAGGCGACAATGGAAAACAATATGCGAGGCACTGATATATAGGGTAAATCAGAGTCGTGGCTGAATTTGAGTTTTCCTATAAGGTAAAAACCGATAATGATGAATATAACCACCCATATAGAAATGAATACTTCGCGGCTCAGCAGCTCCCAATGGTAGGCAAGATCCACATTGCTCAAGAATTTCATGGCTAGGGCAAACTCCAATAGACCCAATACCACTTTTACAGAATTGAGCCAACCGCCCGATTTGGGCAAGCCCGCCAGCCATGAGGGGAAAATGGCAAACAAAGTAAAAGGTAAGGCCAAGGCGGTGGAAAAGCCCAGCATGCCTGCCAGCGGACCGGCATCGTTGCCTCCCTGTGCGGCTAATACCAGCAAACTACCTATAATTGGCCCCGTGCACGAAAACGATACTACGGCAAGGGTGAAGGCCATAAAAAATATTCCTATGAGTCCGCCTTTGTCAGCTTGTTTGTCGGAGCTGTTTACAATCCAAGTAGGCAGGTTTATTTCGAATGCACCCAAAAACGACATACCAAAAATTATGAATACAATAAAAAACAGGATGTTCATGGTAATGCTGCTCGCCATTTGGTTCATCACATCGGAGCCAAGCCCTTTGGTAAGGCCAAAACCAATTGAAGTGTAAATAAAAATAATAGACAAACCATACAGAAAGGCATTACTTATTCCTTTGGTGCGGTTGCCCGATTGTTTCATAAAGAAATTTACCGTCATGGGAATCATTGGGAATACGCAGGGTGTAAGCAGGGCTATGAATCCACCGCCAAAACCGCGCAAAAACAAGGCCCACCAGCCAATTTTGGCCAAATCTTCTTCCTGCTCAGCCTCATCACCGCTCGACAGTGTTGCTGCATTGGGGTCGTACCAGCTTTCATCTACTTCCACCACAAAATCTACGGTAGTTGGTGGCAGGCATTGGTGGTCGTCGCAGGTTTGGTATTCCAATGCGCCATTTATACGGCTGATTCCTTTTTTGAGCAATACGCGGTGCTTCAGGCTGTGCTTGTTGCGCAGGTAGGCTACTTCTACGCCAAATGTTTCGTCCATGTGCTTTTCGTCAGCCGCCAAAGCCGGGTGAACTTCGTTCTTTCCCTGTGGCTCGTAGGCATAGCCGTCAAGCGAATCTTTGATCCAGAAAGTAGTGGCAATCGGTATATCCTGCCCCAGGTCGGCGTACAGGTGCCAACCTTCGTCCATGGTGGGTGTGGCGGTTATTTCCACCAGGTTGTTGCCCAGGTTTTGGGCGGTAAATGTCCACGAAACCGGGTCGAGCATCTCTCCTTCTATGGCTTCGTCGTGGCCGGTTTCGGCAGTGCCAAATTCTATGGCCTCTTCGGGGTCGGTGGCGGTATGGTTTACTGCACGCGTTGACTGCGCCAGGTAATAACCGCTTTTTACCGGTATTTCAAACGGCAAATAATAGGGCGGCAGGCAGCGCTCGTTGTTGCATACTTGGTATTCAAATATGCCTTTTACCACGTTGGTATTGCCGGTTAGTTTTAGATTTTGTTTAAAAATTGCCTCCTTTTCATACGACTCTATTTCCATTTCAAAAGCGGGCTCATACTCTTTATGCAGCTTTGATGGCGAATAGGCTTTGCCCGATTTTTTGTAAACACTTGAGTCTTTTACGGTGAGCACCGTGGCAAGCGGGCCATAAGGGTTGTCTTGCATAAGGCTATAGGTGTGCCAACCTTCTTCTATAGCAAGTTTCACTACCACTACCAGCTCATTATTGCCCGGATATTCGAGCGAATAGCTCACCTCAACAGGTTCGTAAAAACCTTCCTGAGCCCGAACAGTACCCGTGGCAATTAGTGCGGTTAGCCCAATTAGAAAGTAAAATATTCTCATAAATACAGTTTACACAGTTACAGATTCATCAATAATAACCAAAGGACCAAAGTTGAGCTGCTGCAGCGGCGGTACTATGGTGTTTTTGTCGCCGGCTACTACCACCACCATATTTTCTACAGGCAGCCATTTGTTGGCTATTTGGTTCACTTCTTCGAGGGCGATATTAGCCAATATTCGCTTTTGCTCTTCCACATAATCCTTAACTAAACCAAATTCAAGCATTTTTAGCATAAATTGGTTGATTTGGCTGTTGGTTTCATATTTGAGTGCATCGCGGTTGAGCAGGCTGCTTTTGGTAAAGGCCAACTCATCAGGCTGAATGCCTTGGTCGCGGTAATTTTTCAACTCAAACAAAAACTCCTTCACGGCATCGGCAGTCACATTGGCTGCTACGGCAGCGGCGGCTATAAAAGGCCCGTTGTACCTGCCACCTTGAAAATAAGAGCGCGCGCCATAGGTATATCCTTTGTCTTCGCGCAAATTGAGGTTGATGCGGCTGTTGAAGGCCGAGCCCAAGGCGTAGTTCATAATGCCGGCCCGGTAAAAAAGTCCGGTGGCATCATAGGGCATGGCCGGGTAGCCAATGCGAATTTCTGATTGCGGCGCATTTTCCTTATGGCGCACTATGATGGTTCCGCCGGTGGCAAATTGGGGTTCAGCCACTTGCGGCAGCAGGGTTTTGTTGCCCTTCCACTGTGTGGTAAGAAAATCCAACTCGTGCAGCAGTTCTTCTTCGGCAATAGCGCCGCTTGCCACCAACAAACAATTGTCGGGGTTGAGGTAGGCTGCCTTAAACTGCAAGAGCGTCTCAGCCGTCAGGTTGTCGGTATCATCAATGGCACCACTTGTAGAGCGGCCCAGCAGGTGGTTTTTGCCATACAAACTCTCGTAAAAGGTGCGGTTGGCCAGCACATCCACCTCGTCTTTTTGATAGGCAAGAAACTCTTTATGCTCAAAGCGGTTGCGTTCCAATTCTTCTTCGTCAAATCCATTGCGGTTCATGAGTTCCTTGAGCAAAACGAGTGTAGGGCTCAGGTTTTCGCGCAAGCTGCGGATATTGATATTGAAGTTTTCTTTACCGGCATTTGCACTGATTGATGAACCCAGCATTTCAAGTTGGTTGCTTATGTCTTCGGCGCTCAGGCTTCCTACCGATTCGGTGAACATACGGCTGTAGAAAGTGGCCCTGCCTGCCTGCCCTGCCGGATCGGTAATGCTACCGGCCTTGAAACTGAGGGTGATGGCTACGGTAGGGCTTTTGTGGTTGCTGCTGCCCATAAGCTGCAAGCCGTTCACAAAGTTTTTTTGGTACATGTGTGGCACCTGCACCACGGGTACTGCTCCTGCTGCTGGTTTATCGGCTCGGTTAAAAGTATCCTTTATAAGTGGTTGCGCTACCTCGCCCACCGCATGCCTGATGCGTTCCAGGCCTTTGCGTTCAAAATGGTGGTTGTCGGGCGCAGGCAACAGTTCTTTGTGCGCTTCATCATAAAAGCTGATGTTGACCGATGGCTTGTTGTAAATATATTGCTCAAAAGCATCCATCACCTCGGCAGTACCCAGGTTTCGGTAGCGTGCTATGTCTTGCTGCGCAAAGTTGGTGGCCGGGGCAAATAAGTGGTAGGCAGACAAGCGGCTCACCTTATTCTTTACACTTTCGAGCGAATACAGTATTTGCGAGTAATACTTGGCCCTTGTGCGCTCCACTTCAGCGGCGTCAATACCCTGTGTGGCAAATTGTTGCAATATTTCATATACTTCTTTTTCAAGAGCGGCCAATGATTGGTTGGGGTAGGCAAACAGGCCAATTCTGAACTCTCCTGAACCTTCGTAGCAATAGTTGCTTGCATAAACCTGCACGGCCTTTCTGGTTTTCACAAAAGCCTTGTAGAGCAATGAGTTTTTGCCATTGCCCAAAATGTCGGCCAATATATCAAGAGCTGCTTCGTGTGGATGGTAAACCGGTACGGTAGGCAGGGTAATTTGCAACATAGGAAACCGCACTTTGTCTTGAAACGAAACGTAGCGCGTTTGGTCTATTTTGAATGGCTCAAAAACAGACTTATTTACTTCAGGTCCGGTGGGAATGCTACCAAAATACTGGTCCACCATTTTTATGGTTTCTTCCACATCAACATCGCCGCCTATGGTAAGTACGGCATTGTTGGGTCCGTACCAAGTGGCAAAAAACTCCTTCAGGTCATTGATGGTCACACGGTCAAGGTCTTCGGTGTAGCCAATGGTGGTCCATGAGTAAGGATGGTTTTCGGGATAAAAGTTTTCTTGGGTTATCTGCCCCAGCATGCCATAAGGTTGGTTTTCGTAGCGTTGCGACTTTTCATTTTTGATAACGGAGCGCTGGTTTTCGAATCCCTCCTGTGTTACGGCATCGAGCAAAAATCCCATACTGTCACTCTCTAACCACAGCGCGAGTTCAAGTTGGTTTTTGGGCAGGGTTTCGTAGTAGTTGGTGCGGTCGCGGTTGGTGCTGCCATTCATGGTGCCGCCCGCTTCCGATATATACTTGAAATGCAAGTTGTTGGCTACGTGTTTTGAGCCTTCAAACATCATGTGCTCAAAGAAGTGGGCAAAACCCGACTTACCAATCTCTTCGCGGCCCGAGCCCACGTGGTAACTTACATCTACATGTACGAGCGGGCTGGTATTGTCGATGTGAATGATAACGGTAAGGCCATTGTGCAGCCTGTATTTTGAATAGGGAATGATGAGGTTTCCGGCCTCTTCGTGTATATCTTCAATTAGTGTATAAGCCATGTGCTATAGAAATAAATGGTTGCCATGCAATTTGCAAACCTACAACCGCGCTCAAAAGTGCGGCGAAAGGGTGTTAATATTTGAAAAGGAAAAACTAAAAAAGGCTGAAAGAGTAGGTGGCAGTAACCGGAAATCAGAAGCCAATTTCAGTTTGCCATAGCACTTTGCTCAATTAAAAGTGGCCCCGAGTGAACCTCATAGCCCGCCCGATGCAGCAGCGAGTATCAGCCTTTTGGTATTATTTTCAGAAAAAGGACGCTGATGCTTCTAATGGCAAAATCAGCAACCCCCGGCTATAAAAGAAACATTTATTGCTAATAAAAATGCCACTTCAACCAATTGCTATGGCCAATAAGTGCTTTATTATGGCCTGAAATAATTGGGTTTTGGACTACATTTGCAGCTAACCCAATTTCTAAAAATTATACTATGAAAGGTACATTTACTCTTTTTTTATTGGTAATCACATCAATAGCCTATACCCAGCCTACCATTTCCTTAAACGACATCATGCCAAAAATTGGCGATACTTTTAACCTAAAACCCACCATATACCAAAGCCCCGGCGACTCCGGAGAGCATGTGACATGGAATTTTTCCGGAGCAACACTCACGAAAGGCTACCCGGTGAAAATGGTTGATCCTAAATCCACCAGCTATTCCACGGATTTCTCAACATCAAATGTATCAATTTACAATTTTGGCAATTATAGTTTTATGAATTACAGCTCAGGTGCCCAAAGCCTTTTGGGAATTGTAACATCAACAAATGTAAAATTCACTTATTCAGATCCTGAGGACATGTTACATTTTCCATTGGAATATAATGGTGAATATTCAGATACTTGGGAAGCTTCATTTGTAAATGGTGTTCAGTTTACACGCAAGGGAATATCAAAAGTAAAAGTGGATGGATACGGAACTTTGATAACTCCAATTGATACCTACAAAAACGCCATGCGGGTACACACTTTCCAACAGTATTACGACACTTCTACTGCTGCCGGGACTCTTCCCTACGAAAATGACCAATACATGTGGTATGTGAAAGGCTTGTCTTATCCGGTACTAAGCATCTACAAATTGGCTACATGGCAAGGAACCTACAGTGGCGCGCAGTTTATTACCAGCAAGGCAGTAACCGGAATGGACGTTGCTCCCATCGAAGCAAAAGCAATAGTTTTCCTCTACCCAAACCCCAGCACAACTGCTGTTTTCTTGCAATTGGGAAATAATTCTACCAAAATAAATGGTTGGACCATATATGATTTTACCGGAAAGGAACTCCTACGAGGAAAGATAAACGCGCAGGTATCATCAAAGATGGGCATTGATGTTTCGGCTCTGCAACAAGGCATGTATGCTTTGGTGGTAGAAACTACTGATGGCCCACAAGTGCTATCCTTTAAAAAGGACTAACCTTTTTTGCTGCAACGGTTTTAGGAGAAGCCACTCCGAGGCGCTCGTAGCGTTACAAATAGGAGTTTCCAAAAACTTGCGAAGAGGGTAATAACTATGATTTCACCCGCCCCTGATACCGCATACCATGCGTTTTATTTATTGGCGAATGAATTGGTATTTATTGCGGATTTTCGTTTTCAAATAGCTCTGTCAGGGGTTTGAACCCTGACAGCTCTGGTCTATTATTAATAGGTTCTTCTCATGTTTTTTCAACTCAAAAGATTGCGGATCAAGTCCGCAATGACGTAAAGGAAACCCACCTTGGTGCTCAGCTCCTGCCGAGTGGCTACATGTACTCTGGAAATGATGGATGATGAATGATTGTCCCGTGTCTTTTCATAGGGCTACACCCTATGCTGGATTGTGTCGCCCCTTTGGGGCTTTTCGGATGGGGAACTCGCGAATCTCGTTGGAAACGAGACAAGAAAATCCCATCATTTTCAAATCATCACCGCATCAGCAAATCAGCACATCAACACATCATTTCGTATTTCAACTCAAAAGATTGCGGATCAAGTCCGCAATGACGGTGGGATTTGTTGGGGTTTTGAAATCGGGAAGCGGTAAAGGAATCCAACCCATTTTCAAATCTTCAAATTTTCAACTTTACTCCCGATATTTTTGGCCAAAGAAGAAAAATTTATCTTCTTTTGTCAAAAAAAACATGAGAAAATTTACGGTAGCCATTTTATTTCTATCATTAAATGTCGCCTTGCAGGCCCAAAACAAATGGGTAGTGGTATATGACAATGCTTCAGTAAACCTTCAGGATATTGAATATGGCATTTGATTCCTATTGACTAAATGAAGTAAGATCATGAGTAACTATAAATGGAAAGTTTTTATTGGGTGTTGTGTTTTGGCATTGGTCTTTACCAGCAAATATGTATCCCGAAAAGGAGGTGGTGATTATGATCTTACAAATGTAAACAGTGAATACTCTGGAAGGGTATCTTATACTGTTCATTCTAAGGTGGCATATTTTCAATTGGCTCATGATAAGAGAAAATATCAGGCGAGTGTCGATTTAAAAGAAATATATCCAGATAATATATATAATTTTCTAAAAATAAATGATTCAGTAGTGAAGAAGAAGGGAGTTGACACACTATATGTATATCGAGATACAGTAGTTTTTAAATTAAAGATTTTGGATCCTCGGTAGCGCGAGCTTACCGCAAAACCTGGACAGGTAGTAGCTCGTGCTTTATGTCACGTAGTTAAATCAAACTACCCCGACTCAGCTACAAGAAGTTTTGGGATGTGACCCCTTAATTGCACGTTGATTATCATGGTGATACACCGTTTGTTTGTGACACTGTAGATGAAATTAATAAAATTGTTGTGGGAATGGAAGAATGGCTTAATTTGCATCTAACCAGTCGCTTCGGTTATGACGAAGAAGATGATGATTAAATAATATGAAATGCGGTATCTAATCTTAGAAGGTTTTTTTTTAGCTTTTATTATATCGGGATGCGTACAAAAAAACAAATGTCTTGAAGGGTTTATCAATGATGTTTTAAATAATCGTGATTTTTCTAATTCTGAAAAATGTGTGTCATAC
>WGNN01000037.1 GCA_016124515.1 bacterium
ATCATCAACTTCAACCGCATATACACCATCACCGAGATTTTTGAAGCCATAGAAAAAGTAACTGCCGATGAGCTACTTGAAGTGGCCAACGAAGTGCTGGACCAAAACAGGCTGAGTACCCTTGTGTATTTGAGCCAAAGCGAAAAATAAATTATGGAACTACTACCACAGGCACTGCAAGAATACATAGACCAACACAGCGGACAAGAACCACCGCTGATGCACGACTTGTGGCGCGAAACCCACCTGAAGGTTACCATGCCGCAAATGGTTTCGGGCCATGTGCAGGGGCAGGTTTTGCGCTTGTTTTCGCAGCTGATAAAACCACAAAACATATTGGAAGTGGGCACTTTTACCGGCTACTCAGGTTTGTGCCTGGCCGAAGGTTTGGCGGCCGGTGGCACGCTATACTCTATTGAAATAAATCCCGAGCGAAGCGAAATGATAGAACGCTATTGGAAAAAAGCCGGAATATGGCCGCAAACCAAATTGCTTATTGGCAATGCGCTTGAAATAATTCCCACGCTGCACGCTCCTTTCGATCTGGTGTTTATTGATGCCGACAAAGTAAATTATCCCAACTATTTCGACCTTATTGCACCCAAAATGGCAAAAGGCGGTTTGTTGCTTGGCGACAATGTGCTGTGGAGCGGCAAAATAATTGACCCCAACAAAACCGACAAAGACACCGAAGGCCTGCGTTTGTTTAACCGCAAAGTACAAGAACATCCTGATTTTGAAAATGTAATCATTCCCGTGCGCGACGGCATTATGGCCGCCCGAAAAACCAAGTAACCATGAAAAGCAGCGTATCGCAAACCCATATTCTTAAAGTACAGGAAGGCAACTGGAGCGAAAGCCCCGATTTGCTTTCGGTAGAAGAACCCTTGGAGATACGGCTGGCATCGGGCAAAGGCGAAGAAAGAAGCAAAAAATCCATTTCAATAACCATGAGAACGCCGGGCCATGATTTTGAACTTGCGCTGGGTTTTCTCTATTCCGAAGGCATCATTAGCGGCATGGAGGCGGTAGAGCAAATACGCTATTGCAGCGAGCCCGAAACCCCCGAAGCCATTGACAATATTGTAATTGTGGATCTGAAACCCGATGTGGCGGTCGATTTGCAAAAGCTACAACGAAATTTCTACACCACTAGCAGTTGTGGCGTGTGCGGCAAAGCCTCCATTGAAGCCCTGCAGCACCAGCAATGTCGCTTGGTTAGCCGCGAAAGTCAATTGGTAAAAGCAGCAGTTTTTAATGAGTTGCCACAAAAACTAAGACAAAAACAATCGGTATTTGAATACACCGGCGGCATACACGCTTGTGCTCTCTTTGATTTTGAGGGCGAGCTGCAATTGCTGCGCGAAGACGTGGGCCGGCACAATGCCCTTGACAAACTGATAGGCGCTTGTTTGGCCGAAAATAAAATTGACACAATTCCACAAAAATCAGTTTTACTCTTGAGCGGGCGTATTAGCTTTGAGCTTGTGCAAAAAGCAGCCATGGCCGGTGTTCCGGTTATAGCCGCCGTGGGAGCACCATCGAGCCTTGCGGTAGCCACCGCACAGCAAACCGGTATTTGCCTTGTGGGTTTTTTGCGCAACAACAGATTCAACATTTACAGCAATAAGGAAAAAATAATAATGAACTAATATTTTAGTTATGAAATTGAGAATAAAAGGTAACTCCATACGGCTGCGACTTACGCAAAGCGAAGTGGCACAATTTGCAGAAACCGAAATTTGCTTTGACCGCATATCTTTTGGCAGCACCGAACTTGTGTACCAACTGCACATGGCCGAAGTGGAAAGCATGAAAGCCGACCTTACCAACAACACCCTGTCGGTAGAAGTACCCTATGAAAGCGCTGAAAAATGGGCAACATCAGACGAGGAAGTAAGCCTAGAACACTACCAGCCTTTGCAAAACGGCGAGCAGCTTTACATTTTGGTTGAAAAAGATTTTGCCTGTCTCAAGCCACGCGACAACGAAGATGAAAGCGACAACTTTCCAAACCCCAACGCCGACAGCGAAACCTGCTGACACAAGTATCAATGAAATGTAAAACGCCGGCTAAAGAGCCTACAAATTGTCAGACTCTTAAGCCGGCGTTTTTGCTATGAAAAATCAAGCCAACTCAGGCCGGCGCCCTAAGGGTTCATAGGGCCAAGCGAAAGCCAATGATTGGTTTTTCCAAATACAAACTACTTAATTCCCGCGCCAAACTTGCCGTCCGAAACCGAGAACGTACGGTTGTTGGCATCGAGAAAAGTACCCGAAAAAGTACCTTCCACCCAATCGTTTTTGTACTTGCTTATTTCTATGGTCCCGTCAGTGCAGTATGACTCCACCGCGTTTGAAGATTCCGTTTTTTGGTAACCCAATATGTTGCCCGAAACGTCGTCAACCTTATAAGTTCCTTCGCCGCTAAGGCCTTTTATAGTTACCACCATTTGCTCCAGGTTTTGCAAGCCCGATGTTTTTAAACCGGTAACAATGGTGGCGTCAGTGTTTTGGTTGTAAATAGCTGTAATTCCTGATGCCGACCATTCCACCGCTGTGCCATCAACGGTAGCACTCATGTAGTTGTCGGCATTGCCAAACAGATTTCCCAAACATGAAGTAGCCAACAAAGCCGTGCCCAACAAACAACATACAAACAATACCTTTCTCATACTTATGCATTTAAGCCGCAAATCACCACAAATAATTGATAATATGTAAGGTTGAGGTGAAAATAAATTTTCCTATTTCCGTCAGAGCAGTTCTAAAAAATAGTTTCCTCCTACACAGCTACAGCTTTACCCAACCGGGCTGCAAACACAAAAAAGCTATTACAGGAGTTTTCGACCAATAGCCCCCTTTGTCCAAATGCAAGACAACATATTTGGAGCACTCTAAATAGAAAAGTAGCATGAAAACAGAACAAATGGTCCTAAACTCAAGCAGCACCAACAAGCTCGAATTCTCTATCAATCCCGGTTTGATTCTCGTTTTCGGCGACAAAACCCTCCTTGAAAAGAACGCCTCTCTTGCCTCCTTGCGGCAGCAATTTCCTGAAGCCATCATAACCGGCTGTACCACTGCCGGCGAAATTGCGGCTGAGAAAGTATCGGATCACAGCTTGGTAGTAACCGCCGTTGAGTTTGAAAAATCGAAACTGCAATATGCCATTGCCCCACTTGACGACAGCCCGAACCCCAGCAGAGAAGCAGGACATCGCTTGGCCAAATCGCTAAATCACAGTGGCTTAAAACACGTTTTGGTTTTTTCAGACGGCCTTTTTGTAAATGGTACAGAGCTGGTTCGCGGACTTGATGAAGAGCTGCCCAACCATGTACAAGTAACCGGCGGGCTTGCCGGCGATGGACCCAATTTTGCCCAAACCGGCATCTTGAGCAACGATTTGCAATTGCTCAGTCGCCATATAGTTGCCATTGGCCTCTATGGCGAAAAATTGAACGTAGGCTTTGCCTCGCGTGGTGGCTGGGACAGCTTTGGCGTTGATAGATTGGTAACCAAATCGGATGGCAATATTCTGTATGAAATAGATGGCCAACCCGCACTTGATTTGTACAAATCGTTTTTAGGCACGCAAGCCGACCAACTGCCCGCAAGTGGTTTGCTTTTTCCCCTCAGCATGCGCGTAACCGAAGACCGCGAGCCGCTGGTGCGTACCATTTTGGGCATCAACGAGCAGGAAAAGAGCCTCACCTTTGCCGGCGATATTCCACAAGGTTCGTTTGTAAGGCTCATGAAAGCAAACGCCGACCGATTGATAAACGGCGCCGAAGAAGCAGCCACCATAGCGGCTAACGGCCACAACCACCATGCGAAATTGGCGATTTTGGTAAGTTGTGTTGGCCGAAAATTGGTGCTGAAACAATTGGTTGAAGAAGAAGTGGAAGTGGTATCGGAAGTGCTGGGCCGCCCCACCATTGCCGGTTTTTACTCGTATGGCGAACTGGCGCCCTTTGCCAACCACGGCAAACAATGCGAGCTACACAACCAAACCATGACCATTACCACCCTTACCGAAATATAATACCAAGTAAAAGAAGACATGGACCCGTCTATAAGCCACCGACTGCTGAAAAGGCAAGTGAAAAAATTTCTTCCACAAGGCATAGAAGAAGGCTGCGAAAACTACCGCGACCTGTTGGTATCGGTAAACCAAGCCTACATAGAGTTTGATGCCGACCTGAAACGGACAGAACATATATTGGAAGAAAGTTCAAAAGAGCTTTTTAAAGCCAATAAGGAGCTGCAAAAAGTGGCAGAAGAAAAAACCCGCGAGGCCGCACAAATGGCCAACCGCCTCAAAATGGTGGCAGATTCCATTTCAGAAGTCATTTTTCAGCTCGACACCGAGGGCAACTGGACCTATCTGAACAAGGCCTGGGAAAAAATAACCGGTTATACCATATCCGAATCTTTGGGCAGCCGCATTTTCAATTATGTTTTTGCCGACGATTTACAATTTATCAAAGAAAGTTTTGCGCCGGTAATACTTGGCCAAAAAACAAGCTGTCAGCAAATCATGCGCTTTGTTACCCGTCAAAACAACATAGTTTGGGTACAAATAACCGCACGTGTTATTTCCGAAAGTGATGAAATTATTGGAATTTCTGGCTCTATATCAGACATTACATCTAACTACCTTACCCAAAAAGAAAATGAAAAACTGGCGCTCATTGTACAAAAAACGCGCAATGTGATGGTACTTACCAATGCGGCGGGCGAAATAACCTGGGTAAACCAAGCCTTTGAAAAACTAACAGAATACAAGCTTGAAGAGATAAAAGGCAAAAAACCCGGCAGCTTTTTACAAGGCCCCAACACTAGTGCCGAAACCGTGAAGAAGATAGCGGAAGCTTTGTCGGGCAAAAAATCTATTTATTGCGAAATAATAAACTACAGCAAGAGCGGACGCGAATATTGGCTTGAGCTACACATTGATCCACTTCTTAATGAGGTGGGCCAATTGACCGGTTTTATAGCCGTAGAAAATGAAATAAGCGATAGAAAAAAACAAGAACAACTAATAGTAGAGTCAGAAGCCAAGCTAAGTGCCGTTATTAATAATATTCCTGACTTTATATTTTATAAAAATGTAAGCGGCAACTACGAGCTTGTCAACAAAGCCTTTGCCGGATTTTTTAATAAAACACCTGAGGAAATCATAGGAAAAAGCGATCGTGATATACATTCCGAAACCGTAGCACAAATGGTGATAGACGACGATGCGCAATGCCTGAAAAGTGGAAAAAACACCCATATAGAATCCGAGATCACGGGCCATGAAGGTGAAAAAATGTTGCTCGAAACCACCAAATCACCGCTTTTTGACAAGAACGGAAAGGCAAAAGGCCTGGTGGGAATAAGCCGCAACGTAACCGAAATTAAACGCGCTCAGCAAAAAATAATAGAAAGCGAAGAACGCCTCAAACTTGCCACCTCATCGCTTAGTATTGGCATTTTTGACTGGGATATAGAAGCCAACAAATTGATTTGGGACGCCTCGATGTATGATTTATTCGAAGTGAAAAAAGAAGATTTTAACGGTGCTTACGATGCGTTTGAAAAATGCCTGGTACCTGATGACCTTGAAAAGACAAACGAAGCGGTACAACTTTCCATAACACAAGGCAAAATGCTGGATGCTAGTTTCAGGATAAAAACCAAAAACGGACAGCCCAAAATAATAAAAGCTAATGCCAAGGTTTTTTGCGATAGCCAAGGCAAACCCACGCGCATGGTGGGGCTCAATTACGACATTACACAACAGGCCGAAGCCGAAGCAAAACTCATAGAATATACAAGCAACCTTGAAAAAATAAATGCCGAGCTAGACCAGTTTGCCTACGTGGTATCGCACGACCTGAAAGCACCATTGCGGGCTATAAACAACCTTTCTACATGGATAGAAGAAGACCTTGAAGAATGTATGAACGAAGATCTGAAAGGTCAGTTTACCTTACTCAGAGGCAGGGTATTGCGCATGGAAGGTCTCATAAACGGCATTTTGCAGTACTCACGCGCAGGCAGGATAAAAACCAACAACCAACAAGTGGATGTGAACCTGCTGCTTACCGAAATGTGCGATTCGTTGAAAACATCTGACGCCATCACTTTTGAGTTGCCGCATGATATTCCCACTCTATATACCGAGAAAGTAGCCCTGGAGCAAGTATTTGCCAACCTGGTGTCAAACGCTATCAAATACAACGACAAAGCCCAAACCCATATCAAAATAGATTACCGATATGAGGAAGATAAAATAATTTTCAGTGTGGCTGATAATGGCCCCGGAATAAATAAAAAGTACTTTGACAAAATATTTGTGATTTTCCAAACCCTGCAAGCCCGCGACCAATTTGAAAGTACCGGCGTTGGTTTGTCTATAATAAAGAAAATTGTAGAAGAAAAAGGCGGTAAAATATGGCTCGAATCCGTAGAAAAAGAAGGAACCACCTTCTATTTTTCGTGGCCTAAAACCGAAAACGCGGCCTGAAATATGAAAATTGATTGATTAAATTCGTAAAATAAAAAAGAATATGACTACTCCCCTCACTATTTTGCTGGTAGAAGACGATGAAGTGGATGTGATGAACGTGCGCCGCGCCTTTAAGAAAAACAACATATCGAACCCGCTTTACGTGGCGAGTAATGGAATTGAAGCCCTTGAATTTTTGGAAGAAGCCTACCACGAAGGTTTAATGCCGCGCATCGTTTTGCTCGACCTGAACATGCCCATGATGGGTGGCATAGAGTTTCTCAAAGAAATACGCCAACATCCACATTTCAACAGGTTATCGGTTTTTGTAATGACCACAAGCAACGAAGACTCTGATAAAGTAGAAGCTTACAACCTCAATGTGGCGGGTTATATTCTCAAGCCACTTTCTATGGAGCGGTTCATACAGGCAGTTTCAACGCTCAACAACTATTGGACCCTTTGCGAATACCCCGACTAAACCCAAGCAGCCCACACAATGCCACACAATGCCCTACATATATTATTGGTTGACGATGATGAAATAGACATCATGGCCTTTGCCCGCGCACTGAAACGCGCCCAAATCAACCACCAACTTACCTCTTGCAATTATGCCGAAGAAGCGCTGCAACTGCTGGAAAACAAGCCCTTTCACTGCGCATTTGTTGACTACCAACTGCCCGGAATTGACGGCCTTGAGTTGCTGAAAATAATAAAAGAAAAATACCCAAAAATTCCCGTTTCAGTGCTCACCTCGCAAGGCGATGAAAAACTGGCCGTGGAAATGATGAAAAGCGGTGCCTTTGATTATTTTCCAAAATCGGAGGTAAGTGCCGAAAAGCTGGGCAAAAACATAAGAGCCATAGAGCGCCATATAGACTTGGAAGCCGAAAAAGAAAAGGCCCAAAAAGAGCTGCGCGAAAAAGATGCTTTTATCCAAAAAATAGTGCTCTCATCGCCCAATATTATTTATGTAAACGATTTGGAACAAGGCACCAACATTTACCACAACAACCAAATAGTACAAATACTGGGGTATAATGAAGAAGAAGTGGCGGCACTGGGTCCGCAATTATTTTCAAAAATATTAGACCCTCAGGACATTGAAAGCACCAGGCAGCACTACCTGAAAATGCGGCACGAAGCCAAAGATGGCGAAATAGTGGAAAGCGAATTCAAGTTGAAATCGAAGACCGGCCACTGGGTGTGGCTTTTGGCAAGAGATACCCCCTTTAAGCGCAATGAAGAAGGAAAAGTGGTGGAAATATTGGGTACCGCCATCGACATAACCGACCGCAAAACCGCCGAACGCGAATTGCTTGAAGCCAAAAAATATGCCGAACAGGCCGCTGTGGCCAAGTCGGAGTTTTTGAGCAACATGAGCCACGAAATACGCACCCCCATGAATGCCATTATGGGCCTTACCGATTTGTTGCTCAAAAATGATTTTACCAAGCAACAAACCGAAAACCTGAAGGCCATCAAATACTCAGCCGACAACATGTTGGTTATAATAAACGACATACTTGATTTTTCGAAAATTGAAGCCGGCAAACTCAATTTCGAAAACATAGATTTTGACCTGCACGAACGCATTTCGCTCTTGCAGAAAACCTTCCATTTCAGGGCCAAACAAAAAGGCATTTACTTTAAAATACTCATAGACCCAAGCGTGCCGCAATACCTGAAAGGCGATCCGTTCAGGCTCAACCAAATATTGGTAAACCTGGTGGGCAATGCCATCAAGTTTACGGCAGAAGGCGCAGTAAGCCTGTTTGTAACCACCTATGCCGACGAAATTTGTTTTGAAGTAACTGATACAGGCATTGGTATTGCGCCCGACAAATTGCAGCACATTTTCGAAAATTTTACACAGGCTCAGGGCAATATTACCCGCAAATTCGGGGGAACCGGCCTTGGCCTCGCCATAACCAAAAGATTGGTTGAAATGATGAAGGGCCAAATAGAAGTGCAAAGTACCGAAGGCGAAGGCTCAACTTTTTTGGTGAGCCTGCCCTACCTGCCCGGCAATGCTGCCCTGGTGGAACGCGAAACGGTAGAGACCGAAATGACCAACGAAATAGCGGGAGCGCGCATTTTGGTAGCCGAAGACAACCCCATAAACCAAATGTATTTAAAGCAATTGGTAACACAGTGGAACCTGGACCTGACCATGGCCAACAATGGCCTTGAAGTATTGGACGAATGCAGCAAAAACGAATTTGACCTGGTGCTTATGGATGTGCAAATGCCCGAAATGGATGGCATTACAGCCACAAGAGAATTACGCAAAACCCTGAAAATACCCGTGATTGCACTTACCGCCGATGCCATGGAAAGCACCCGTAACGAACTTATTGAAGCGGGTATCAACGATTTTATAACCAAACCATTTAAAGGTTCCGAGCTATTGGAAAAAATAAAAAAACAGCTCATAAAATAGAGACCGCTCCGCAGGTGAAATAAAATATGTTCGTTCGATAACCTGCGTCATATTTCAGCAATTTCATTTGGAATAACTTAACCGCCTAAAACCGAAAAAATGAATGTAAAAGTTTCGGACCTTATGGCAACAAATGTGATTGTTACCAGCCCGCATAAGAGCATAGAGCACGTAAAAAACGTAATGAAAACCAACAAAATAAGCGCGGTACCGGTGGTGAACCCGCAAAATGAACCACTTGGCATCATTACGAGCAACGATTTTAGTCAGGTTCTCAACAACCAATCGCCCATAAGCACCTTACTGCACGAGTCGCATTTGTACCAAATACCCGCCTACAACAATGTGGATGTAGCGGCCAAAATAATGTTGAAACACCATGTGCACCATCTTGTGGTTACGCACGAAGGCAAATTGGTAGGCATCATCAGCTCGTTTGACTTGCTGAAACTAATAGACGAAAAGCGTTTTGTGATGAAAAATCCGCCGCTCACCAAGTCAAAGAAAGAGTAGCAGGTACTTTGGCTTAGTATATATAAAGATAAAAGGTGGTGCCTTTTCCCAATTCGCTTTCTACATTGATGCCTATTTCAAGCTGATCGCAAAGGCTGCGAACTATGTACAAACCCAAGCCGGTTGAAGATTCGCCTTTTGTGGGTTTGGCACTGAGTTTTTGGTACCGTTTAAATAACAATGGCAACTCTTTTTCGCTGATGCCCGGCCCTTCGTCGGCTACGCTTATCACTGTTCGGTTTTTCTCCTTAACGGCCTGCAACCACACGCGTGAGTGCTCGTTGCTAAACTTAACCGCATTGGAAAGCAGGTTTTCCAAAATACGGCTCAGTATGGCCTTGTCTGAGCTTATTTCCAATCCAGGGTCGCAAGAAATTTCAAAAGAAATCGCCTTTTTCTTCAGGTGCGATTCAAACTTATTATCAAGCGTATCAAAGAGTTCTTTTACTATTATTTTTTGCTTGCTCACTTCCACCGTTTCGGCGCGGTTGGCCAGCAATAGATTGTGCACCAACTTGTTGCCCGCATCCACCACCTGACTCATGAGAGCAATATATTGCTGCTGTTTTTCATCAAGGTTTGGCGAATCAGTAAGCAGGCTCATAAGACCTTCAAGCTGACTAAAAGGGGTTTTTAAATCATGTGCCACCACGCCCATCAGCGATTTATTGTCGTTGAGGCTTTGGTTCAAACGCGTATTGGCTACTTGCAATTGGTCATTGAGTGTGCGCAATTTTTTACGGTCTATTATTACCTTCAGCAGCAGGGCTATCACAAGCACTATTACTATAATGCTGGCAATAAACAGCCTTTGTTGGTAGGCCACTTCCCTTTCGGCACTTTCGTTGCGTTGTTGTTCAAGTTCTACATGGTGTTTCAGTATTTCGTTTTGCAGCTTATCGGCCCGCGAATCAAACAACAAACTGTAGTTGGCCAAAAGCTCGTTCTTTTCCTTGCTTTCTACTTTCTCCTTGAGCATGTTCAGGCTATCGGAGTAGAGCAGGGCTTCTTTAAACAAGCCCTTTTTCCTATGCAATTCCAGCATGCCTTCGTAGTAAGTAATCGCTTCGCTTGGGTTGTTTTGTTTTCTTATCAGGCTGTTTACCTTCTTAAAATAATAAGCAGCCGAATCAAGAGCATCGGTTTGGGTGTATAAATCGGCCAAACCGGCATAGGCTTGCACCAAGCTGTTGCTGCCTGTTTGCAGCTCTTTTTTAAGACCAATTGAATGGAAATAGTATTTTTTTGAAGCATCAAATTCACCGCTTTTCTTGCTGGCAAAACCCAGGTTTGCGTATTCTTTTCCCAATTCAAGTTTGTTGCCTTCGGCCTTTGCCAAATGAATGGCTTCTTTCAAAAAATAACTTGCTGAATCATAAACTCCCTTTTTGGTGTACAAAATTCCCAGGTTGTTATAAATATTCAATGTTATTCGTTCCTTTGGCTCGCAGAGTTTATCAAAAAAAAGTGCCTGTTCAAAATAATCTTGCGCTTTGCTATAGCGGTGGTCTATTATGGCAATAATGCCCATACTGTTGCAAACTGAAGCTTGTCCGCTTGTATCCTTCTTTTCGCTGTAGTAGTTGAGTGCCTTTGCGTATTGCGCTATGGCTTCGGAGTTTAAGCCCAGCTTTCTATAAACTATGCCTATCGATTTGTAAAGCGGCCCCAGGTAGTGGCTGTTACTTTTTAAAAGTGGCTCCTCGGCATTTTCGTAGCAGGTTATTGAGGAGTCGTAAACCCCTTGGTCTTCGTATATGCGCCCCAGATTATAATAACTTTTGCCCTTAATCAAAAAATATCCGTTTTCCTGAGCCACGGCTATTGCGTGCTTGAAAACACGCTTTGCGCCATTTGGCTTGCCGCTATAGTTGAGCACACGGCCCTTCATGAAAATTAATTGCACGCGGGGCATTGCCGGGCTTGTTGGCTCGTCGTTATTTAGCAGGCTGTCCAATATTTGCAGCGATTTGTCATAAGCCTTTTTGCCAAGAAAATTTGCTGCGCGGTTGCTATGAAAAATGGCGCTTTGAGCCACACTAAGCTCCTGTTTTCCAAGCCATTTAAGACTGTCACTTACCCAAGTATCATGGTTGCGAATAGCTTGTTTAATTCGCAGGTTCAATTGGTTTATTCTTACGGAATCTTCAGCGGCCAATAATTGCAGGCTCAGAACAAGTAGTACTACCAGAGAATATATGCGCTTATGTGCAATAATGGCTTTTTGGCAGCAATATTAACCAACTTAGTCTGTACTACTGATATTTTCGGCCAAAACTTCGTGAGCTCCATCGAATTGCTCAGTTGCAATCTTCAAAATCGCATGCAGCATCATTTTTATCAAATTCTATGGTGGTGTGGCCAATGCCAAACTCCGCAATAAGTTCTTTTAATTCAGATTTTAAAGCAGTCAGCTCCGTTAAATCATAATTTTTATCAACTCTAATGTGGACGGAAGCAATGTGCTTTTCACCATCAAGTGTCCATAAATGCAGGTCGTGTACGCCCGCTACCGCTTCATGGTTTTTCAAGGCATCTCTTAGTGCCTTTTGGTTGGTTGAAACCGGTGTTCGTTGCAATAATATTTTTAATATCTGTATGATATTTTTACCCGCATTGTAGGCTATAAACAAGGCAATGCCCAATGATAAAATGGGATCAATAATAAAGAACCCGGTAAATTTTATTACCACCGCTCCCAAAAGCACGGCCACCCAGCCCAATGTGTCTTCGAGCAAATGCAGTTTTATGGCGCGTTGGTTTACCCCTTTTTTACCTTTTAGCAGTTTAAAAGCCGCTCCACCATTTACCAATACACCAATAATGGCCAGCAGCAACATGCCTTTGAAGTGAACCGGCTGTGGGTCTTGCAACCTTTCTACCCCATTGTAAACTATAATAACAGAACCCGAGATAAGAATAAGCGAAACCAATAGCGCCGACACTATGGTGTAGCGACGATAGCCGTAGGTATAGCGTGCATTGGCTTTTTTGGTTGATAAGCGCTCAAGCAAAACCGCTACTAAAATGGTTACAGAATCGCCGGCATCGTGTAGGGCATCAGAAAAAATGGCAATGGAATTGGTGAAATAAGAACCAACAAACTCAGCTATGGTAAATGCCACATTGAGCACAAACACCCAACCCAAGCTATTGTCGTGTTGGTGCCCGTGCTGATGGTTATGTGTTGCGTGCTTGTGCATGGGGCAAAACTAATGGCCATATTGCGCGTATAAAAAATTGATTTTCATTTCAATAGAGTTGAAATTTCAACAGTGTTGCATCTTGTGATGCTAAAACTGGGACTTGCCTTGCCCGGCAGTCTGCTCATTTGCTTAATAGCATTTCCTCATAATAATTATATACGATAATCAGATGATGACAAAATCAAGGTCTTGAAATTAACATCGAATGTTCTGAATATCTGCGAGATGAAAAAAGCCTTTCGGAATATTGTATGGCGTTTTATCAATTAAAATTTGAGCTTACCGAATAAAAGTTGTGCACTTTGCTCCTTTCTTGTACTTTTTGCTTGACCAAAAAGTACCAAAAAGTCAAGGCTTGTTTTCTTTTCTTAACGCTCCGAAACAACCGAAATTCCTGAACAAAAAAAACTCTCTCGTCAAGACGAGATCATACAGCTTTTTGTTCCGGGCGGAATTTCAATTATTTCTCCACTAAAAAGAAAAAGAGCCGTCCTGATTGTATTAAAAAACCAGTCTACATATTTGAATAAATCATGGAATTCTGAAGACGTCATTACGGGGCTGTTTGCTGGTTTGATAGTCCATTTTGCCATTTAACAAGCACAATCAAGAGAGTAAAATTATAGAACCATCAAAATTTCATATACCTACTACTTGTCCTTTCGTTTTCGGTTGATGAGATAAAGCAACTGTGGCAGCACAAAAATATCGGCAAATAGTGCGGAGGCGAGGGTAATGCTCACCAAAACTCCTATATAATAGGTTCCGTTGAAATTGGAAAAAGTGAGGGATATGAAAGAAACCACCAAAATAATAGAAGTAATAATAATGGCCTTGCCGCTGATGAGCATGGTTTGTCTGATGGCTTTGTCCACCGTTTTGCCTTTTCTTCGCTCCAATTTGTAGCGGGTTAAGAAATGTATGGTATCGTCAACCGCAATGCCAAACGAAATGGCAAAGAAAATAGAGGTAATGGCTTGCAATTTTATATCGAGAAAACCCATGGCGGCAGCGGCAATAAGCATGGGAATTACATTGGGAATAATGCTGACCAACAACATGCGGTAGTCTTTGAAAAGCAGGGCAAACAGCAAGCCCACAATTAAAAAAGCCAAGCCCAGTGATTTGAAAAGGCTTTTGCGCAGGTATTCGTGGTTTTTGTCGTACATGAGTGTGGTGCCCGCAGGTTTCAATTCCAGCACCTGTTCATCCATATTATCAGCTACCCAACGCGCTATGGTTTTCATCTGCTTTTCGTGGTAAGTGGATCCGCTGTCGGCTTGCCGGCCCGAAATTCTGCCCAGGCTTTTATCCTCATTCATCAGGTTTTTAAGGTTTTGTGCGGGTACTTGTTTCAGCAACAGGTTGTATTTCTTCAGGGTCAAAACGTCGGAAGGCAAATCATAAGCCCGGCGACCGCGGTGGTAGGAATGTTGCAGCAAGCGGTAAGGAGTGGTGGGCGAGTTCACGTTGTTTATACCTTGACTGTCTGCAATATATTTTTCAAACTTTGCCATTTCAAGCAAAACTTCCGGATCGGTGATGCTGTGTCCTTCGGCTGGAATAGCTGCCATTTCGAAGGTTCGAACCCCGCCAAATTTTTGCTCAAAAAAATCGAAATCGCCTTTTAGTTGCGCATCCTTGGGTATATCGCCTTTAATAAAAGCATTGGTACTAATGCGGCTTATGCCCCACAACGACAAAGCGATAACCACCAAGACAGTAGCTGAAATGAGCTTAAAATTGGTTTTGTTGAAGCGGTATAAGCCTTCCAAAAATCCGCTCCAATTATTGACATCATTATTGGTTTGTGATTTGTTTTTAGTGAAAAATAATAATAAGGATGAAGAGAACAACATGACCACAGCAAAAGCAATGGCCACACCTGCCGCCGCATTGAGACCAAAGTACCTGATGGCATCAATGCGCGAAGTGGAAAGCGTGCCAAAACCCACCGCCGTGGTAAACGAAGTGAGAAACAGGGCCATACCAATTTCTTTCATAGTGAGGCGCATGGCTTCAATGGGATTTTTGCCCCGGTTCAATTCATCAAGGTAATGGGTTTGCAGGTGCACCACATCGGCCATTACAAAAATGAGCATGAGTATGGGAAACAAAGAACTCATGAGGTCAAGGGTTTGCCCGGTAAGCGCTAAATAGCCAAAAAACAAAGCCATACCGCCAATAAGCGAAACCACCGGAACCAACAAACCGCGCAACGACCGATATACAACCAACAAAATAATAATGAGCAAACAGCCGGAAAGCGTGACGTAAAACTGCATCTCGAACTGCAACTGACTTACAGTAACGCTTTGCATAACGGGAAAACCGGCCAAATGAAAATGGAGCCCACCGTGCGACTCTAATATACGGCGCAAACCGTGGTAAATTTCATCGGCTTCCTGTTGCGTATCTATCACCTTGGTTTTCACCAAAATATTGGCGCATTTAAAATCGCTGGAAACAAGGTTGTGGAGCACATAAGGGTTTTGCGCCATGGCCACACTATCGCGCTGCCGGTAGGTTTTATTCTCAGCCGAAAGCAGCGGAGCCATATAGTATGTAGGGCCCGCTTTTTTCAAGGTTTTGTAGTTGGTTATAGCCAGTGCATCTTCCACCAAATCAAGCGATTTGATTTGTGTAACCACACTATCAATCAATTGAAGGTTGCCACTATTGAGCACCGATTGCCCGAACTCAAGACCGGTGAGGATAAAAATATCGCCTTTTTCAATTTGGTTAAAATAATAAGCGGTAAAAGCCAAATCCTCATCATCAGCCGGAAAAAACCGCTCGCGCTTATGGTCAAATTTGAGTTGGGTAGCCATGTAAGCACCCGCCACTACCAATACGACATAAACCGCCAGCATGAGGTGTTTTTTTGACACCAATTGTATAAACCAGTTGAACAACGACATATCAGCCCACAAATACGCCCAAACCGTGGTTTTGGTTCAGGAAATATGTAAACCATTGGTTTTTAGCAGCCGCTGTTCCGGCCTAATTCACTACGAATTTGAAGGTTTCAACTTTGCCACCGCTACGGGCCGAAAGCAAATAAATACCGCTGTTGAAAGCCATTGTAGCGGTTTGCGCAGCCATGAGTTGCCGCTTTTCTACCAATTTTCCCTGCATATTGTACACGGTAATTTCTGTGGGAAAATTGCTTTCATTTCTAATATGAACCAAACTCTGCGATGGATTGGGAAACAGGCTGATGTTTCGTTGTACGGCAGGTACTTCGGCTACGCCCACCATCACGGAGTCTGTGCCAAACACTTCCAATCCGCCATTGAACGTTCCGGTGAGTAAGTCGGTTTTTCCATCGCCATTCAAGTCGCAAAAAACCGGTTTTATGTATTCGCCCAGGTCTTTGGCAAAATTGGCATTATAATATTGGTTGTGGTACCAAAAGGCATCGGGAATAAAATAAGTAGCGTTGACATCAATAGCCGGATAAAAGTACATTTTGCCCCATGCAGAACCCACCATCAGATCGGTTTTTCCATCGTTGTCTATATCGCCAATGGTAGGGTGCGAACCGCCCACACTCAGGTAGTTTTTTGTGCTGTCTATTATGTTTCCATTCCCGTCTTTGGTGTAGGTATAATAAAAGGTATTGGTTTTTACATGTCCCCAGTTCTCTGTTTTCAAGGTAAAGGTAACACCTGCCCCACCTTTGTAATAATTCAGGTTGCCCGACAATTCGCCGACAATCAAATCATTAATACCATCGCCATCTACATCAAACAAACAGGGGGCGGCGTTGGTACCCACATCAAGCCCTTCAATTTTGGTGGCATTTGTGCTGAAATTGAAAGCTGCTCCCGCTTTTGCATTGTTTTTATAATAATAAATCTCGCCCTTGTCGGTGCCCAATAGCAAGTCGGCCACACCATCATTGTCAATATCGCCAAAATGCGGATTGAGCAAGCCGTATTCATCATTTTTAAGTTGCAGAAAATCATCATCGGCCAGTGTAAAAACCGCCCGGCCATTTGCGGGTGTATTTATATAAAGCGAAAGACCCACCACCTGCAACGAAAAAACATTGTCGCTCAAATGGTTAACCCCGGCTACCAGCAAATCTTCATCGCCATCGCCATCATAATCAAAAACGGCGGGCGATGCACTTGCGCCCAAATCTATCATTTGGTCTTGTAAAAAGTATTTGTTGCTCAGTTCAAAATCATAATAAGGTTGCGGGCCATTGGTATAGAGCCACACAAGGCCATTGAGCACCGGCGAGCTGCTTGTATTGGAGCAAATAAGGTCTTTTTCGCCATCAAAATTCACATCGGCCAAGCTGAACGATGGGAAATAGGTAATTTCAATGGGATTGTTGACCGGATACTCGGTATATAAAGTAACCATGCTGTCCACCTTCAGGTTATTATCGGCGCGGCCATTTTCCAAAAAATAGGCGTTGGGCGATGACAAATCAGAAACGAATAAATCCACATCGCCATCGCCGTTTTGGTCAAGGGCGAGTAAGCGGCTTCCGGGATGTGCTTTTTTTGCCGCACCCAGCGAAATATCGAAATTGAGGCCATTTTCAATAAAAAAGCCCCATTTGGTAGTTACTTCTTCAAATAGCAACGATTTGCCTTTGCTAATATTTCTATAATAAATAACGCGTTGGCCGTTGTTGTCAAACACCAACACGTCGGGTCGGCCATCGCCATCAATATCGGCCATAGTGGGTTGCTCGCCAATCTGAAAAACTATGGGTTCGTCGCCATCGGGTGTTTGGTATTTCAATACCTTGCCCGGCGCGCTAAACCGTACCGAATCGCTGGATGCATTGAAAAAAACGCGTAGTTTGTCTTCGCCGGTTACCACATCCGTAAGGCCATCGCCATCCACATCAAGAAACAGCGAAAAAGCCGCCATACGGGGCAGAACTTCTTCAAGGTCTTTTTGCAAAATGTAGTGGTAGTTGCCGGCAGTTCCGCTGCGTTGGTACACCATTTTTCGGTCGTTAAAAACGTCCCAAGCCACAAGCTCTTCCACCCCATCGTTGTCAAGATCTATATTGCCAAAATAAGGCGATTGCAAGCCACCGGCAAAGCCCAAAACCGAGGTATCGGCATTTTGAACCAACAAGGGTTGCTGGTCGGCCACAAAGCGCACTTTCATGGCACGCTGGGCAAATGCAGGCGAAGCTACGAAGGCGCTAAACAAAACGGTAAACCACAAGGATGTTATTTTTCTCAAGTTCATGAAAATGGCTCTTTTATGCGGGATGCGTGTGTTTGGTGTCGCAGCCAAAAATAGGCAGTGTTGGCAAGAAATAGCCCATGTTTGGCATCTCTACTTTTCAAATTGGTTAATTGTTTTGGCCATCCTGCGGCATTCAACAAAATGAAGGGTTTATATGTTTTCCATTTCAATTGAGCCATAATGCATAAAATACAAGGCCTTTCAACAGCAATTTAAACGATGAAAACAAGTGCAAATAGTGACGAATAAATCTTGGTGG
Source organism: bacterium (assembly GCA_016124515.1). Lineage (GTDB taxonomy): Bacteria > Bacteroidota > Bacteroidia > CAILMK01 > JACPUW01 > JACPUW01. The sequence goes on from WGNN01000037.1 coordinate 18,147, forward strand.
TTGCGCCTTTGCGATGGTAACATTGTGGCAGGATTTGACACAAAAACAAAAGCCTATGCCAACCGGTGATTTAAGTAAGATGAAAACCCGCTATGCCAAACCCATAGAATACAGCCTGCTGTTGGGCGAGGAAAGCATTGACATGAACAAGCTGCTGGGGCAGGAAATTTCGCTTCGCTACACCGGCACCATACACTGCGTATCGTGCGGCAATGTGACCAAAAAATCGTTTGGACAGGGTTTTTGCTACAAATGTTTTATGAACAGCCCCATGAATGCCGAATGCATTGTGCGGCCCGAACTGTGCGAAGCCCACTTGGGTAAGGGCCGCGATGCCGCATGGGAAGAAAAAAACCACAACCAACCGCATATTGTGTATTTGGCTTTTACCGACTGCACCAAAGTGGGTGTGACCCGTGTGGACCAAATACCCACGCGATGGATAGATCAGGGTGCCTGGAAGGCGATAATTTTGGCCGAGACGCCCTACAGGCAAATAGCGGGGCAAATAGAAGTGGCCATGAAAGAATATTATAAAGACAAAACCAACTGGCGCAGCATGCTCAAAAACGAGGTGGACGAAGCCTTGGATCCCGTGGCCGAAAAGGAGGAAGCCCTGGAAATGTTTCCCCCCGAATTTGAAGAGTTCTACACCGACAACAACACCATATATGAGTTTGAGTATCCGGTTTTGCAGTTTCCCACCAAAGTAAACAGCATAAACCTGGAAAAAATAAACGAAGTGGAAGGCCGTTTGGTGGGCATAAAAGGACAGTATTTGCTACTGAGCAACAACCGCGTGCTGAACATTAGAAACCACAGTGGTTTGGAAGTGGAAATTATGTACTGATGTAAAAAGGTACCCCATTGCATGCTTATTCAACTGCTTGGAGTTCCCATTGGCCCGAATTCCGCTGCAGGATTAACTGTTCTATTGGTTTCAAACCATAAAACTCCATTCTCTTTTTGCGCTGCTTATCTTCAAGCTTGTTGTAGTTTCTTGAAACAAACAGGTACTGGACAGGATCATCATATTCAACAATAACTATACACGTCCCATCCTCTCGTGGCTGTACATCCTCAACTTTGAAATTCGGCACTTTACGATTAATCAACCCGTAACTGACATGATAATCTGCTAATTCTGTTTGCTCCTCAAACAAAAATGCCTTAAACAAATCCAGCTTAAATGAGCTTTCCAACTGATAATCGCCAGGAACAATACCCGCCGTTGTCAAATTCTTTTTAAACTGTATTTCCTCTATACCATTGGAAAAAGAATAATAGTTGCGCTGGTACTTAGCTGTTTTCTCGTATGGAACACAGCTGCGAATCAAATGATTTATGGTAACTTCTTGGGTATGCGGATAGGCATCCATCAGCCCCTTGTGCTGGGCATTAATCCACTCCAGGCACTGATTTATGCGGCCTCGAATAATTTTATTAATTCTGACTTGATTTGGAAAAGCGATTTCTTTAGGAATCTCAATACGAACTGTTTTCCCGGGCTCAGCATTCTGTAAATTTACCAAAGTATCATAACTACCCCAGTGTACTTTCACATTGCGGCTATCACTGTCTCTGTTTCGATAAAAAGGAAGAAAAAATGAACCTGAGTTGTTTGTTGTAGATATCTGGTCATATTCTGACAGGCTTAGCTCAGCGCCAACCACTGGTTCACCGGAAAGAACAACGTAGCCTTCAATGAAATCATAATTAAACTGGCAGTCATCGCTCAATACCAAAGATGCGGGGTTGGTTAAATATGCAAGACTAAAAGTACCCAACATCCATAACAACTTAAGAGGTACCCAATTTTCATTTTTAATAAATACCAATAACCCAATTGACATCCCTGAAATACCCGCGGCAAGTGCAATGCGCAAAACACTGTACTGCGCGCGGGTAGGACAAGGCACGGCAAATACAATACACAGAACCAAAACAAACAGGAGGGTACCAAAAGCAACAGTTACCCAGCCTGATTTGTAATTGACAATCATATCGCGAAGTGCGATAAATCTACCAGCTATACTATGATTAGCCTTACCCACTATCTATGACCATATTTACAAGTCCAATTGGGATAGTCATCTCCTTTGTGACGGTTGTTTTCCCACTGAAGTGGCTGCAGGTTAGAAATGTTATCATCTCCTCCCTTGGCTCTGGGTTTTATGTGGTCAATTTCCCATCCTGTCACCAATTCCCTACCGTGGTTAGTGCGAATAATCCTGACTCCACATGTGTCCATGCGCTCTACATTTGGATCTTTGCCGGGAATTGGAGTTCCCTTTTCCCAAACAGCATCTTTTTGGCTTTCGCTAAAGGATAGGCCACTTACTGTTTTGTTTCTACTCATTGTACTTGATTTAAAAATTTGATGCAAGATTTGCTCATTTGGTTTGGTATAGAAATTCACTTTCTGAATGGCAACTTTTTCTTTCTGAAAGAGGTGAGCAACACGTCACAGCCAGCTCAATGTGATAAATATGGCACTTCGTGTGAAGTAACAATAACTTTTTTAACGTCTCTCACAGCCCAGGTTTCTTCCAAAATAACGGCTGCAACTTCAATCGTTACGTTAATACCATACAAACGATCCGGATTTTTAATGCCAATGTAAAATATTCCAGAGTTCAAATCGGTAATTTTAACAACTCCTGATTTAATATTTTGTCTGGAACCTATTGTTTTGTAATAAAAAGTTCCACCATTATTGTCAACCTTTTGCTCAAACATGCGTGAATTATTGAAATCAAGAAGATATATATCACATACATTTCCTCCCGGGGGTGTTGTCAACATGCTAAGCGCAAAACCTAATGACCCTGTTTGGTCCAGGGCGCTGGTAAGCTCACCTACCAGATTTAATCCACCAGTAGTTTTTTTTATCTGTTGTTCATCTCTATCCGCAGAAAATGTATAGTACCATTCAACAGTGCCCGCGGGTAATTCAACGGGAATGGTTATTCTGGATGAACCACCTTTAAACAAACTATTACTACCGCTATTGATGTAGAAATATTGTGGAGCCTGTACGCTTTTCGTAATGTACTTTTTTTCAACCAGATACTTTTCCTGTACAGTATAAAATGAAGAATCATGCTCAGTTCTCCAGTACACTTGTGGATTGAAGGAACTAAGGCTATCATGAGCAGGTGTGCGGGTAATGCTTAGTTGGCAAACCCGTTTTGCAACATTGGCATTATAAAGACGAATCAAGTAAATACCTGTTTCAACCGGCGTAAATGTAAAGGTAGAATTTGTGGTTTCATAATCTATAAAAAGCGAATAGTCGGGATATTGGTAGATCTCAATTTCCTTCAGGTCTTTACGGTCCTCTACACTTAGACTGACGTTTACCTGATCTCCTTTCGCAAATCCGTAATACAGCTTTTCCGATGTAAGCCCTGATACTTTAATGTGTAGGCTTGCAACAACAATTGGATCAAGCGCTAGTACAGATTGCCACAATACCGAAAAAAGAATTAGTAAATTAACTTTTTGCATCATAGTATTTGGTTGTTTCTATCAAATGTTCTGAAAAGTTATATATGTCGCTGGGCCTATTAATCTGGATTCTGTTTTCCGTCTTTTCATTATCAAACAGTCCAATGTATTTGTTTTTTGAATTGAAATGTAATCTGCAAATCGGTTTGCGGTTTGTGTTGTCAAGTAGTACTCCAAAATAAGATTGGGTATCTCTTGCAAAAACTCGCTCCGAGTCAATCACTTTACAAACAATAGCTTTTACAATATTGAAACCTTCTATTTCTTCTTCAGTTGTTATGATTTTTGAATCATTTTGATTATCTGGTTCTGACTGTTCCTTTTGTTCATCAGTTTCCTTTTTAAGTGCCTTTTTGAGTCTATCGTTTATGATTTCATTAATATGCTGTGAGATGGCTTTTTTTATAAAATTTGAAAACTGTTCAACCAGCTTAGACGTGACCTTTCCGGTATATACTTGTTTGGCCAAAAATCTGGTAAACTCTTCAGATGGATTCGAAAACTCGTCTTCCAACAATTTGCGCAGCGATTTGGTATATTTCATGTTCCCGGCAGCGTCAATAATGGTATTGACATCAAAGCTTGATTTGTGAAACTTAGCCAATTCTTGAATATCAGAATCTTTGAGATGTTCTAGGTCAACTTCAAGAAATGGACGGGCATCCATTTTATTGTCATTTTCCAAGTCTGAAAAGAAAAGATATTTGACACCATTAGTCAATAAAGCGAATCTGGATTGGGTAACTGCAAAATAGCGATACAATTGGCTATTATGGGCTTCCAAGTTCTCTTCCCAGTATTTGCATTCTATTATTAGTATTGGATTTCCATCTTGAAGTAAAGCATAATCCACTTTTTCACCCTTTTTTGTGCCAATATCTGCTGTAAATTCAGGTTGAACTTCATCAGGGTTAAATACATCATATCCCAAAAGGGCTATAAAGGGCAAAACAAAGGCTGTTTTGGTAGCTTCTTCGGTTTGGATGTTGGCTTTGTATTCTTCAATTTTCTGGCTTAAGGCTTTCAGTGCTTCTTCCATATTGTAAGCTTTGATTTGATATATTCAAATAAATGAGGATTTTTATTGATAATCCTTATTATTTCCTGTCGGTGATGTTGTTAAATTTACTATTACATTTGGGGTTTGATTCATTTTACCTGGTCCTATGTATCCATGCATTAAATTGTAATTATCTACCATGCTACTTAAGATAAATAAGTCGATTATCCACCCGATTCCGAAGAGCTGAAATGTTATAAGATAGAGTATCCCACTTCCAATTTTTCCGAGGTAAAATCTATGTAGGGAAAAAGCTCCAAGTAGGAACCAAAGCAAGTAAGCTACGCCTTTTGATTTCATAATAGTTTATTTTTTACAAGTTTTACTTTTATTAGCGGAAACAAGGTTAGTACCTGGAACCAGTTCTACGCTTCCAGATGCTCGGTTGTGTACATTGCAGAATGGTACAATGTACCAGTTGTCGTCATAGGTCTCATCTTTCTGTACATGTGCGCCGACAAGGTCGGACCGGAAACATCCACTTGCTCTACATATTGTTGCGGTTTGGTTACTGTAATTTCTCCAATGCTGGAGCCAACTGCCACAATTACACTTATTCTGTGATGTTCCATTAATATTTTTAACTTTCATGATTTTTCGCTCAAAAATTCACATGTGACAGATCAAAAGGAACTTAATTTTCCGAACGGCGTAATTTTCCTTCTGAAAGGTAGATTCATATCTCTTTATAATTCCATTCCACACTTAAAACTAGTACGATTTCGCTACTATCATTCCGCAGAGTAATCTCCCTCTTTCCTTCATAGTCCTTTGGCGTAAACAGATAACCTCCCATGTATTCATCACCACTGGTACTGTCATAGTCCCATAAACCTATACTATGTTGCAATGAGTAATTATCTACATATACAGGCAAATTCCTGATGTAATTATAGGTATTGGAGTTTACACACTCATCATAGTATTCACTGGTATAAAATCTATTACCATTAAGCACAATAGCAACATAGATATCAGGGTAACTTGACCATATGTCCCAATCCTTGCCATTATTGGTGTTGGGAAACCCAGCTACTGATATTTTATTAATCTGCATTTTAGAGAGTACTAAGTTAGGCTCATCATCAGTTTGACAAGATGCCACAAAAGCAAGCATTGACACAATAAAGAAAAAAATCAAATTTCTTTTCATTGGTATTAATCTTTTAGGATTTCAATAGATGTTTTCTTATTAGTGAGCCAATAAGCGACTCCCCCATGATGTGAGCACGTTCCGCTGCCTGTTGATGAACTGCTAGATCCATCACGGCACTGAGCTCCGGTCCTAACGTAATATGTGTGGTATATTGCCTTACCAAGACATACTTGGTTTGCTAATATATAGCCTGTATCAAGATCGTATGACACTTTGAGCCATTCGTTTTCAACTTTCTGAAGGACAATTAGGTTATCGTACTGTTTCAGTGTTCGCTTTGCTTCTGCATCGGCTGTGGGCCTTTGCCTGAGTTTTGCATAAGAAACAGAAACGTAATAATTTTGTGCGGTTTGAGCCAGTGTTGAAAACACCAAGCCAACAAAAATCAATGTAATAATTAATATATGGTTTTTCATAACATTCATTTACACAACCATTTTTCTACCCCACCATGCCCTGAACAAGCCCCGCTTCCGGTGGCTTTGCTAAAAGTGCCGTCCTTGCATTGACAGCCTATTCTGTCGTTTTCTCCGTAGATGCACTCATGAGAGCCCTTAAAATGGGGATCTTCCGATTCAATTGTTTTTGAGCAACAAGCACTCACGCACAAAAAGATAAATATTGATAGTGACTTAAGCATCGGCTTTGTCATTTATAAGTGCGGCTCTTTCAACTTGATTTATAAATTCAATAACCCTTTTCCTGCCCATGCGCGTTGTATGAAACCTCACAATATCTCCGCCCATTGTAGCTATGGTAAAATAATGTCTTCTGGTAAGAAAATAAGCCAATAATCCAGTCATACCCGTTAATAGCCCGGCAGCGGTAATAAAATCCTCCCTTTCAGATGCGCCATAACTTGCAATGAAAATGCCGGCGACAAGAACTAATAGAAGTGCGGGACGACTTTTATATGCCACTGTAATAGATGCCATCCTTGAAAGCAACATGCTTACTACATGGGCACGCCCCCATGACGAGTCATGATACCTCAACCTTAAGTTGGTTAATGTTATCAGTTTGTTTTCAGATTGGGTAATTATTTCTTCTCCTGGTATATATTCTATACTCATACTTGATTTCCTTTATTATTAATATTTATAGTCATATCTCTCGATGAAATGTACTTGCCTTTTACAGTAGTGTTCTTTCCCAGAAAAACCGCTCCGGAGTTTTCAATAACAGTATGGTTTTTTGATGTACTGTTTTCAGTAATTTTTGCACCCACTTTGTTTATAGTTAAAATATATTGCATTGCAAGTGCAAGATGTTCAGTAGTTATTATTTGCTCTTGTGGCAACTCCGGAAAAACTGACTTTAGCTCATCAATATCAGCATCATACCACAGTGGAATTACCAGCGCGTTAATATCTTTATCCAACTCATAAAACACTTTCAATTGATCATAAAATGAACTTATAAAAAATTCTTGGTTAAGAATAAGCAAACACTTTTTGCCTTTAACAATTTTTCTAAAATTGCAACCACCCTTACAATCTATAAGCTCAAACTTTAATTCCGGCTCCTGTCCTTGGTATAAAGAGTTTTTTACCTGTGGATTAATAAATTTCTCATCTTCCGGATTGCAAATAATATGTATAAAATCATCAACCACTTGGTTTGTTGGATATAAAACAATAGATTTTTCCACCTTTAACAACCATTCATTAAAATCTTTAAAATTCTCGTATCCAAGATAATTGCAAAGCTTATCCACTTTGTCTTTCCCCAAGGAGATAGTTGACGAGTTCGGATCAGATGCCCGCTCAATAGGTTTTACAACATGCTCATCAAGGTATCTCTGATTAATTTCCGTTTCTTCTGGCTTATAACCATCATTTATTTTCATTTCTAATTCAAGCAGACCACTCCTCGAAAGGTCTGTACCGGCTTTTGCTGCCGCCATTTTAATGATAATAGAAATCTGCTTTACTGAAAAACTGGGCATGAGTAAACATTTGTTCGCAAAATGAAACACATGCCAACTTTGGGCAAACCTATTTTCTAAACGCCGTAAATTTGTTTCTGAACGACATCTAAATGGTTGGGAACATTGACTTGACTGACTCAATATAAGTTTTCCCGATATCAATTTTGTCAGCGCCTATCATTACTCTATTGCCATCCAACCCTGTGATATGGTCAAGATTTACAATATGGCTTTTGTGTATTTGTCTTAACCTATGGTTTATTGAGTGAGACTCTATTTGCCTCATAAACTTTGCCATGCTGATTGACAGGCTATATGTCTTATGAACGGTATGAACTTCACAGTAAGAAGAATCGGCATCTATCCAGGTAACATCATAGATACTTACCTTTTCGTAGGTATCTTTAGACTTTAAGAAGATACAGTCATCATAGAGATGTTCTGCCTTTTTGATAGAACCCACCATATCGTTGTGGTAATCCATTGCCAATTCAATAGCCTGAGTCAAATTAAGATTAGACACTGGTTTGGTCAGATAAGCAAACGGCCTTGATTCTTTTGCCTTATTGAATGTTTCAATATTATCTAAATGGGTAAGAAAAACAATAGGAATGTTCCATTGTTCCTTTATCTCTTTTGCAGTTTCAATACCATTTTTATCACCTTTTATTTCAATATCCATCAAAATCAAATCAGGTAACCTTTTCCTTATAGCATCAAAAGCTAAACCCGCACTGTCGGCAACATCAACAGATGAATAGCCAAGCCGTGACAGCTTGTTGGTAATATCAGCAGCTACCAAAAACTCATCTTCAACTAAAAGAATTCTAACAGGAGAAACCATACCTAATGCTTTTAACCAAAACAAAGTTAGAAAGATACGACAACAATCTGTCCACAAAATTTAAAACGCTGTAAAATAATGTTTTATGCGGTTCATATTCCTTGTTCACGTCTCGGTTTTGTTTACTACAAAATTCAATCGGATATTTTTGACAATGGAGTCGCGACACATCTGTAGGCAGGCAAAACGCCAATACTCTTTGACAGGCCAGAATAGTTTTATCTCCCCTACCCTTCACTTATTCTTTGATTAAAGGAGTTCACCGCTTCTGATTATCCTGAATTTGAGAGCCAATTGCAATTGGCTTATTCAATGGACACTACCAAATAGTAAGTAGCCTTGATTTCGTCTGCGTTGTGCATCCCTTATTTTTGTGCATGAACTACACTGCAAACATTTTGATGTACCACGCCATGATTACACTTCATAGTTAAACTTTGCTTACAATGGTTAAGCCAAAAAATATAGCAGACATTCCAAAGGTGCTCATTTTACCGTTAATCTTAATCCTGGCAAACTGCCAACTGAGTGGTCAGGAAATAAATGACCTTTCAATCATTAAAAAAAAGCAGGAAAACATAAGAAAACTGATCGAAGAAAAACAATATACACCCGCTCTTGAAATTGCAGAAACGATAGTGCAGTTGGGTAGAAAACAAGAAAACATATATTGGATGGCATTGGGTTGGGCACACACAGGAGAGATATACCAAAAACAAAAGAAAAATAAAATTGCACTGGAGTACTACGAACGAATTTTATCTACTCAACATCAATGGAGTAATGATGCATTCCTATTAAATGTTATATACAATATTGGATTAACTCATAAACAAATGTCAAACCTTGATTTGGCATCTTCATATTTTCACGAATTTCTTGAGATAGAACGTCAGTCAGAGTTAAAGCACCCGGAATGGACAGCCAAAGTATATGATGCGCTTGGAAATATTCAACGTGAACTGAAAGAGTTTGACAAATCACTGCGATACCATTTCAAATGCCTGAAAATAGTTAAACCAGAGAATGACTTCGCAATAATGGCAACGTCATACAACAACTTAGGCCATACATATATGGACATGGGAAAACCTGATTCTGCCAGATTCTTCATCAATAATTCCATTAGACTCAAAAGAAAAATTAATAGCAATAATAATTTGGGTTATTCCTATCACCTGTTGGGGAAACTCTATTATGACCTTGACCAGACAGATAGTGCTTCTATATATCTTTGGATGGCCCGAAAACTACACGATGCGGAAGGCCAAACAGATCAATGCACTTATGTTTTAGTTGATTTGGCAAAAACACAATTATTAGCCGGAAAACCCGACTCAGCACTATTTACCATTGAAAGTGCACTGAACATTGCACAGAAAATTGACAGTAAAGATTTGTTGGCTCTTGCTTACCGACAAAGAAGCTATATATATGAAGATCTGAGCAACTTGAAAGGTGCTCTCCGAGACATGGAATCATATGAGCCTTTAAGAGAAGAAATATTGGACGAAGTCAGACAACATGCCCTTTCAGAGCTTGAAATCAAATACCATTTAAATGAAGCAAAGGAAAATCTGCTCGTTGAAAAAGAGAGGCTACAGCTGAGCACTGCACGTGTTAGTAACCAACGACTATGGATATTGGTTTTGGTTTTGGCGGTTGTTGTAATGGCTCTTTTTGTATATATTCTTAGAAGCAATGTAAAAAAGGAACGACAACTAAAAGAACAAGAGAAAAAGCTCCTGAAAGAACTTCATCACAGAGTAAAGAATAATTTAAGCAACCTGTCGGGTTCTCTGGCCATTCAAGTCGATATGGCAAGTAACTCTAATGTTATTGAAGCACTGGAAAACCATAGAAAACGATTAGATGCAATTGCCCTTCTTCACGAAGAACTTTTTGATCCGGCCGGCTCCGAAAGAAAATCTCAGGTTGACTTCACTGCATTTGTAGAGAAATTATGCCAAAGCATTATAAGTGCAAGTATCTGGAATAACAAAATTGACCTTGAGTTGAAATTGGATAAAGTAAGTCTTCCAATGAATGAGGCAATTCCACTTGGCATGATGGTTAATGAAATAATTACAAATGCAGTTAAGCATGCATTCGCTGAAGTAAAATCACCATCACTGGAAGTGATCTTGTCAAAAAATGAAGACTTTATTATTGAAATAAAAGACAATGGAATTGGTTTCAAAGATAATATCCTTCCACAGTCAACATCTGTAGGCATGGCAATCCTCACAGGCCTGGCTTCTCAGTTAGACGCTAAACTATTATTTGAGAGTAAATCCGGTTTAAAAGTGAGCATAATATTGAATAAATAAAGGGGGCGTACTGCCCCCTTTAACTACTCCAAACCGAGCAATTCTACAAAACCAACTGAATGGTAAAGGTTGTATCACTTTGATAAAAATGATATGCCGAAGTATATTGAACACTTCCTCCCACAGGTGTAACACCGAAATAATACCAACCAGGATTTACCTGAATTGCAAAATCGCCGTTACTATCTGCAAAAGTTCCTCCCACCGAAATTGAAGTCAAATTATCAAATACTTCAACTGCAGCACCACCGATAGGATCGAGGTTTTGATCAACTAATGATATAAAACCTATTGGGTCTTCCTCGTCTCCACCACAACAATCAAATCCCGTGTCCATAGTCATATCAACAACGTTGCAGGTGTCTATGTGTGGGCCATTCATTAACTTACCAGAAGGCCCGGAGCTACTTATACCAATAAACAAAACAGCAATAAAAGGCCATGTAAAAGAAAAAAGATATTTTTTCATGATTTTAGATTTTATGCCCTTTCTCAGGAAGAATATGGATATACCATCCCCTGGCATATTTAAATGCATAAAAAGAGCTATTAGTAAAAAATTTGATCTCTCGGCCTTTTACACAACAGAGTTCCGGCTATCTGTCAAGTAATCAGCCTGCTACCCATTCATCATATTATCTCAATTTTATTCATTGAACTTTCGCTGTACGATATAGCAACCTTGTTGACTTAAAGTACTCGTCCAAACTCATTTTTTTGAGCATTGTGTGATGGCCATCATTTTTCTGATTAATTGATCTTGCCGACTATATGATCAGAGCTATTAATCAGTTAGTTGATGAATGAATCATGGTTCAAATATCTGATGTTGAATTGTGATGACCTTCCGGGGAATTTCCTTAGAAATCCCGGGAATTATAAGTAAATAACATACTCATTCATTTAATTATGAAGTTATGTGAGATCTGCTTTGGTAACCAAGAAGTTTCCATGCTGCAAAGTGAGATGCCGCTATGTATAACACACACGCTATAATTCAGGAGGCAACAATATTTTTGATGCATTGCTCCTGTATTTGTTTCTTTGCAGTCTTGCTACATTTACTTATGAGCCATGTAAAACATTTGGAACTGAAACCCAACGACGGCCAAACCTGGGTGATTGGCGACATACACGGCTATGCCAAAACTTTTGAAACCGTCATGCAAAAAATAGCTCCTTCGGCTACAGATCGCGTGATTTTGCTCGGCGATTTGGTGGATCGCGGACCCGACTCAAAAGGGGTGTTTGATGCTATAATGCGCTATAGAAAAGAAGGTGTTGACCTGCTGCTGGTGCGCGGCAACCACGACGACCTGATGCATAAAAGCTATGTGGAAGAGCAGGAAAACACCGGCTTTTTAAAATTTATAAAACGCGACTACACCAAGCGAAGCTGGATAAACATGGGCGGCGACACTACCTTGCAGAGTTTTGGCGCCAAAAAAATGGTGGAAATCGATACCGTTTATTATGATTTGATAGAAAGTATGTACCACTACATTGAAGACGAAAACCATTTGTACGTACATGCCGGTTTTGATTTCACCCAAGCACAACCCTTTGAAAATGAACAGGCCATGATGTGGATTCGCGATTTTAAACCGGATAAAAAGCAAACGAAAAGCAAAACCATAGTGCACGGCCACACACCACTTGACCTTGAATTTATTACAGATGTAATTGAAAACGCGGGCAGCTACGGATTTATAGCACTCGACAACGGAATATCTATAGACAAGCAAAAAAATAAAGGCCATTTATTGGCTTATGAAACCAAAAGCAAAAAACTCATTGTACAGAGCCGGCAAGATGCCGCCACCGGCGCGGGCAAATATGGGTATTGAGCCTACTCGCCATAGGCGCAATGAAAAAATTGGCTGAGTGTATCGGCTCCGCACACAATTTTAAACCTGAGAATTTCGCCGTAGTTCAAATCTGTTACGGGTATTATTTTTCCGGTTGAAACGGCCTTCAAATACGCATCTGAATGCATGTTTCTGATATCGGCGCGTGTAATTGCCTGTGTATGTTGCTCCAAAAAATGAAGGCTGATTTTGTACCAATACAAGTGGTTGTTTATGTTGTAAAACACTGTCTTATATGCACTTCCATTAATGTACAAAGCAGGAAAGTGGCTGCCAGCACTGCCCTGCACACCCGGTGTAAATACCGCTATATAGAGGTTGGTAGCCGGATTCCATTCAGCTCCGTTGGGGCCGCCCCCATGATGCCCGAAAAGGTTGTCCAAATCCTTGTTAGCCTCTATATCGTTTGATTTTTGTCTCAGCCATTTCATAACTTCTGCTGAATCGGCACGCGCATTTTTATCGTCCAACTCATAAAAACAATAGGCGGCCATTTTGCCTGAATCCTCGTGGTTCAATTCAGGGCTCTTTTCTTCAACCATTTCTACCGTTGCCCTTTTTTTGCAGGCAGTTGAGCTTGCAAGCAAAAGGAAGGCAATAGCAAGTGCATTAATGAAATGGTGGGAGGTGGTGGATGGTTTTTTATGTGTTCTCACCAAAAATTGATTTTGCCAAACATACGGCAAATTGGTCTGTGGTATGTTGGCGATAGAATAAAACAAGCAGGTGTGAAACTTCTAGTCGATGTTTTCATTCATGGTTCTAAAATACTCTGAGACAACTTTACTTAAGTCAGGCTCCTTATTTATCTATAATTGCCCGGTAGTCATACTCTTGGGGCAGGCGAACCCTATTATCATAAAAAACCAATGATTCATTCCGGTTGGGAAACGAGTAACTATACTCAACAGTTAATTGCCCTTCAGATAGCTGTTGAATTGCAATGTCAATAATTTCGATGGGGGTTATCCTTCCATTTTCCAGTTTATATTTTGCAGCAGTGCCGCCACCTAAACCATAAGAATATTCTGTAATTATCCCCAATTCAGGATAAAAGGCCGGATTTTTTAATTGCCAACAACTATCAGAAAATTCATCCAAATTTTTATCATAAAAATATACATCAACCGTGTTCTTTAACCCCGTTCCATTTAAGCCATAGTATTCAAAAAACAAATCGTTAAAGCCATCTAAGTTGAAATCAAGCAATCCGAAACGTGGTTGCTCCATAGTGTATCTTTCGCTTATTTTGAATGGAATTTTAATGGTTGAATCATTCACGCAACTCGCATGTGGTTTTTTAAAGCGTAGGCTATCCACGAGCCTAATATTGAGATAGTTGTGGTAAATATTACTTTGATCTTTCTCGATAATACCTATGGAATCAAATTCGGTTTTAGCCTGCGCATCATCATGTGGCGAATCGCTCAATTTATTATCATTGATGTGCTTATTTATTTCCTTGTTTTTAATTTCGGGCAATTTATTGGGTTGACATGCCGAACAAAACAGAAATATCCATAGACAATGAAAAAGCAATTTTATCCTATACGATTTGTTCATTATACCAGCTTGGTTGGTTTCTTGGTTGTGCGATTTACATGATTTCAATTGTCATTTCAGGAGTCTGTTCAAATCAATCAAATTTACATTGAAACCCAATTGCAACATTGGAAAAATACTTGGTGTATTGGAGCGGAAATAGTTCAAATTAATACCGTATTGCACAAAAACCCTTTGTACGAGGGCCCCATATTGTGTATTTACAGCGGCTAGCCCAACATGAAAATTTTGTTGAAGCTTGTAGGGTTCCGTATGCGAGTACACACTATGTAGTGATGAACCAACATAAAGGCGACCATATCTTCTGAGGGAGAAGGCCGGTTTGGGTGTTTGCCAGGTTGCGAATGGATTGATATTTTGAAAAGCAAAGGAAAGAAAATGAAATTGATAGCTCAAATAACTATAATAACTGTGGTTGGTTTGGTAGCCCGCTTGCAAATTAAATCTACTGAAACTAAATTGCTTACTCACACCTATAGTGGCGTATTGAATGCTGCCGGCGTACATGCATCTGCTCCCCAATTCCATATTAAACGAATAATGCTTGTTGATGGCGTCCAAAGGGAACAACTGCAACACAGGCTTATTGTTACAGTCAATGATATTGCTGTCGCAACACTTCATTATCCTGGTAATATTTTCTATGTGGTGAAATGTTATTGGTAGCTTTGAATAATAATATTTCTCACGCCTTCCGGCTCTTTTGGTTGTCCAAGTCAGCTTGTTTTGCATGCTGCAATTGACAAAATAATCAGCTTCCGGATGAACATACTCTTTTGGTGCTCTTATTTTAACTTGTCGCCAATTAAACAGTATGCGTTTTACTTGCAAGTTTTCCTTTAAGAAGGTATCCATTTGAATACAGTCAACTTCGTGCAAAATAGGCTTACCGGCTTGAAAATTTTCCGCACAAGAGCCGCAAGGCGCAGGTTTAATTCTAAAAATTTTATAGCTGTCAAAATCCTTTTTGGGAACGGTGGTTATGAACCTTCTTTTTGCCCACCATAATTTTCCGGTTCGTTTTTGCAACCATTTTACCTTTTTTGATCGGAAAACCCCTTTTCTTGTTGTTTTCCCATAATAATACACATTATTTTCTAAGATTTCTGATGCATTTGTCTCAATAACTACCCACTCCTTATTACCCCTTTTGAATGTGTGTAAATGGCAAAGATGCAACAATTTGTAGTCTATTACATAACATTGGTCATCCGGAGAGAAATCTTCGATGGCCGGTTCTTCCGGTTCATCGTCAATTCTAACATACAAAATAATATCAATCCGTCTATTCTTATAGGCCTCATTTGATTCCTTTTCGCCAAGTGCCGCTACATTATATACGATATTGGATGGAAATGCTTTCATGCAATATGCGGCCACTTTTTTCGCCCGCTTTTCGGAAAGTTTCAGGTTTGCCTTGATCTTTCCAACTGAATCCGCTCTTCCAATGAAGTGCACTGAATCCAACAACAAAAAGTCGTAGTTTAGCAAAACCATATCCAGTCTTTCCTGCTCATTTTCATCAAAATTAGCCTTTCCAAAATCAAAAAAACGGACAAGGTATCCTGTGCGTGCACAACTGTCTTACTGCCCAATATAAGTAATAAAGCAATATGTATGAGCCTATGCACTCTCACAAATAATATCATTAATTTATTAATGATTTCATTCGCACTCCAATTCTACTGCCCAATGAGCTTATTTTCTGCTAGTTCCTTCATTATATTAGCGTAGTTTAGCGATGCCTCGGTGGCCAGCGACTCATCCAAACTATCGGTAAGTTTAATCAAATCACCGCATTTTGTGGTAAAATAGTTCTTAACCATTGGTTCCACTTTTTTTCTTTGAATAATAACTTCATCCGGCGTTGTGTCGCTTTCGAGAGCTGTTTTTACCATTTTCCTTTGAACCCATTGATCAAAAATTAGCCTTAGCTCAAAATCAGCTAATCTGTAAGTGCCTTGCCTTACAATTTCGTCGTTCATACAATTTGAAATGCTGTAAAATGTGGAGTCTGTAGGAAACACATACAGGCCCGAACAGCAGTCGCATTCAAAATAAAAGGCACAACTGTCTTTGATAAAATGATAGGTGGCGCCCTTTTCAAAAACAGTTTCTTTGAGCGATTCAATCCTTACATAATTCGCAGTATTTCCTTCGTTTTTTCTGTTCAATTGCAGGTTCTTTGCCATTTCGTTCTCATAAGCTTTCTCTATTGGCACTATTTGATTTGAATGCCCTTTGCCTTTGGTTTTCCCGTTGTCTGTGCCACAGGCCACCAACGCAAGGAGAAGGGCAATGCTAATTTTCAGCCGTAACGCGCTGATTTTATTATTTATAAAGCTTTCACAAAACATCTATTCCTAGGCAACCGGATCGAATGACACCATCCATTCTATGCCGTATTTGTCTCTGAACATGGCAAAATAATTTCCATCGGGGCCTTCGTTCATAGGTATTTCAATTTGCCCGCCTACCGACAATCCATTATAAATAGCAAGTGCTTCTTCCTTGCTTTCGGCGTTGACCGCAATTTTACTTCTGTGCTCGTTTTCGTTGGTACGGCCCATTCGCGCGGGTACATCGTTGGCCATTAGGTAGTTTTTGCCAATGGGCAGGGCAATGTGCATTATTTTTTCGGCTTCACTTTCGTCTATGGGAAAATGCGGACCGGCTATGTCTTTGAAACGCACGATTTTGGAAAACTCGCCGCCAAAAACCGATTGGTAAAAAGTAAAGGCTTCCTCGGCATTTCCGTTGAAATTGATGTGGGGATTGATTAGTGCCATATTGTTGTTCTATAAGTTCGAAATGAATGAGTGGTGCTTGAAACATTTCAGTCACCATACATAGTTTTGGTTTGGAAATGTAGCACCAAAATGGTTTATACGGTTGTTGTTGCGCAGATTTTTATTTGAGTGGATGGGTATTGCTTTCCTTTAAGGCTGGTAGTAATTCTTTCAGGACTTTTAAGTGTGCATATCCCTTTTTAAGGCAACCTAGCTTTTAATAAGGCGTGGCGCCATCAGATTTTTCTACCAATTGCCTGCCGATTGTGGTCTATGCGTTAAACTCTTCTCTTTTTCGTTGCATCCATTCTTCCATTGCACCGGGTTTTTGCATTATTTGCTGCATTTCCTTCATGGCGTTTAGGTGGGCTTCATCGCCGGCCGCAAACATCTCTTTTGCATGGCTTTGGCTCATTTTTGATATTTCTTCAAATGTTTCGGCGGTAAATTCCGCGTTGCAAGCGCCACCCAATTGTCGGCAAGTCATGGTTTTCATTAGAGTACGTTTTATAAATATTTTGCCAATATAGTTGATTTTCAAATAATTCCCGTTTTTATATGCAGCATTTTCGCTACGTGGCGAACTACTTACCCACTTTTTTAATCACCTTTTCCAGTCGTTTGCGTTTCGATTCTTTTTCAACATCCACAAGCCGCATTTGCAGCGTGTTTATAAAGAGCTCTCTGTTGTGGTCGGCAATTACCGGAATGGTCTTTTCGGCGTACATGGGTAGTTGGTTGGTGGCACATTGCGATAGCTGTTCCATCAACAAACCAAAAACATAATGGCCATATTCGTTTAGCGCACTGAGCTTTATAAGAATGTTCACAGCGTGGTCTTTGGTAATAACCGAACCTTTGTTTGCGGCAAAAAGCAGGGTTGGCAACACTTCAAACACCCCTTTGGGATGCACAGTACAAATGGTGTCAATGGCGGTCATGGCGCCCCACTGCATGCGGTTGTTTTTGCTCGATAGCAGGTCAACAAAACTCTGAAGGTAATTTGCTATAAGTTCGGGTTGGCGTTCCCCTATTTCATAGAGCACTTTAATGCAATCATTTTGTATGGCGGTTTTTCCCTTTAGGTTGGCCACCAAAGTGGCAACGGCCTTTTCATCGTTTTTACTAATTATTTCCTTTGCCAATTCAATGTTCGGCTCTTCATCGCGCCTGTTGAGCGTAGAGGCAAGTTTTTCAATGACATTTATTTCGCTTTCCATTTTATTGGGTTTTCTATTTTTTTATTTTAATAAAAGGCTCAATATGCCATATTCTTAATATTTCAATAAGCTAAGGCATGAGGCCCGGTATGGCTTCTACCAGCATTTTATTACCTTCTTTGTCAGAATAGGTTACTTTCATTTCTATAATATGCGTGGTCCATTTATACACACCCGCAGCGGCAGCTTCCTTGCAAAATGTCATGTAATCGGTGCGGCCCTGTTGGTGGGTGGCCAAGGCTTGTTTCAGGTCTTCGGCTGAGCTGTTTTCGCTTACCGGCAACTCAGGATATTTTGGTGCCATATTCAACTCAAAACCATCGGTTCCGTGGTAGATGGTTTGTCCGTCTTTTACATAATTCTCGTAGTGTGAAACGCCAATATCTCTCAGATCCTGAACGAATTGTGGAAAATCGGCACCGGTTTTTGTGCGTGATGAAGCTTCATCGATCTGTGCTTTGGTAAACATCTTTATCTCTTTGGTTTTAGGTGCCTAAAGGTAGGCTTTTTTTGGTGGAAGCGCTGTGGTAAATTTTGAAAGATAAATGCAGGGCGGTGGAGGAAATTGTGGGGCAACTTCTACTTGGCATTACAATAAACAACAATCTATTGTTTATATTATTATTTCTGGATTAAATTTATTTCTGACAACTCCTGACCTATTTGGTGTATTCCCATTAAAATTTTTGCCGTTTGTTTGCTTGAAGGTTTTTTGTGTCCTTGCACGTATTGCGAAAGCAGCGTTGGGTTCATACCTATTTTTTCAGCTAAAAACTTGGCGTTTAATACACGATAGTATTGAAAGAACTGCCTGATGTCAATTTCGAATTTAAGCTTTTCGTGAGGTACATTACCCGAATTTTCAAAGTAAAAATTGACCGCCTCATGTGTGTTGTCAATCAAATCCGGTATGGATTTACCTGTAGTAAAAATTGGATAGTCTTCTGCATAAGCTGAAAACCCAGTATCGGTTTTTTCTACTATTATTTTTATATCTTGCTGTTTTGGTTTCATAATTATTTATCTTTCAATCCGGCATCATTTTTTATTTTCATTTCCAGTCCTTTACCAATCTCCTGACTACCATGGTTAGGGAAAATAATAGTCCCGGATTTTATGTCGTGCTTCAGTTTGACATGAGAACCTTTTTGAGACACCGGGTACCAACCGTCCCTTGTCAAAATTCTGTAAAGTTCCGAACATTTCATTCAGTATTTGATGCATTCAATGACCATCAAAAGTAAGTAATTATTTACTTTTTAGCAAGAGCACCTAGTGTTTGTCATGACATTCATTCCAATATAATGTTTTTGGGTGTCCTTCGATAAACAATTGATTATCAAATCAAAGCAGTCAAGTCAAAATACCTGATGCACTTTAAACAGCCATTCAATAAAGCAATTGTTTGGGTTTACCTCTACTTCCTGCTCACAAACCCTATGATGGTTTTGTGTTTGTTCATCGCTATGTTGTCAAAATCAGGGTCGCGCGCCACACGGTCCAGCTTTGGTATTTCCATATCAAGGTCAATTTTATCTCCCTTCTTTACCTTTTCGAGCAAGCCATCATCATAAAATATCTTTTTCGTTTCATCAACATCCTTGGTAAATATAAAAATGCGGTCTTTATCATCTTCATTCAGCTCTATGGCTTCAGGGGTTAAAATATTTACGGTATCGCCGCTCCCGGCATCCATTACCACATAGTGATTGTAGTAATCCAATACCCGAAATGGATCAAACGAGGCGCCACTCACTGATGTTATGGTGCCAATTTGACCGTCAAATTTTTCGGGAATATCGGGTCCGCGGCTACAGTAAATCAATTTTACCTCAGCGCTATCATCCAGGGCGTTTTCGTCTATGGCAAATTCAGAGACCTTGCGATAGGTATAGTTCTTGCCACAACTTGTCAGTACCGCTACCAATGCTATCAACAGGTATTTCATATTCAATATTTCTGTGTTATCACCCATTCTTTTTCAAATGCTCCACCAAGCGTTCTTTCATACTTGCGGCAAAACCTTCTGTGCCTTTGTCTATTAGTATTTTCACCGGATCGGCCGATGCATTTTCCTTCAATATATCCTGCAACTCACTGTCGCTAAGGCGGTAGGTTTGGTGCACATCTACCCGCACGCTTTCGCCTTTTTTATCTACGCTGCCAAAACCACCCATTATAGTAAGTTCCAAGCCTTCATTTGGATTGCTCGCCGCGGGCGAGGGTATTGGGGGGCGCGAATCCATTATGTTTACCGCACCCAACTCTATGGTTATATTATCGGGTTTTTTAATATCGGCAGCGCCAAAACCACCAATTTGGGTTTTAATTCCCTCTTTGTTCAAAGCCTTAACCAATGCATCAGAAAAATAAGGCACGTAGCGCATGGGGTCCATTTCTTCAGGACTTGCTCCGGGTTTGCCGCCCATAACCTGTATAGGTGGAATAGTGCCCACAAAAGCTACTACATCTTTCAGTTCGCGTGTAGGATTGCAGGCCAACACCACGAGCGATACCATCAAAAACGAAAAATATTTCATGCGTTACACGGGTTTAAATTGTTCAAAGGTTTCTTCGCAATCGTTGCAATAATACACCGCTCTGCACAAAGTGGGGCCAAACGGACTTATCTGCGCGGTTTTTTCGCTGCCACAGCGCGAGCAGGTTACGGCAGGTGGAGCTTCCAAATCAAGCTCGCCGCAATAACGCTTGGGCGATGAAAGACCAATTTTTTCAATATCGCGCAAACCTTGTTCACTAATCATATTGGTGCTCCAGGCTACTTCATTGTCAAGCACCACGGTCACATTTTCTACACCCATAGCTTCTACGCGCTGTTTCACCTCGGCTTTCATTACATGCAGGGCCGGGCAACCCGAAAAGGTGGGAATCATTTTTACTTGCACCTCCTGCTCGTTGGCAATGTTTATTTCGGTTATCAAACCCAAATCTACCAACGAAACCGTGGGTATTTCGGGGTCTTTCACGTCTTTTAGCGCTTCTCTTATTGCTGCCTCGCTAAGGCTTGCCGTTTGCTTGCTCATAATTTGTGCTTTTTAAATAAAGGTGTCCGGCTCATTAAACGAAGCACGGGCTTTGCTGGTTCAAAGGTATTATTCACTCAGAACCCAATCGGTTTCAAAAATATAGAACTGATATTGCCCGCAAAATGACAGTAGTCATTAGTAGTTGATGGTTCAAAAAGTGTTTTACGCCTTGCTTCTTTGCGGGGCGCTGTGTGCGTATGCGGCAGCGCAACAACCCAGCATGCGCCAGCTTACCGATGAAGACGGCTTGCCCAGTTTACTTGTTTATGACATTGAACAAGATGCGCAAGGCTACATTTGGGTAGGCACCGAGGCGGGATTGTACCGCTACAATGGACTTGAATTTGAGCCCTATACCCACAAAAACGCCAAGGCAAGTGCGGTGGGCAACCTCGTGCTCGATGAGCAAAACCGGCTGTGGTGTCAAAATTTTTCAGACCAGATTTTCTATGTGCAAAATGGTAAAATGCATGAGTTTACCGCCCACCAAAACAGCAGCTGCGAAAAATTTACCTCATTTGGTGTAGATGCTTACGGCGTGTGGTTGTGCCACAAACAAGGCAGTTGCATCCTCAGGTTCGAAATTGAATCGGGTAAAAAACACGAATACACTTTTGGCAATGGCAACCTGTGCAATAGCACCGTGGTTACCAACCAAGGTTTTATAACTTTTATGGCCACCAAAAACGGTATAGCCACCTACCACAAAGACAGCGACAAACTCGTGTTTGACCCGCAATACCAGTTTGGCCAAGTGCAAAATGACGCCCATGCAGAACAAATGTTTTTCAGTGGAATGAACCGCGTGGGCTACAAAAACAATGGCAATCAATTGTTTTTGGTTTTTGACAGTTTGCGGGCAACTATCAATTTTGATTTGCGACGCAAAGGGCAGGTTTTGTCGGTTTTTACGCTCAACGACAGCACCTTGTGGCTCGGTTCTTCCAATGGAATTTATCCTGTTATTCGGCGGCACAACCAACTCATTATTGCAGAAAACCCATTGTACCAAGGCAGCTACATTACCAGCATTTTTCGCGATAAAGAAAACTCAATTTGGATTGGAACACTTAGAAACGGCATTTACATAGTGCCCAACTACCAGTTGGTAACCCACCAATTGGTAGGCAACAAGTCCACCAACGCGGCGGTAACCACCCTGTTGCAACTTCCACAAGGTATCATGGTGTGCAACAACTCGGGCGAGGTGTTGCAAGGCGCTTCGCAAACACCTTTTTTGGTGCAAACTCCACACTTTCAGTATGAGATAGAGGCGGCTTGCCTTGCGGGCAAAAAACGAATAATCATAGGGCCCAATTACTACCGCCTGCCGGGTTACGAGTTTATAAAAACCCTATCGCAATCAACCTGTAAGGAAATTGCGGTATATAGCCAAAAAGCCTATTTTGCCACCAATGCAGGTACCTTTATCAGGGATTTGCACAGCAATGAAACGGCACAAGACTACCTGCGCAGCCTGCGTACCCGTGCTACTGCTATAGACAGCAGCAATTTAAAGTGGTACGTTGCCTACTCCGACGGGCTCTTCGTGCACCAACTTGACCAACCTGAAGTGTTTGAAGAAATTACTTATAACGGCTCCCCTATTTATGCCAAATGCCTCACCTTGGGCAACGACAATACGCTGTGGATTGGTACCATGGGCAATGGGCTGTTTGCCTGCAACCAACAACAAATTGTGCAACATGTGAACCATGCAGGCGGGTTGCTGAGCGACCATATAAACGACATTGCCGTGTATGAATCAAGGCTTTGGATAGCCACCTCGCGGGGTTTACAAAATTTTGATCCCGCCACCGGCGAAAGCCATATTTACACCCGGGCCGACGGCCTGAGCAGCAATGAAGTTTCGAAAGTATTGGTTGACAGCAGCACCGTGTGGGTGGCCACCGCCCGCAGCCTGCATTCTTTTCCGCTGGGTTTGCATTCAAAAAACAGCTTTACCCCACCTATATACATCAATAAATTTACCGTAGGCAAGCGCGACACCAGTCTTGAAAACCAACTCTCGTTTGACTACCACCACGATATGCTCACCATTTCGTTTACGGGACTTACCTACAAAAGCGGGCAGAATTTTTTGTATAAATACCGCACACTGGGGCTCGACTCAAGTTGGCAAACGCAACACGCCACCAACAACTCGGTAAACCTGTATGCCTTGCAGCCGGGCGCCTATACATTTCAGGTGCTTGCACAAAACGAAGATGGTATGGAAAGCGCCCATCCTGCTGAGTTGAGCTTTGTTATTAAAACACCCTTTACCCAAACCTGGTATTTCTATCTGTTGCTCACCGCTGCCATAGCCGGTATTACCAGTATTGTGTTTAGCTACCGCATCAGGTTTATAAGAAACAAAAACGAGGTGGAAAAGCTGCGTAGCAAAACCGAACTCGAAAAATCTGAATTGCAAAAAGCCCTGCGCGAATCGCAGTTATCGGCGCTCAAAGTGCAACTGAACCCGCACTTTATGTTCAACGCGCTCAATTCTATACAAGAGTTTATCTTGCTCAACGAGAGCCGGCAAGCCAACCGTTTTCTGGGCAAGTTTGCTGACCTCATGCGCATTACGCTCGATATGTCGAACCAAAATGCCGTTTCGCTTGAAGAAGAAATCCGCTGCCTGGAGCTCTACCTTGAGTTGGAAGGCCTGCGCTTTGAAGACACTTTTTCGTACCGAATAGAGATAGACCGCAATGTGCAGCCCGCCGCTATTGAAATTCCTTCAATGCTCATACAACCTTATGTAGAAAATGCCATAAAACACGGGCTTTTGCATAAGAAAGAAAACCGCAGGCTGCGCATAGCCTTTGAACTAAGCCACCAAAATTCCATATTAAAGGTGGAAATAGAGGACAATGGCATAGGTAGAAAAGCAGCGGAAAACATAAACAAGCTGCGCAAGAAAAGCCACAAGCCCTTTGCCACCTCGGCCAACCAAAGACGCCTTGAGTTGCTGAACATTGAACGCCAAAACAGCATAGTGGTGGCTATAACCGACCTTGACGAACGCAGCCAAACAGGTACCATGGTTACCCTTGAAATACCCGTAAAATAGCTACATGAAAGCAATAATAATAGACGATGAAGCGAAGGCGCGCCGCATATTGGAAGCCCTGCTTGCCGAACATTGCCCCGATGTGCAGGTAATTGCGTCCGCAGATGATGTACCCGCCGGTGTGAAAGCCATTAACCGCGAAAAACCCGATGTGGTGTTTCTGGATATTGAAATGCCCGGATATACGGGTTTTCAGCTATTGGATTTTTTTGACAACATCAGCTTCGACATCATTTTTACTACCGCATATAGCGATCACGCACTCAAGGCTTTTGAAGTATCGGCAATTGATTACCTTCTAAAACCCATACAAATAGAGCAATTGGTAAAGGCGGTAGAAAAGGTGCGCAAGAAGAAAAACCACCAATTGGCGGAAAAAATAGAGGCACTCAAGCAAAACCTGCTGGAAAATAAACCTGCAAAAATTGCGCTTCCTGTAGCTGACGGGCTGTTGTTTGTAAAACCTGAAGATGTGCTCTACCTCAAAGCAGAGTCGTCATACACCCATATTTATCTGCAAACCGACCGCGCCCTGCTGGTGAGCAAAACCCTCAAAGAATTTGAGAAATTGCTCGACCATCCCCATTTTATGCGCATCCACCGCTCCTACCTCATCAACCTTAACCATGTGAAACAGTATGTTAAATCGGATGGCGGCCACCTTGAAATGGACAACGGTGATATTGTGTATTTCTCAAAAGACAAAAAAGACGAGTTGATGGCAGCCTTTAACAGCATGGCAGGTTGATGTAAACAAGCCTGGAGTTTCCGTACCCTTTATTTACAGGCATCTCAATCTATTTCGCAAGCTTTGGCAGCTAGGTCAAAACCCATTGCACCCAGCTCATTTAAGTCACTCTCTCTACGGCCTTTACTGCTTTGCAAATCATTGTACAAATTGCGCTCGTGTATAAGCCGCAGCCACCCAATCGGCTTTTTCAGGTTTTTCAATCGGTAGTGTTTTTTCATTTCCACGTGGCGGTAATTGAAGCAAGTAAGTGGCTCTTTCCCGCTTTGGTATTTCTCAATAAACGAAAGAAAGCTGTGCGAATAATGCGGACTGTGTATTTGCCAGACTTTTTTCTGAGGCAGGCTCAATTCAAATCCATCACTGTATTGCACAATACGGTGTTTTAGCCAAGCCATTTTATTCACCTGTGCATTTATACCCGCTACAAAATCGGGGTGCAGGGCATCGTCATTGTCCAGCCTTGTGGTTATCAAGTATTTATAGCTTTCATTTTTTACAATTTCGCCCAACACTTCCTGCACCATTCCACGGTCGTCGTAGTAATGCTCGTTGTCAATCAGGCATACCCGCACCTGCGGCAGCGCATCGTATTTCTTCCACACTTCGGCCTTGGTTTCACTGTCAAAAAACAAGAGCCACTCAAAGTTTTTATCAGTTTGCTGCAAAACCGAGGGCAGGCAAAAGCGTTCAAAAAGCGCACAGCGATGCAACAACCAATCGCCGTGCTGATCTACTGAGCGTCCCTTCTTGTCGTTTTTACCAAAAATGATATTGAACCGGGTTATGATAAAATGCTTGAAGGGAGGCCATTTTTCCTGCGCAATAAAAATCATGGGTGGTCTTTTTTGAAAGGGCCAAAATAAGTTGGCTTTTTTAGAAAGCAATCACCCGGCGGCATAGTTTGCCCCATACTTGGTGCTTGCCTATTTTTGCCAGCTATAAACTTTACTGATGCATACAGATAAGGATTTTCTGAAAAAAGTATATACCCACATGGTGCGTGCACGGGCCATGGCTCGCGTTTACGAAGCCAACAGACCCATAACCAAATATGTGCATTCCACCTCGCGCGGACACGAAGCCATACAACTTGCGTTGGGCATGCAGCTAACCCCATCGGACTGGGTGGCACCCTATTACCGCGACGAAAGTATTTTGCTGGGCATTGGTATGGAGCCTTATGAAATGATGCTGCAATTGCTGGCCAAAGCGGGCGATCCGTTTTCAGGAGGCCGCTCTTACTACGCCCACCCCAACCTTAAAGACGACGACAAACCAAAGATACCGCACCAATCATCGGCCACCGGCATGCAAGCCATACCCACCACCGGCGTGGCCCACGGTATCAAATACAAAGAAGGCCGCGGCTTGGAAAAAAGCCCGGTGCCACCCGTTGTGGTTTGTTCGTTTGGCGATGGCTCGGTAACCGAGGGCGAAGTTTCAGAAGCCTTTCAAATGGCGGTTTTGCACCAATTGCCAATTATGTATCTGGTGCAAGACAATGATTGGGGTATTTCGGTGAGCAAAGAAGAAATGCGCGCCATGGACGCCTACGAGTTTGCCGCCGGTTTTAAAGGCATGAAACGCATGCGCACCGATGGCTCAGACTTTGCCAAATCGTTTGATGCGGTGGCAGAATGTATAGATTACGTACGACAAGAGCGCAAACCCATTTTGCTGCATGCCAAAGTACCATTGCTCAACCACCACACTTCAGGGGTGCGCAAAGAGTTCTACCGCACGGCAGCTGATTTAGAAAAACACGCCAAGGACGATCCCATTCCCAAGTTTGAAAAATATTGCCTCAAAAACGGTTTTACCGCCGATGAATTGAAGGCTATTGACGAAGAAGTAAACACCTTTATTGAGGCGGAGTTTGAGCGCGCAGTAGCCTCGCCCGATCCGGCTCCTGAAAACCTGACCGAACACATTTTTGCCCCCACACCCATTACAGAAGAAAAAGGCGAAAGAGCCCCAAAAAACGGTAGAGAAATCATCATGGTTGATGCGGCACTTTTTGCCTGCAACGAAATGATGGCGCAAGACGAAAGCGTGTTGCTCTATGGACAGGACGTAGGCCGACGCCTGGGTGGAGTTTTCAGAGAAGCAGCCACTCTGGCAGAAAAATATGGCGACGACCGCGTGTTTAACACGCCCATTCAAGAAGCTTATATATTTGGCTCCACCGCGGGTATGTCGGCAGTGGGCCTGAAACCCATAGTAGAAGTACAGTTTTGCGACTATATTTTTACCGGCATCAACCAACTCATTACCGAGCTTAGCAAATCGTGCTACCTCAGTCAGGGCAAATACCCTGTCAATGCCATTTTGCGTGTGCCTATTGGCGCCTATGGTGGCGGAGGCCCGTATCACTCAGGTTCTCACGAGAGCAACCTTACAAGCACCAAGGGTATAAAAATAGTGTATCCGAGCAACGCCGCCGATATGAAAGGTTTGCTCAAAGCTGCCTATTATGATCCCAATCCAGTTGTAATTCTTGAGCACAAAGGATTGTACTGGAGCAAAGTGCCCGGAACCAATGCCGCCAAGGCTATAGAACCCGACAGCGACTATGTAGTGCCCATTGGCAAAGCCCGGATTTTTAAAGAAGCTGACCCTCAAAAAATAGAAGAGGGCGAAAGCTTGGTAGTGGTAACCTACGGCATGGGTGTACACTGGGCGCTCAATGCCAGCAAAAACCGCGAAGGAGCGGTAGAAATACTGGACCTGCGCTCGCTAACACCGGTTGACGATACAATGGTATTTGAGCGCGTACGAAAACATGGCAAGTGTTTGGTGCTAACTGAAGAAACCCTGTACAACTCTTTTGCACAGGCACTTGCGGGCCGCATCAGCGAAAACTGTTTTACCCACTTGGATGCCCCGGTGTTTACTTATGGTGCGGTTGACCTGCCCGCTGTTCCACTCAATATGAGTCAGGAAGCGCTTATGCTGCCATCCGCCGAAAAAGTATCGCAAAAAATTAAAGAAGTACTTAGTTATTAAGCTTCTGCGTAAACTTGCAGCACATTTTTAAAGAAAACAAAAGAAAAAATTAATGCCTTATTTATTCACCTCTGAATCCGTATCAGAAGGCCATCCCGACAAAGTGGCCGACCAGATATCAGACGCGCTTATTGACCACTTTTTGGCTTTTGACCCATCGTCAAAAGTGGCCTGCGAAACCTTGGTTACCACCGGGCAGGTAATATTGGCCGGTGAAGTAAATACCTCGGTATATCTTGATGTGCAAACCATTGCCCGCGATGTGATAAGAAAAATTGGCTACACCAAGGCTGATTATATGTTTGAAGCCAACTCATGCGGCATATTGTCGGCCATACATGAGCAAAGCCGCGATATAAACCAAGGTGTTGACCGCGTGAAAGATGGCGATTTTGAAGCAAGAGCCAATGCACAAGGAGCGGGCGACCAAGGTATGATGTTTGGCTACGCCACCAAAGAAACCGAAAACTACATGCCGCTTGCACTTGATATTTCGCACAAAATACTGCAAGTGCTTGCCGATATACGCCGCGAAAACAGCGACATCACCTACTTGCGCCCGGATGCCAAAGCACAAGTGACCATTGAGTATTCTGACGACAACAGCCCCATACGCATTGATACCATAGTGGTTTCAACCCAACACGACGAGTTTGATACAGATGAGGCCATGCTTGCAAAAATCAAGAGCGACATTATAAGCATAGTTATTCCACGGGTAAAAGCACAATTGACCGACAAAATACAAGCCCTTTTCAACGACCAAATAACCTACCACATAAACCCCACAGGGAAATTTGTGATAGGCGGACCACATGGCGACACCGGACTTACCGGACGAAAAATAATTGTGGACACTTACGGTGGCAAGGGTGCCCACGGTGGTGGTGCCTTCTCGGGCAAAGACCCCAGCAAGGTAGATCGTTCTGCTGCTTATGCCACCCGTCACATTGCCAAAAACCTGGTAGCTGCCGGTGTGTGCGACGAAGTGTTGGTGCAGGTTTCGTATGCCATTGGCGTAGCAAAACCCTGTGGATTGTTTGTAAACACCTACAACACTGCCAAGGTGAACCTTTCGGATGGCGAAATTGCTCGCAAACTGGAGAAATTGTTCGATATGCGTCCGTATGCCATTGAAACCCGCCTGAAGCTGCGCAACCCCATTTACTCAGAAACCGCAGCCTATGGCCACATGGGCAAAGAGCCACAAACAGTAACCAAAGTATTTGACAATGCGGGTCAGCACGCCGAGGTGGAGGTAGAACTCTTTACCTGGGAAAAGCTTGACTATGTAGATCAGGTAAAAGAAGCTTTTGGCCTGTAAGCCAAAGTAAGAAATACATTTTTTTAAAGAAGCACACAAGCCCTTGTTTGTGTGCTTTTTTATGACTTATTTTCGAAGCCTAATTCGCATTTAAGTGGCTTATCCTAAGTACGAACAAACCCGTTTCTTGCGCAGCGCGCTGGCCCGTGCCAACTACCTCAACTCGTTGGTAAACTTTGTTTGGCCCAGTCTCAAAAACGAGAAACAACTAACCGATGCTGCGGCAACCGACCGCATAAGGGCATGCCTCACACAACAGCAAATTGAATGCGATTTTAATCAGGTGCGCAAAACCCTTGAAAACAAGGAAATTGTGGATCAGAACCTGAAAAGCCACATAGTAGGTTTTGCCAAATGCAACAAATACCTGGAGCAACGTATGGAAACCCTGCAGGTAGGTAATTTGAAAAAAGCCCACGAAATTCTGTTGCGAAATACCAGCCTTGAGAAGTATGGAGGCATACTGCGCAACGTGGCGCAAACCCAAAACCAACTGAACTACGAGCTGCCTGAAGAAGAACAGTTGAGCGACCTGACCAGCCTGTTGATTGAAGACATAAACCTTGATAAGGACACAGAAAACCACCCCATCATAAAAGCCCTTAGTCTGTATTTGCTTTTTGATATTGTGCAGCCCTTTATTGTGTTCAACCACAGCTTATCGCTTATTGTGTTCAATCAGGCGCTACGCAGGTACAATTGCCATTTTATGGACCTGTTGAGTTTTGAGAAACACCTGCTGAACGATTGGAATACCCACCAATCCATTAAACTCAACTCGCTGTTTCCGGTGAGTGCCAAAGAGCGCCTCGAAATGGATTTGACTGCGTTTTTTGAAAACTGTATGCAGGTAATGCAAGAATCGTTTGACGAGATAGAAGACAACCTGATGGCGGCACTGAAGGAATCGGTTTCGTACCCTAAATTGAAGCCCATACAGAAAAACAGTTTCAACTACCTGTTTCAGGTGGGTTTTAACAAGCACCACGAAAAAATTGACCTTCTCAACAACCGACAGAAATCCATTTTATGTGATGTAGCCTGCAAACGAAGTGTGACCACCAAGGAAATGGTAATGAAATACCGCTGCGACAGAAAAACCATACAGCGCGACTTTGCTGACCTGATAGATATAGGAATAGTAGAACAGGAAGGCATTACCAAAACCATCAACTACCACCTCAGCTTTGAGTGATGTTGGGATTTCTTAGGTGTTAATCTTTGAACAGGAAGGGAAGGAAACGACCCAGCATGCGTTTTTCTACCTGATAAAAAAACTTAAACTGCCCGGCAAGGGTGCCGAAAACAATAAGTAATACCTGGTAAATGGGCAAAATAATAAGAATTCGCAAGGGCCAGAATAGCCAGGGGTTCAATGCTTCTTTATGAATACCCAACCACTCAAGCACGGGCTCGCCTACCCTTACACTCAATGAACCTGTAACAGCAAAGACCGCTATAATAAGCAAGGCTTGCCACGGGCTGCTAACACCCCATTTGGTTTGCAGTTTGAGCGCTATTTCGTTGGTTTCGAGTTTCATATTGCGAGCCTGCAAAACTATGCATTGCCAATTGTACTGAGCTGACATACATCAAAATCAACTCCTATTTCATCATTCAATATTATTCATCTATCATTGCCTTATACAATTAGTTTTATGCAGCAACTGAACGACATACTGGCAACCATAGACTCGTATATAGGTGGAAGCCAATGGTTTGTGTACTTGTTACTTGCCGTAGGTGTCTTTTTTACGATTTACCTTGGGTTTCCGCAAATCCGCTTTTTTGGCCATGCCCTGCGCATAGTGCGCGGCAAGTTTGACAAAGATGGCGATGAAGGTGATACCTCTCACTTTCAGGCTTTGGCCACCGCGCTATCGGGCACTGTGGGCACAGGCAATATAGCCGGAGTGGCTTTTGCGCTGCACCTGGGCGGACCACCCGCGCTGTTTTGGATGTTGGTAACCGCCTTTTTGGGTATGACTACCAAGTTTGTAGAGGTTACTCTTTCGCATAAATACCGCGAAAAAACCGATGATGGTTCTATGGCGGGTGGGCCCATGTATTATATGAAAAACGCCAACTTTACCTTTTCGGGCAAAAAAGTAAATCTCAAATGGTTGGCCGCCATTTTTGCTGTGGCAACCGTTATTTCATCGTTTGGAACAGGAAATTTGCCACAGATAAACAGCATTGCCTCCTCGGTATATGCTTCGTTTGGCATTGAGAAAATGGTAACCGGTGGTGTATTGGCTGTTTTGCTGGGTGTAGTTATTATTGGTGGCATTAAGCGCATAGCCAAAGTAACTGAAAAACTGGTGCCCAGCATGGCCCTTATTTATGTGATTGGTGCACTTTCGGTACTTTTATATAATAATGAAAACATTATTCCCGGTTTTATTTCGGTATTCAGCAATGTATTCAGCGGTTCGGCTGCCACCGGTGGATTTTTAGGGGCAAGCATTATATATGCCTTCAACCGTGGAGTTAATCGCGGCTTGTTTTCAAACGAAGCCGGACAAGGTTCAGCACCTATTGCCCACGCCTCAGCCAAGGCACACGAACCCGTATCAGAAGGTATGGTGGCCATATTGGAGCCTTTTATCGACACCATAATCATTTGTACCTTAACAGGAATAACCCTCATATCGTCCGGTGTGTGGAGCGAAAAACACCTCAACGATTTTCAGTTTGCCGAAGTGGAAGTGCTGCAAGGCGACTACAACGAAGATGATAATGAGCGCAGGCTGTATTGCCATATCAATAATGTGAAAAGGCTCGAAGTAGATGGACAAAAACTAACTTTTGATTCAATACCGCCTTTTCGCGGTGAGCTTCAGGTGGCGGACGGAAAAATAATAACTGACAACATAACCATATTGCATGCACGCTCTGTAGCCGAAGACTTGAAGGTGCTGAAACTGGAAGAGCAGGACAACCTGCTGCCCGAAGAAGTGCCCTATACCGGAGCAATTCGGGTGAAAAATGGCTCGATAGTGGAAACGGACGGCCTCATTTTCAGGGGTATGTCGCTCATACACAGCGCACCGCTCACATCTGTGGCCTTCAACCAAGGTTTGTTTGGCAATTTTGGTGGCTATATCGTCACCATTGGTTTGTTGTTGTTTGCCTTCTCCACCTCCATTTCATGGTCGTACTACGGCGATAGAGCCATTACCTATCTCATTGGTAGCAAGGGAATTTTACCTTTCAGAATATTATATATTTTGGGTTTTTTCCTTGCATCATTTACCGACACGCAAATAATATGGACCTTTTCGGGCATTGCCATTGCCCTGATGACCCTACCTAACCTGATTGGTATTTTTTGGCTGAGACAAGATATGAAG
This sequence comes from bacterium, assembly GCA_016124515.1. GTDB lineage: Bacteria > Bacteroidota > Bacteroidia > CAILMK01 > JACPUW01 > JACPUW01. Next base: position 50,977 of record WGNN01000037.1, read on the forward strand.
CGCACCTTGAAAGAATATTGGGAAGATTTTGACAGTATTTTTCCAGGTGGCCGAAAAAATAAAAAAATAACCAAATGATGAGCAATTGGCTGTTTGTGGGCGCGGGCGGATTTTTGGGCGCACTGGCACGCTACGGCATTAACAACCTGAGCAAAGGTTGGGTAAAAGAGTGGCCCTTGGGCACTTTGATTGTAAACTTAATAGGAAGCTTTTTGCTAAGCAGTTTGCTCTATGGCGTATTTAACCACAAATTGCTCAACGACCAATACCGCTTGCTCCTTATGGTGGGGTTTTGCGGCTCGCTTACCACCATGAGCACTTTTGCGCTCGATGTGGTACAGCTTGAGCAAAGCCACCGACTGCTTGAAGCCATTATCTATTTTATTATAAATTCACTGGGTTGTATTTTCATGATTTATGTGGCCAAATTGCTTTTTGCCTAAGGCGGTACGTTTCTACTCGGATGGGTTATCCGTGCGAATGTGCTCTATAACAAAGTGTTTAGAGAATTCAAATTTTTGGCCTTGCCAGCGCATTTCGTTACCGCTGATGTTATAGGTCCAGTAGCTGTCGTCAGCCTCGCCGGCATCGCTATCGAGCCACAGCCAGCCTTCCTTTGTAATAGACCACCTACCGGTATTTCTGCCAAATGGAGTGCCATCTGATACAAAAGTGTGGTCAGCATTCAACTCAATCCAGCGGTCATTTTGTGGGTTGTGTTCGCTGCTTACATCCACGCCATCGTTTGTAATACGCGTCATTTTCCAATGGCCTTCAATTGTTTTTGGGGGCGAGCAGGAATAAGTTAACAAAACCAATATTCCGATTAAACAAATGAAAAAATGCTTCATAAAAACCGTTTTTATTACTGATAACGTATGGAAATTCTTCCTATGACTTTGCAAGACCTGTCTTTTTGTTTTGAGAGTTCAACCTTTGGTTATTACAGTTAACGAATAAATCATTTCAACTTAATGTCATTTCTGCCGGCCCACTCACCCAAATCTTGCTTGTTGAGCGCTGCGGCCATTAGGTCAGGAAATAAATTGGGCGTGCAGGCAAATACAGGCACACCAATTGAATTCAAATAATGCGCATTGTTGTGGTCGTAGTAAGGCGCTCCATCGTCGTTCAAAGCCAAAAGGGTGACCATTTGCACGCCACTTTGCACAATTTCAGCCATTTTCTGCTGCATTTTGCTGTTGTTTCCGCCTTCGTATAAATCTGAAATAAACACCAAAACGGTATCGTTGGGTCGTGCTATGATTTGCTGACAATAGCTCAAGGCTTTGTGAATATCGGTGCCACCGCCCAATTGAATGCCAAAAAGTACTTCAACAGGATCGTCCAATTGGTCGCTCATATCGACCACGCTTGTATCAAAAACCACCAATTTGGTATCAACTGCCGGAATTGAAGCCATCACCGCGCCAAAAATGCCTGAATACACTACCGAAGTACCCATTGAGCCACTTTGGTCTATACACAACACAATGTCTTTCATGCTCTTTCGCTTGCGGCCATAGCCAATGCGTGTTTCGGGAATGATGGTATTGTACTCTGGTTGGAAATGCTTCAGGTTTCTTTTGATGGTTTCGTGCCAATTGATTTCATTATGACGTGGCCTTCGGTTTCGGCTTGAGCGGTTCAAACTACCGCTAATGGCCTGTTCGGTTGGCGCTTTCAATTTTTGGATCAGGTCGTCAACCACCTTTCTTACCACCAAACGTGCCGTTTCCTTTGATTTGGCGGGCAATGCACCGCGCAAACTCATCAAGTTGGCCACCAAATGCACGTCAGGTACCACGGTTTCAAGCATTTCGGGCTCGGTGAGCATTTGGGTAAGGCTGAGCCGGTCAAGCGCATCTTTTTGCATAACCTGCACCACACTGTTGGGAAAATACTTCCTGATATCTCCCAACCAACGGCTCACATTGGGCGACGAAGGCCCCAAACCTCCTTTGCGCTCGGTATCGTACAAGGCTTCCAGGGTTTTATCCATTCCCGCCTCGGTTTGGTTCAAATCAACATTAAGTGCTTCATCGGCATCTTTGCCCAGCACCATGCGCCAGCGTTTAATGTTGTCTTTTTCTTCGGTCATTTCCTTGAATTAATTGTCATTTTGTTCCAACACTTCCACTTGGGAAAATTCGGAAGGTGGCAATCCAACCATCCACCTCAAGGTTGGCAATAATTTTTGGGCGCGTTCGTGGTTCAGGTTTTCTTCACTTAGCGTTTGCTTCAATCGCTTGGTACCGTGTTTGGCTTTTTCTGCAATTTTTTGTTTTTCGCTTGCGCTAAAGCTTGCAAAAGTTCTTCGCAGAAGCGGAATGGTGTCGTTAAATCCATCATCTTCCAAGCTTGAAATCCACTCATTTATGATTTCCCAAATCTCATCGTCGAGCAACAAAACCATGGCCGCATCTTTCAAAAAGCCTTCAATCCAAGCGGCGGCATGGGCGGCCTCGGTACCTATAGAAAGCGCCCTGCTGAACCTTTTGGCTGTTTCGTTTCCAGTAATAAATTGTTGGTCGTACAACAATTTGCAACTTGTGCCATGAAGCAGTGCGGCGGCTTTTTCGTTGTCGGCCACGGCCAATAGCGTTTGCATCCAATCTTGCAGCATAGCTGAATCATCTAAGAGCAATACGCCCTGCTGCATGTCTTTGAGCACCTGCGCCATTTCGGCGGCTTGTTCTTGGTCAATGCCTGTGCAGCTCATGGGCAATGCAGCGGTAATCCGGTTAAAAATCGTGTCAACAATTTCGCCTACCACTTCAAGGTCGGTTTGCCTTACGTTGCCATATCGCTTTATTTGAATGAGCGGTAAAATGGCTTTCATCAAAACCTTGCTATCGGTGGTGGTTGATGCCAAACTGTCCATTTTTCGCATGAGCGCTTCAATGCCTTGATGCAGATCAGCCGGAAGCGCCGTTTCGAGCAAGGTGGTGATTTCGTCAAGCTTGGCACTTTCATTGGCTTTTGAAATTAAAAAAGCATTGGCGGCCATTTCAATGGTATTGCCCCAAATGGCCTTGTCGAGCAACTGCAGGGTTTGGTCGGGGCGCCACATAAGCTCCCACTGCTCCTTAAACGTGCCTTTGCCACCCACAAAGCTTTGTTGTGCCCATTGTATTCCCAAAACAGCCACCTGATGAATCAGTACGCTTTTTTCGCGGTGGGTTTCGTCGCGCAGGTCAAGTTTCAGCGTTTTTGGTTCTTCAGTGATTTTTATTCTGAGCTTTTTGGCCTTGAGTTCCAAATCCTTTTGAATGGGAACTTGCGGCGCATCGGCGGGAACTTCGCCGTATGTATTGCCTACTATCAAATCGCGCCAAACAATGCGCATTTGCACTTCATCGCCCATGCACATTACGGTTTGGGTGGCTTCGTTTAGCTCATGCAAACCGGGTTTGGGTTTTTGCCTTAAAGCCGCAAGAGTTTGCGCAAGCCGCACACTTTCAATTACATGTGACGAGGCAATGTCAATTTGGTGTTTTCTAAAAATGGCCGCTGCTTTGCTGAGCCAAATGCTGCCGTCATCACCGGGATTTTGCCAGCAGTTTTCATAATACCCCGGTGAATTGACACCCGCGCCATAACCGCTGTAATAACTCAAACGGTCGTTGGTCCAGGGAATCCAGGTACATTCAATTTTGGTTTTGGGCAGTTTTTTGGTGAGGTCATTGTCGTGTTTGACGGTAACTTTTTTCTTAAGCGCAGGCACGTGAAAAGCACCGCAAACCACCGCTATGCTGTGAAACATTTCCTTTTCGGCCTGTCGGATGGCCTGCCGCATAAAAGCTTCGCGGCGTTGCTCGTTCAAGCTTTCGGGCAAATCCAATGCTTCGCGCAATGAAGTAAAAGCTTCTTCAATGGCCTCGAAATGCTCGTTGCTTTGGCTGCTGAGCTCAAAATGCTGTTCCCACCATTCTTCTTCGTTATCAAAACCCGCCGCCTCAGCCAAATATTGCATAGGCGATTTGTATGTAATTGACTCATTTTCTATGTTTTCCAACAGCTCGTTTTCCGTTAGGTTTTCTGCCAATTTATGGGCCAAAGGCATGTCGATGAAACGGATGGGAATTTGGTTTTCGAGTCCGTACAAAATTGCCTGCCACTCCGGCGAATAATTGGTGAAGGGGTAAAAAGTGGCGTTTTTGGGTTCGTTTGGGTCGTAGGCCAACAAGGCAACAGGTGGCTTCATTTCAATGTGCTGCACCCATTGCAGCATATCTTCTGCTTCGGGCGGACCTTCAATCAGGAGCACATCGGGCTTGAGTGCATTGAGCTTGTGCACCAATTGCCGCGCCGAACCGGGGCCGTGGTGGCGTATGCCTAGTAGGTGAATGGCCATTTTTGTAGCGTTTGCGTGGTTTTATTTGGTTTTAATCGTTTCATCTTTTGGTCTTTCTATTATTTTGAGTGCATGGGTAACTCGGCTGGAGCCGAGCTACAAGATAAAAAACAACATACGCCAACGCTCGGCTCCAGCCGAGTGTAACATGTACTCCGAGTCCACAACATATTTCTATTCATTCTCGCCATAAACTCTTCCAGTTATTTTTTTAAGAGGATTTTCAAAATGTGCACTGCTGTAAATCCAATGATCTGGTTCAGAAACCAGCCTTGCTTTAACTGGGTTTTGCAGACTCTTTTTTGCCCCAATAGGGAACTTTCATTTATACGCCACTTATAAGCCATTTACGCCATTTATTAATTCATAAAATGCCCCTTTTCTTTTTCCTTTCATAATTAGAATTTCTTTTTCAACCAGTAATTCTAGGTCTCTTACTGATGTTCTCGCTGATGTTTGATTTAAATTTTGGTAATCACTATTCGTTATTTTTCCATTCTCTTTTACAAAAAGTACGGCCTTCACTTGTTTTGAGTGCATGGGTAACTCGGCTGGAGCCGAGCTACAAGGTAAAAACCAACAGTTGCCATCACTTATCAAATTATATCTCTGCAAGATCGGTAAATATCTTTCCAACCTTCGCGTTGTTTGAGCACGGTTTCCATGTATTCCTGAAAAACCACTTTGTCTTGCACAGGATCTTTAACTACAGCTCCCAAAACACCGCTCGCCAAATCATCTGCTTTTATGCTGCCATCGCCAAAATGGTGGCTTAGGGCCAGGCCGCTGTTCATCACCGAAATGGCTTCTGCCGTGCTCAATGTGCCGCTCGGTGATTTCAATTTGGTTTTTCCATCTTCTGAAACGCCATTGCGCAACTCCCTGAAAATGGTCACTATGCGTTTTATCTCCTCTAAAATGGGTTTTTCAATGGGCATGTCAATGGCTTTGCTGAAGCTGCTAACCCGTTGACGCACAATTTCCACCTCTTCGTCCATAGTGGCGGGAACCGGTAGAATTACCGTATTGAACCTTCTTTTTAAGGCACTCGAAAGTTCGTTTACGCCTTTGTCGCGGTTGTTGGCGGTGGCTATCACGTTGAAACCACGGGTGGCTTGTATTTGGGTGTTGAGCTCCGGTATCGGCATCATTTTTTCCGACAAAATGGTGATGAGCGTATCTTGCACATCAGCGCCTATTCGGGTCAGTTCTTCTACACGCACGGTTTTTCCGGCTTTCATTCCTTTTATCATGGGGGTTTCAACCACGGCTTCGGGCACCGGACCTTTGGCCAAAAGCAAGGCGTAGTTCCAACCGTATCTTATGGCTTCTTCGCTTGTGCCGGCGGTTCCTTGAATTATCAGGTTTGAGTTGCCCGATATGGCCGCTGCCAAATGCTCAGAGACCCATGATTTTGCAGTTCCGGGCAAACCGTAAAGCAGCAAGGCCCTGTCGGTGGTGAGTGTGGCTACGGCAATTTCCATTAGCCTTTTGTTGCCAATGTATTTGGGTGAAATATCCACGCCGTTTTTGAGTTTGCCACCCATTAAATAAGTAACCACAGCCTGCGGTGACAATTGCCAATTTTGCGGTTTTGAATGTGTATCCGTTGCCTTCAGCGCATCAAGTTCGTGTGCAAATTGCTCTTCGGCTGATTGTCTTAGTATGTTATGTGCCATTCTTTATTATTTTTCAGTTGATGGTAAGTCGCTCCATTTCTTCAAGAATATAGAGCATTTCATTTAGTTGGTTTTTCAAAAATCTTAGCTCAAAATGGCCGTCGCCAATTCGGTGGGCCAGTTCCTGCAAATTGTTTTTATGTGAGAGTGGAAGTAAATAAGCCAATTCGGTGTACTGCGCGGCGGTAATTAAATAGGGTGCACGTTTTAAAGTCCTTATTACAAAAACAGTTAAATCATAATCAATTGGTTTGTTGCGGTTGATGATATACAATAAGGCTTGCGCAGGTGGACCCATATTTGTGCCCTGTGGTTCCTTTTGAAGGTTTTGTGTTAAAATTTCATTTTGTTTGGCTTCGGGTAAAACATCAAGTAAACGGTTATCTGCCATTCCCGACTTTTCAATAAGCAAGCCCGCCAATTGGGTGTCTTTAAAATTAATGGCCCATTGCACCAAAAAAGGTTTCAACAAGTCGTAATCATTATGATTTACAAAGAGTTTAAAAATTTCGTCCTTTGGTAAAATATACTTGTGCGCTATGGCATCAGGAGGTACCACTGTGAGGCATTGCGCCATCCAAAACAAATGGTCTGAAAACCCTTTTTGAGAACTTATTTGCTCCAATCCAAAACTAAAAAGCACATCGGCAGGTCGTGTTTCCTTCACTTCAAGCAACCGTTTTTTACCCATGAGCAACCGGCGTTCTTCTTTTATATGAATGGCGTTGAAAAAATGCTCTGCAAATGCTTTGTTCACAACGCTACCGGGCAGTTCTTGTAGAAGGGCAGCCGCCTTGTTTTGCACTTTTGTGCTTCGGTCTTGCAGCAATTCCATTAGAAATTCTTCGTCATATTTTCCGCTGTTTTGCTCCAAAACTTCTATAAAAGCCAAGCGGTTGTTGGCGTTTTCTTGCGGCAGGGTTTGTTTGAGCAAGGCAATGACTTCTTGTGGATGGTGTTTCCGCAAATCCGCTACATACAACAATCGGCTGTTGAAATCCATTAGTTCCCAATCAAGTGCTTTGGTTTTTGCGCCAAAAAGTGTTTGCCAATTTTTGTTGAATTGTGCCAACCAAGCGGCTCTGAGCCCCAGGCAATCTAAAAATGCTTGATTTGCCAACTCTTTGTGTTTTAATGCCAAATTGAGCAAAGCCGGCACCAGCCGTGGCGAAACTATCATGTTTTTCTGTAGCAATTGCCGTTGGGCAAAGGCTATAAGCCGGGCATTCCCCTTATTTATAACCCTTTCAAAAGTGTTTTGAAAACGAAGCGGGGCATAGGTTTTTACTTCGGGCGGGGCTTCTTTGGCGGGGCCTGTATTTTTTGCCAATTGCACCGCCGCCTCAAAATAGTTGAGCACCAAAAAACTTGATTTTAAAAAAGCATCTTCGTTGTCGCTTTGCCCCTTTTTTATGCTTTCAATTTCATTGCTTAAAATACTTCCCATGGTATTTGGGCTGTATTTGGCGGTGCCTAAAATGGCGGTTTTTATCAACTCCTTTTCTACACTCATAAGCAATGGATTTGTTGGTTTACCACTATGGCTGCCACCGAAAAATGCATGGATTCAATCAATAGGAAAGCATCAAAACTTTTGCCGCCGCTTAACGCCAATAATTGCCACAACTGATCCTGTTTGTTTTCAATTAGTATTGTGTTGGCGTATTGGTCAACCAACTGCATTTTTTCTTCATGAAATATTATAGATACGTTTCCAATAAATGCACCTGTGTTTTCAACCAGCGGATTTTGGGCCTTCACCTTGGTTATTTTTTCGAATAAATCATCGAGCGAGCGTAAATCAGGCTTCAGCTTAAGGGGTTCGTTACTTGTGCTTTTTGACTTGACCAAAGCCCGCTGATTGCCCACACCTGGGTAAAAACACAAGGCCGCATCAATTAACTGCCGCGATGTAAGCAACTCGTGGGGTTTTTGAGCACCGGCATAAAAATCAAGCACCAAGGCCATTTTTTTGGTGCTAGTGCCATAGAGCCAATTTTTCACAGTGGTGAGTTTTTCGTTGGTTTCCGCACTGTGCGAAAAAACCAGCCACTGATCGTGCACCGGCGTTTGAGCCAATACCTCCTCTTTGCTCACCGACCAGCCTACAAGGGCATTTATTTCAGCTTGCCAATCGCTATTTAGCTGCGCGCGTTGCTTGTAAAGCTCAGTAATGGCATACATGCGCGACAGTTTTTTGAGCAGTTGCTTTTCCCAGCCCTCCGCATAGAAATTGATGTTTTCAATACTTCTGAGTTCGGCAGCCAAACCACCGGCTTGGGCATCAACCATACGCGAGGCAATGTTGGCAGTGAACGAATAAAGGTTTTGCGGAACGTTCATAATGCCGTTTCGCACCACATCCTTGAGCCACAATTGCAGTTCTTCAATGCCACTGTCCACCTTCAATTCGCGCTTTTCAATGCGCTTGCTTTGGGCCTTTTCATCAAGGGGTTTTTCGACTTTTTGTGCCGCTTTTTCCTGCCGGGCTTCTCTTTTGTTGAGCCACTCGTTTACAAAGTCGGGCAAGTCGTTTTGCGTAGTAAATGCATTTTGATTTTGCGCATAAAGCAATAAAAGACCAAGACCATGTTTGCAGGGAAATTTTCGACTGGGGCAGGAACATTTAAAGGCCATGTTTTGCGCGTCGATGGCCGTTTTGTATGGGTTTTTGCCGCTGCCCTGGCAGTAGCCCCACAAGGCCTGTTGGTTGTAAGCCAATGTGAGCCAATGACTTGGAGATGCCAGTTTTTGGGCGGCTGTAAGCGAACCGCTATCAGGAGCAAGTTGGCGTATTTGGTCGGGACTTATTTTCAAATGAACCACAAATTAGGCTGTGCTAATATGGGGAAATGCCTTTGAAAGGAGAAGAGAAATTGACCACAATTTTTTGAGGCGGGAAGCTGTAGCTGCTTTGGGTTAGCTATGAAGTAAACCGCTTATGCTGGTTGGAGTAAAAGGCTTTGTAGCGTGAGAAAAAAAGGATTATTCATCAGCAACAAATCATTGCATAAGAGTGCAAGCTTGTCTTTTTGATGATGGATGACCTTGTGAACGTATTTTGGGTCATTCTCAGAGAAATAATCGCCCAATTGCTTGCTCGATTTTTTTACCGCCTTTTGTAACCAAAATTCGAGATTTGGGCAAAGTGCAATGACTTTGTTTTGGTTTGTGTCAATTAAGAGGCGCAGATCATGAAGTTCACTCTCAAGCCTCATGCCTTGTAAGTGAGTAGGTTGCACTTGAAATGGATCTTCGTCAATCATCGCAATTTGATGTGACAGCTTTTTGATTTTGGCCATTACCCTCCCTTTATCGTTATGGTGGCTGATAGCCTTTCTTTCAATGCCAAAACACTTTAATATATGTTCGTCTGCAAAACATTCAACATGGTACATTTTATCCCAATTTTTCAAATTCATAAAAAATATCGGAGCCCATTTCCAATAAATCTCCGTAGGTATCTGAATTCAAGACTGTTGTTTTTGTCTCAAAATCAATCATTTCAGTTTTAATGATGTTCAAATCATCCTTTTTTGTTTTTTCAATTAAACTCATCAACAAATAGGGGTTATGAGTAGAAATGAAATATTGGTTTCTATTGTCCATACCTATCATTTCTGCAACCATTTTTGTATAGAAAGGAAAAGTATTCGCCTCAGGTTCATCAAAAATCAAAATAGAATTTTCATTACTTTCTATAGCCAATAGCATAAAGGCGTATCGCCGAAGGGTTTCTGAAGTGGTATGGTAGGGATAGGAAAGCAATTCATCATTAAAATCCTTCACAATTTCAATTTCCTGAGTTACCGGTTTTAACACCAATCGCAAGCCCTTGGCATTATAAATATCAGCAACAATTTTCTTGAATTTAGTATTTCCCAAAAGCAAAGTGGGTAGGTTTTGACCAAAAGGCGGGCTTAAAAAAGGCCGGTGGTCATTATTAAAACCATTTAGATTTTTGTATTGGTAGAATTTGAAATTCGTATCAAATAAGTGCGACGCCTCACCGATAGTTATATTGCTGTTGAAATAAGCTGTAGATAGCTCATCACTACCTCTAAAATACTGTATTTCAAACGAAGTCATAGAATTTGGCTTCCGCTGAATTTTAAAAGACAATACATCATTCATGACCGAAATGGGTTCATTGAAATTAGAATCAAATGCCAAATTTCCAATGTCCTTTCCCCTCACAATTTCTGAAAGATATTCAGGTGCATTGATTGATAAAAAGTACAATGACTCCAAAATATTGGATTTACCCGAATTGGGCTCGCCAATAAAAACATTGACCCTTTTGGTAGGAAACTCCACCTTTTTTACAGACTTAAAATTCTTGATCTCAAGTCGCGACATGAAATGTTTGTCTTCCATAAAATCAAATATATTGAAACTATATAGAACCCGCTTATTAAATCAAAAGCAAGGCTCTGGTTCTAAACCTACCCTCTACACAACTCCAAAATTGTAATCTCGGGCAATATGCCGAGCCTGCCGGGAAAGCCCAGGTAGCCAAAACCGCGGTTCACGTAAAGGTATTGATCATTTTCTTGGTACAAGTCGGCCCATTCTTCGTACATCATACTCACCGGACTCCAGCGGTAGTTGCCGGTTTCTATACCAAACTGTGCGCCGTGTGTGTGGCCGGCCAGCATGAGGTCTATATCGCCAAATTGGGGCAAAACTTGCGCGCGCCAGTGGCTTGGGTCGTGAGACAACAAGAGTTTTACCGCCGCATCTTCTGTACCCTGCACTGCTTTTGCCAGGTTGCCATGCTTGGGAAAACGCGCCTTGGCACTCCAGTTTTGTATGCCAATCACCGCCAGTTTATCACCGCTTTCGCTAAAAATAACGTTTTCATCCATTAAAGGCTTCCAGCCCATGTTGCGCTCTATTTGCAACAAGTCTTGCAGGTTTTTTCTTTTGGCAGCTTCGCTTTCCCAATGCACATAGTCGCCGTAGTCGTGATTTCCCAAAGTTGAAAAAACCCCCATGGGTGCTTTCAGTTTGTTGAAAACCTCTCCATAATCGCGCATTTCGGTGGCCCGGTCATTTACCAAATCGCCGGTAAAAAATATCATATCGGGTTTTTGAGTCAGCAGCATTTCTACCCCGCCCTGCACTGCGCGTTTGTTCCAAAAACTGCCTGAGTGTATGTCAGAAAGTTGGGCTATTCGCAACCCTTCAAACGAAGATGGCAGGTTTTTTATAGGAATTTTTCTATGCCTGACCCTATAGTCGTGTGCGCCACTCAACACACTGTAGCTGCCCGCCACTATGGGTATAGCTGCTGCCACCATGCCGGCCTGCGCTATAAACTCCCCTCGCGATATGCCATTTTTTGTTTCGGTAACATTATTTTCGGGTTTATCAAATAATGAAGCCACCCACTTGCCCAGTCGTACCACATCATCGATAAAAGCAAAAAGGGCTAAAAATAACTTGGGCAGAATAACTATAATAGTAAGTGCCTGAAAAAAAGCCCTTAGCCAGCGGGGCGTGTACATAAAAGCTCCTGTGGTAAACATGAGCAAACCACTTATCAAGAGTACACTACTGGTCCAGAAACCTATAATAACCGCTCTGCTCCAAAACTGCGAATAGGAGGCTGCGGCATGTTTGACCAACTGAAAGGCATAAATATCGAGAATGAGGTAAATTACAATTAGAACAATAACGATTGACATGCGTCGCATAAACTATTTGAATAAAGGGCTCAAAACTTGGCCTTTTTGTTTACAAATTGAGTTAAGAATTGCAAATGTTTGCCTCTGTTTCTTTAGCCGGATTACCAAACTAAAGTTTCATGGTTTTAAATGCATCTTATATTTAGGTCCTTAAGCGAATTCACCGCGTTTGTATTATTGCCCAATAACAACATGATAGGGAGACTAAATGGGATTTTGACTTGAATTATTATTTTCCAAAGTCAAATTCGAAGCTTACCCTCTGAAAGTTGTGCTCATTGCTCCTTTCTTGTACTTTTTGCTTGACCAAAAAGTACCAAAAAGTCAAGGCTTGTTTTCTTTTCTTAACGCTCCGAAACAACCGAAATTCCTGAACAAAAAAAAAACTCGCCGCCACTTGTTGTGTTGCAAATCGCATTTTTAGCTTATCCAAAGCTTGAACTTTTTGTTGCTGTATAAAGGCTCATACAGCTTTTTTTTCCGGGCGGAATTTCAATTATTTCTCCGCTAAAAAGAAAAAGAGGCGTCCCAATTGTTCAAAAAGAAGCCCCCTAACTGAAGGAATAAGGGAATTCAGAGCATCTATCAATCCAGAAGCTAAACACATTTGATTTACTTATATCAGCGTCTAGTTAGACAAACTGTAGCTTCCCTGAAACTACAGTTACCTAAAAAAACCACCAAAAGGCGGTTTCATTGGTTTATTGCGCAAAAAATGGTAACATCGTACATAGAGTCTGCATAAGAAGGTCAATTATTTGGTTGCCATCGTATTTTTTTTGAAGTGGGTAATGTGCCGGCGCCAACTCCCCACATTCAGCACTTGGCAGCATGGTTATTGGTTGTTTCGTATCAGACACTGCGTTTTCTTGTAAGCATTATATTGATTTTAATGTCATCATTTTTAAAAAATTAACGACGAATGAAGTGGGCAATATTTCTTACAACGCTCTGCTTTTTGTGGTCTTCGGCACTTTGGGCGCAACCGGCCAACGACAATTGGAAAAATGCCTTGCATATAAAATTGGGCGATAAAGGATTGACCGATGGTCTTTATATTTCAAAAAAAATCAAATTGCAGGGTGCAAGTACCGAAAGCGGCGAGAACATTAGCCAAAACATGACTTTTACCGGGCTCAATAACAAAACGGTGTGGTTTGTTTTTACCACTAAGGCACACAAAGACATTGAAATAAGCCTGAAACAACACGACGGCAGCATGAATGTGCACCAAGCCGGAATGACCGTGTATAGCAACAGTGCCAAAGTGCCCGCCAGTACAAGCGATGCGGGTTTTCCGGCCATTACGCAGTTTGGTACCATTAAAAAAAGCTGTGTAGCAGCCGGCACTTATTATGTGCAGGTTTGTGCTGACAAAAACGCTACAGACAGTATTTGGCTCACTATAAAGTTGAGCTCGCCCAATGTAGCAGGCAACACCCCACAACAAGCAATTGATGCTTCCAAGGTGCCTTCCGATTTTTTTGATAATCCCTGCTTTTCATTATCCGGCTTGTATGAATTGGATTTATATAGCCCCCGGTTATTTAATAAATCGGCATACTTGTATTTTTCAACACCCACAGTCATCGAAAAATCGAATTTGACATTTACGGGCAACCGCTTTACGGCCATCATATATAAAGGTACACCAAGCGACCCCGCCCAATGGGTAAAAGCATTTGAACTGTACAACCCCGGCAACACAAAATCGCTGAATAAAACGGGAGACTGCCACCACAAAGCCTTTGAACCCGACGCCGATTATGTCATAAAAGTGCTCTTTCACGATTCAAGCCATGTTTTTACAAGCGGACCTGAGTTTGTAGGCAGTGTTGCGGCCAAGTTGTACAACCCCGCCCTAAAAGCCACACAACTCGGCAACATAAGCGCAACAAAAACCATTACCACTATTTCGGCCAAGGATGTGGTTGACTGCAATTCCAATGGTGCAAGTTATATATGCAGTAAATTTACCCACCTCATTAGCGATACGATTTATTATAATAATGGCCAACCGGTTTTAGATACTATGAATTTCGGATCGTGGCTATCCTTTACCCTCACCCAAGCCGCACAATTCACTTATCAATACAGTGGTGTGCCTTACAAAAACGGCCTTGTACCACGCCTGCAGGCTTTTCTTTTCACCGGTGATTATACATCGGGGCTGTGCCAATCGTCTCCCTTACCCATTTCATCGGGCTATACAGATTGCCTTCCCGCGGGAACCTATACCATCTTCAACGGATTGTATAAAAATAATAAAACAGCCGACGACATTCCGGTTTTAACAGGCCGGTCGCTTAATTTTACCATTAAAGTAGTGGCCAACCCCGGCGTTGCAGGAAATCCGGCTTTGTACTACAACCCTTTGTTGCCCTGCAAGTTGCTCAATTTCTGCTACGCCAAACCCTACGACAAAAGAACCACCCCAACCGATTGGCTCAACGGGCCACTGGATACCCATGCTATTGATGGAGATACTTTCATTGGGCATTTTAGTTTTACTACCATTTCGCTGGCGCAAAAAGCCTTTGTGAAAATATGGCCAAATGGTGGTTATGACGAAAGTTACCACCTTTTCAGAGGCGATTGCAGCCAAGGACTTGCCACACTAAAAGATAATGTAAACAGACTAATAGGCCATAAAGAAACGGAACCCACCTACAATTTGGTAATGCTTGACAAAGGAACCTACACCCTGATGAGCGACAGACAACCCGGCACAGCCTGTGTAAAACCCGAACACCACAATGCGCAATACACGGTATTGGCCACCACGCAGCACGACAAAAGGCCTCCTGAACCTTGTGATGCAGCGTATTACCATGCCAAATCGCCCGGCTTGCTAAACTTTGGCAAGGTGCTGCATTGGAACAGCAAGCCTACAAATGGTTTCAGCAGGTTTGCACTGCCTATAACCTGCACCGATAGTGTAAATAATAAGGGCGTGTATAATATGTACAACGCCCAAAAATATATTCATGGTAAAACCAACAAGGTTTTGTATTATGAATTTGAACTTGGTGAGCTCTCCACCGTACAATTTAGAATAAACAATCCCATTCAAATAATAAAAGGCAGTTTGCAAGCGGATTCAACCTTGTGCAAAAACCCCGAAAATGTATTTATTGAATACACATCAGGTAAAAATGAGGTATGTAAAATGCCGCCGGGTAAGTACACCGTGGTAGTAGTACTTGTGTCAGATGGCATTGGAGGCTATTTGGATGTGGTTCGGTTTGTACAAGCAAGCAATTATTATATGAAAAGGAGCTTGGACATGGGTATTTTGAGTGCAACAAATAAAAATTTGAGCGACTCGGGTTTTATGAATTGCGTGGTTAACGCCCACGCAGACCCGCCTGAGTTGTGGTACACTTTCAGGGTGGTGGGTTATGGTTCTTTTCAAGTAAGTCAAGACAATGCTAAAAAAAGCAATACCTCCTTCCCAAATTTCATGACCGTGCCCGAGGCAGGCGGTATGGAATTCGCTGATTTGAAAAAAACCAACTTGCTTGATTCTACTTGGGCACCGGGCACCACTTACCCCGAACGTTCGTACATTTCTTATCAGGTTTATCTGCATGCAAGCAACGATACCATGCGCTATTTTTTGAAAGTTAACCCCATCCAAAACTATGAAAGCCAACCCTTTGCCATCAACATAAGCTTTACACCCGAAACCGAAGGAACCACCAATGGCGACTATTGCAGCAATGCCATTACCGACACATTGAATGGCACAGGAAAAATAACCCTAAAAGTAAATGCATCGCGACATACAGCCGGCGAAGGAGTGTATGAAGACAGCCGTGCATGGATGTGCAATCGCAATGTTTTTGATACACGGAGCTATAAAACCACTTGGTACAAACTGAGCCTTATGCACAATGCGGGTAATAAACTGAGTATTAGACCCAATGGAGTAGGCTTGGTAGAAACCAAAATGTATTATGGAAACTGCGATGCGCTTACCCCGCAAAGTTGCATCTCATCCAACGGAACTGTAATATTTGATTGTGTAGGCGATGGCGATTTGTACTTTCAGGTAATAACCCAACGTACCGCCTGGGGAGTTGTATCCATTGATTTTGAAGCCATTGCCGACACAGCCACCTGCCTCGGCTTTGATATGAACAAGCCCCGCGCCAATTTTGTAGGAAGCGTATTTTGCGGTATGGAACAAGCAAAGGTTAGAAACTTATCAACCCGTGGCAGCGCTATTGATTATATATGGACCATAAACCATAAAGACACAAGCCACCGACTGGAACCTGATATTATGATAATTCCGTCAAAAAACCTGGTGGACACGGTGGCTATAAGTCTAAAGGTAACAAACAAAAGCAACGGGCTCAGCGACAGCACCTCAGGCTATGTTTATGTTGTAAAAGAAAGCAGCAAGATTCTGTTAGACACCACATTGTGTGCCGACTCGCTGGTATATACCCTGAAACCCTACCGACCCGATTTTTACTCTTATTCTGTAATAAACCGGCTGGGGCAATATTTAGTGAGTAACGGCGATACTTTTCCCGATTTCATTTTTGAGAAAATAAATGATCCAAAAATTGTTTTTTATCCCTCGTACAGACCAAAATCTACCTATACTATTTATAGGTCGGCCTTGGGCTGTGGGTTTAGAGATACCGTGTACGCCGATTACCTAGGCCAACACCTGGGAAACTACGAAGGTTTGGTGTGCAACTACTTGCCCGACACGCTATTTATAATAAAACCCAAGTGGGCACAAAGCATTACCTGGTGCGATGGCGACACCAACTGGACCAAAGTTTTTACCCACCGAGATACTTGTAGTATTTCGGTAAAAAGTAAAAAATGCACGATAAAGCAAACCATTCACATTAAGGAATTTACACGACCTGTATATAGCATTTCAGATACCATTTGTGTAGGTGATGCGATCCACTTTGTTGACTTGAACAAGCAATTTGTATTGAGCCAAATAAATGATACCAACGCCACAAAATACAAGGCCACGGCAAGCGATAGTGTGCTGCGAACCACCTGGAAAGCTAATGGCGGATACAATTGCGTGGTGCGTGATACCAATATTTTGCACAATTTCTACAGCTACCGCTCTAAACTGCACGACACGGTTTTGTGCAACGACATGCCCATTGACATAAATGCCGGCAATTACCGTCTCAACTGCCTGTGGAACCAACAAATTGCCAAACGGGTGCTCACTATAAGCAGCGAAGGTTTGTACCGATTGCAGGCATCAAAAGGCGCTTGTGTATATTATGATTCGTTCTATGTATCGGCTGTTTATAATAAGATACGCGATATACACGACACCCTTATTTGCGACTTGAACACACCAATTCAGGTAAAAATGTACCAACCCGGCTCCTACTTGTGGAGCACCGGCGACCAAGGCAATCAACTTAACCTAAGCGATACAGGACAGTATTGGGTGATGCGACAGGAAAAATGGTGCAACGCAGTTGATACTTTTATTATAAAAGCCGATTGTCCGCCTCAGTTGTATGTTCCCAACGCCTTTAGCCCTAATGGCGATGCAGTAAACCCTGTGTTTCTGGCCAAAGGCTATCAGATTGACAGTTTTGAAATGTGGATTTTTGCCCGAAATGGACAACTTGTTTTTTATTCGTACCAACTAGACAAAGGCTGGGACGGTATGGTAAATGGTGAGCCTGCCGACTTGGGGACCTATTTTTACCTGATAAAATACCGCATAGCCGGCGAGGATAAAATGCAAAGCGGCGACTTGTATTTGATTAAATAGTACAACCGCATATCTTACCAGTCTGAATTGCCACAAATGGTCAGGTCTGATAGCGGTTTTTAATTACCATTGCACAAAATGAAGTGGTTTTTTCCCATATTCCTAATGCTTTTGTGTGCACAAGCGCTTGCGCAGCCTGCCAACGACAACTGGAAAAACGCCATTGAAATTGAAGTAAAAGATAATGGGTTTTTTGTGGGCAGCACGCGTTCGGTAGTAAGCAGTATGCGCGATGCAAGTGTCGAAAAAAATGAAATCTTTCACCGCTCTGTAACGGTACTCGGACTCGATCAAAAAACGGTTTGGTACAAATTTACCATAGCCACCACCCGCCAAACCGAGGTGGTTTTGCGGCAGCGCGATACATTGATTCCTGCGCGCGATGCAGGTTTCACTGTTTATAACAAAACGAATCACATACCCGGCAAAGAGTTGATTGCCTACGACCTGCCCACCATTACACAGTTTGGGTCAAGTAGCAACAACTGCCTGCAAAAAGGCACTTACTACATACAAGTTTGCAGCCGCAGCCGCGTAGAAGACAGCCTGTGGATTGAGTTGCATCTGGCACCTTCGGCCACGGCGGGCAATACCATAGACAAACCTGTTTATGCCAACGCTCTCAATGCCTCATTTTTTAACAACCCTTGTCTTTCCATTAGTAATAAATCAGAATTAAGACCATTCAGCGATTCAAGTTTTTCAAAAAGTGTGTACCTCAATTTTACGAGCCCATCTTATATTAGCAAGGCCAATTTTAGCTTTACCGCCAGAAAGTTTGCCTTTTGGCTGTACAAAGGCGATATAAGCGACTCAAGCACTTGGCAGCTTCTCGACAGCACCTCGCACTTTGGCAAAAACTCAAAAACCCTTACCAAATATTATTCTTGTGGTAAAACACTCAACTACAGCGAACTATATTTTATAAAAATTCTATACCGCCCGGATGCGAATATGAATTTTTCGGGCATCATATACAATGGATTGCATAGAGCGGTAGGACAAGACCCCAACAGCAGCCAATTGAATTTTGGCAATACCAAAACCTCACCCAATGTATTAACCCGCACGGTTACCGATTATATTTCATGTGGTACTGACGGCACCCAATATGTATGTATAAACCTGAATCACTTACTCTTAGACACGGTTGATTATTCGGGTACAAAGGCCATTATAGACACCATGACTTTTGGCTCTTGGAGTAATTTTTCCATTGCAAAAAATGCCACATTTAATTTTCAAAGCAATTATGCGCTCTATGATAGCTTGGGTGTGCATAGAAGCCAAAGTTGGCTGTTCAAGGGTTATTACAACGACCCGGGGTTTTGCAAGCAAAAACCCACAGCGCTATACAACCACTACAAAAACTGTCTTGCTCCGGGCAAATACACCATTTTTACCGGTACTTACGGCAATATGCTCTCGGCTACCGACACCATTTACAACCAACAAATGGGCGAAACAGTGCAGTACAGCTACAGTTTGCAAAGTCTTGAAGGCGATAGCGGACCGCCCGCCTTGTATGCCGACCCGCGATATCCGGTAAAAATCAGGGGCCTTTTATTCAACAAAAACAAAGAAACCCGAACGCTGCCCACCGATTGGCTCAACAGTGGCGATAGCACCACCACCAACATTGCAGGCAACAAGCAGTCGGGTTATTTTAGTTATTATACTTTTACCTTGGATAGAAAAGGATTTGTGGTGCTGTATAGAATGGCGGGCAATTTCAATTTCCATGTGTATAGCGGCGATTGCACACGGGGAACAAAAAATCTGAAAGATAATATTGACCCCTACATTGCACACTACAAGCGAAATGACTTTTATAATATGGTTTCCATTCCTGCCGGCACCTATACCATTGTCTGTCATCGCAATGTCTCCACGCCATGCGATCCGCCGGTAAATCCATTTGCAAGCTTGCAGTTGAAAGTAGCTTACAACGACGGAAAAATATACAAACCCGACCCGCCAAAGCCCTGCACACCACAGTATTGTTTTGCAAAAAACGCAGGAAAAATAAATGGCGGAAATGCGCTAACCCACCGCAATACTGATACTTTCGGCTACACAGCTTATACTTTCACTTCCGGTTGCCGCCAAAATTTCAGCAACCGCGGAAACCACCATTGGTACAACCGCAAGGCCTACATCAGCCTTCCAAAAGATTTTTATTATTATGAATTTGAATTGGCAGAAAAATCATCGGTTTACATACAGGGCGACATGTATTTTCAGGTGCTCAAAGGCAGTATCAGCACCGACTCCACTATAGCACAACATGCTGAAAATGTATTGGTTGAATATGCCAATCCACGCTTTAGAACCTGTGCATTGCCTGCGGGCAGCTACAGCATAGTGGTGGCAAGTAGCACCGACTTTTGGGGACAAATACAAATAACACGCTACCACAAACCCGGCAATGACTTTGCCCGACAAGCGGTGGATTTGGGTATATTATCGCAAACAAATAATGGGCTACAGGCCAAGGCCACTTATGGTTGCAGTTTTAGCAGCACCGCAACCGACCTCGGCTACCACCCAAATAACCCGCCTAAAAATCAATGGTTTACCTTTAGAAAGGCAGGCAATGGCTCGCTAAAACTCCTGTTGACCGGTGGCAATCCAACATACTACCTGATGCAGTCGAAGCGAGGTGGTGGATTTGACTTTAAATACCTGCGTCAGCACCAAATGGTTGACTCATTGTACGCACAAAATTTAATGCTTTTAAAACCAGAAACCGACGGTACTTATTTAATTAACAACAATAATAAAGACACTGTGCGGTATTATCTTTTGGTAGCACACAGCAATGCCATTATCGATTTTGGATTGTTCCAGGTTCAGGTAAACTTACTCTCCAACGCAGACCCACATTTTAGTACCATTGGCGACAGTTGTTCAAACGCTGTATTGGATTCAGTAACAAGCGCGAACACCAAAACAATAAGGCAATGGGTAAACGGACACAGCCTTGGCGAAGGACCCTTTGAAAGCTATAGTGCAGGATTATGCTCAAAAAACCTGTCGATAGAAAACCTAAAAACCAGTTGGTTCAAAGTAAAAATCAACACCGCTTTTGGCAATCGACTCACTGTATCGAGTGGCGATCCTGATGTGGCTGAAATAAAAATATACAGCGGCAACTGCAATGCCCTCACCCAAATAGGTTGCCTGTCAGGCGCGGCAACTGCCATATCGCTTGATTGTGTTGAGAGCGGATATTATTATATTCAGGTATTTACCTTAAAAGATCTGAAAAAACAGATTTTCATATCTCTAAAACTCAACAACGCCTTTAACACCTGCCGAATAAACAAAGACATGGGCTTGCTGGTAAATTTTACGAGCACGAAAAATTGTAAAGGCGAAAACAGAAAATTCATCAACTTATCAACCTTTGGCCCCGCCATAAAATACAGTTGGCGCTTTGGCGATGGCGATACCTCGAGTGGCAGCAATCCAAGCCATTATTATGGGTATGATGCTCCTGATTCAGTGTGGGTTACACTAGCGGTGTACAACAGCCAAAACAATAAAAAAGACAGCCTCAGCAAACTGATCTATCTTGAAATTCCCACTATAAAACCCCTGCACGATACCACCGTTTGTTCTAGTCCATGTGCGCTTAACGCGAGACAAGTGGGCAATAAAAATTATACCTACAACTGGTTTATGCTTAGCGACTCTGCCGATAAAAAGGCGAAATATCCGGTAGCGCGTAATTCAAATTCCGCTTCGTTTTATGTGAACAAGCCCTACTCCACCGCCCTGCTAAAGGTTTCCAATCCATATTGCCATTTATTTGACACCGTACAAATAGAGTCGGTAGCCGCAATAGTATATGACCTTAACCCAAAAAGTAATTTCAGAATTTGCCCCAATGCGCCCGTATCCATCCATTTCAACAAGCCCAATGGACTGTCGTTCAGGTGGTATGATGGCGATACCGCAAGCACAAAAGAGTTTAATAAAGGTGGTTTGTATAAGGTAAATGTAATAGACTCTACATGTAGTTTTGGCTTTACCTACCAAGTGCAGCAATCATTTAAACCCCAATACAAGCTGCCCGACAGCCTTTGTTATGGCTCGGAAATTTCCCTTTTTGATACCATCAACTTTCCGCCCTTTCGTTTAATGAGTATTAATAATAAACTGCCAAACATTGGCATTACAGATTCTCAGTTGATTATGCACTGGGAAATGCATAGTACAGACAGTTGTGCCCTTACCGATACCGCTGTTATTCCACATTTTATAAAATTGCATAAAAGCCTGAACGACACAGGCCTATGTGCCAACGGCAGCGTGCAACTAAACGCCCGCAACCAAGGAGCCAACTACTTGTGGAGCAATGGCGATACTACACAAAAGACTATAATAAACCGTGCAGGAAAATACCTGCTTTTCATAAACAAAGGCGCCTGCACCTTGGCGGATACCGTTTATGTTTCAAGTATAAACTATAATAGCGGCTTACCGGTTGACACAAGCGTTTGCCTCAACAGCTTGGCGCCCAACCTGCGCTTACAAGCACAAAATGCCGATTCGGTGTGGTGGAGCAATGGTAGCCGCGGCCCCATTGCCTACACCGGCGACAGTGGTTATATTTACATGCAGGCCATGCTCAAAAATTGTCTTTTCAAAGATTCCGTTTTGGTTCTAAACCAATGTGAGCCACAGCTTTTTGTGCCCAACGCCTTTAGCCCGAATGGCGATGCAGTAAACCCAACTTTTCTGGCCAAAGGCACCCATATTGAAGACTTTGAAATGTGGATTTTTGCGCGCAATGGTCAGGTGGTTTATTATAGCACAGACATTGCCTACGGCTGGGACGGCATGGTAAACGGCGAACCTGCTGCCCTTGGAAGTTATCTCTATCTTATTAATTATGAAATAAATGGTATTTCCCGCACGAAATCAGGATATTTACATCTCTTAAAATAGAAATTATGGCTCTTGCATCCACTGGTAGAAACAGGATATATATTATTCCAATCCTTTTTTTATTGGTGCAAACAATTGCCTTGGCACAGCCAAAAAACGACCACTACACCAAAGCAATTGCCATTACAATACCGGATTCGGGCTGGGCTAAAGGCAGGGTGCAGTCGGAACAAAGTGGTTTTAAGGGTGCTACAATAGACATCAATGAGCCTTTTTCCATATTGCATCACCAAACCGGGCTTGACCAAAAATCGGTTTGGTATTCATTTGAACTCCCTACTGCGCGCAATATAAAAATCAGTCTGTTGCAAGAGCATCTTAATATTGAAAACAACAAAGCGGGTTTCACTGTGTATGCCAGTCAAAACACGCCCCCAAGTGAGCGCAACATGTTTTTAAGTCCGCCCATGTCTGTGGCGCAGTTTGGTTCGTCATCGTTTTGTTGTTTTGCCAAGGGAAAATACCTGATACAAGTAGTGGCGCGCTCAAGCGTGGTTGATTCTGTCTATTTACAACTTGAAGTGAAAAGGAGTTGCGGTAGTTATAATTCACTTAAAAATGCAGCCGATTTAAACTCAGGTTCCGTCCATTTTTCTGACTTAAGCTGTGCGGGGTTGGATAGTTTGGGAGAACTCAAAAACGGCTTAGGCCTCAAAACAAATTATGTTTTTTATGGGAAATTTGAAACGCCTGCCTATTTCGATCAATTATATATGAATATGGAGATTTCAAAAAACAGGGGCTACGAATTGTACGAAATTGTTGACAGCACAAATAAGGTGTATAGCAAAGTATTGTCGCGAAAAGTAAAGGACACCACCGATGCTATTTTGCAATTGAAATGCGGCAGGCTGAAACGCAGCACCGCCTATTTTTTCAAATTTTACACCAATACCGCATTTTCTATTTTTCGATTTGACATACGCGGAAAATACCCCACAAAAGCAGCTAACCCCACCAATTTATTGAGCCCCTATGTGATGGGAAAGCTCGTGGAAGACACCTATACGGTTGAAGATTATTACTCGTGCAACCCAAAGGCTTACAAGTACTTGTGTCCGGATCAAAACAAATTGTTTACCGACACAATTTATGGCCGCAAAAGATACATTGACACCATAAAATCAGGTTATTGGTGCACTTTTACCATCGAATCCTATATGAATATTGATGTAATGGTTGGTGGCGACAATGTAAGCGACACCGGCTTTTATTTGGGTCGTTATTTTGTGTACAAAGGCGATGCAAGAAATGGCCCTTGCAATTTGAGACTGCTTCACTATAATGGGTTTGGAAGAAGATACTCTGAGTGCTTACGGGCAGGCACTTATTCTATTTTTGTAGGTTTTTGGTCAAAGCGCTTAGTAACAATTAAAATAGATTCCATTTATAGCAATCTGGTGGTTGATGATTATAATTTGGGCCTTGGTGTAAAAGTGAGACTCAATTTAAAGAATCTCCTACCTGTAAGACATTCGCTGTTTTCAGACACGCTTTATCCGGCTAATTTGTGGCACATACTCAATAGATGGGGCTATGCAACCCGCAAAACGCCGCCCGATCATTTTGGTGGAACATCACAAACTTTCTATCTGAACAAGACAAAAACCACGGGCAATTTTTCCTTTTGTAAGTTTTATCTTGACCAAGCCTCCTATTTGCGTATTGTTTCAACCACACCTGTCAGGAATACTTCTATGGTTTTGTGTGGAGACATTAGTAAAGGCAGCCGCAGCCTGTACGCCGATTCCATTTTAGGCGCCCCGTATATCAACTATAGAGGCTACGACAGCCCCGGCAAGGTTGATACAGGATGGTACACTATAATAAGTTGGGTGCCCGGCATAGATACCTGTTCAAATATCAGACCCGTTGCGCAATATGAAATTTTTGCCCGACCCAATCCCTTCAAATGGATTTGTAATTACAAATTCGACCGCCCACAT
Source organism: bacterium (assembly GCA_016124515.1). Lineage (GTDB taxonomy): Bacteria > Bacteroidota > Bacteroidia > CAILMK01 > JACPUW01 > JACPUW01. The sequence goes on from WGNN01000037.1 coordinate 75,384, forward strand.
TTGGCCTGCAAGCTAAACCAAGGAAATGAAATTGAAATAAAGGATGACTCACGAGCTAATAACACCGCTACCTATACCTTGTATATATGCAAAGAAAATTATAAAAAGCAAGCATCGCCAAATATTTACAACCCGGCTGATAATGCAAAGTACTTTCGGTACCTGGCCTATAGCGTTTTTACCATTACAAAATCCATGTCAATGTACGCCTATAACTTCGGGTTGAGATATCAGTTGTTGCGCGGATCCATTTTAAAGGATTCCGTGGGTATTTTTAACGATAAAAATGTTATAATTGAACGGAATTCAAGCATCAACAAATGCCTACTTGAACGCGGAACATATACAGTAATAGCAGGAAGTAATTCAAGCTTTTCAAACATAAGTTATACTTTCAAAAAGTATTTCAAGCCTGCTCATAACTGGGCGCGCACGGCACTTGATTTGGGCGAATTAACCAACACCGAATCAAAAAGTTTGATTACCCCATTTTCATGTCATAATACGGCAGATTCCACACATGTTGGTTATAATAATAAAATTTCACAACGGAATTTCTGGGCCACCGCAAGTCTCAATAAACCTGGCGTTTACGAAATAAAACTCTACGGAATTGGCATACAAAACAGCTACATTTATGCCGATACCATACATCCACAACTCAACTTTGGCGACCAAAAAAAATTGAATATGGTGGATTCAGGTAGTACATTAAAACTGATGGCAAATGGTTCCCTTTATTATAACAAAGATAAACCCGGCGTGGAAAGGTTGTATTTTGTGGCATATCATAATAATGGCATTGTCAATAATAATGAATTCGGTTCCACCGATCTAATTTTCAACTACAAGCTAACGATAGACAGCCTTGCCACTGAAAAGGGTGATTATTGCAACAATGCCATTAGCACAACCCTGACTGACACGCTCACGCATGAACTAAAGGTTTGGAACTCAATACACAGCTTGGGCGAAGGTTATGGCGAGCAAAATAAAACCATCTACTTGCTGGATGACATAACTACAAAATATTATAAAACTACTTGGTTTAAGGTAAGTATTAACAACCTTGAAGGATACAATTTACAATTGGGCTACGACTACTATTCGACTGGTACCGTTGTATATTTTGGCAGTTGCGAAGCCTTGACACCCATTGCTATTATGGGCAACGGCATTGGCAATGCCATCAACTGTATAGGAAAGGGCGACTATTATATTCAAAAATTCTATGGAAAAGAAAATAAAGGTTTTTCTTTAGAACGAGTTAAACTTAGAGAAAACAGCCAAGCCTGCAAACCCATTAACACTCAAGAAGTACTGGCCAATTTTGCTACCGAAGGCGGCTGCAACAACGAACCTGTTGTGTTTAAAAACCTATCTACGCAAGGCAGCAATGTGCAATATGAATGGCAATTTGGCGATGGAAGCAGTTCAAATGAAATGGAACCCACACACCAATACAAACTAACTAAAAACAAAGACAGCCTGTGGGTGCAGCTTGTAGTAAGCAACAAAAAGACACAGGCAAGCGACACTGTGCGAAAACCAATTTTTATTTCAAAAAACTTTCTATTTGTGCCACTTCCAAGTGATACAGTAATCTTTTGCGAAGATTCACTGACAATTCATCCTTTCAAAAACAGCGACAAAATTTGGTTTTCATGGGCTATATATGACGGTACCATTCACAAGGGGAAAAAAGGATTGCCGGTTTTCTGGCCTTATCATTATAAATCACAGATCACCTACTATATGGAATATGCCAATTGCAGTGCGTCGGATAGTTTTGATCTTTATTCAGAAAAATTAAACCCCGGGCAATTGCGCGACTATGGAAAGATTTGCCAACCCGGCGACACCACCACTATTGGCACACTTTTCAAAACCCGAGGCATTACCTATAATTGGAGCACAGGCGATACAAGCTACGCGATAACTGTAGATACAATAGGCGAATACTGGCTCGAAAGGGCATTGAACCACTGCCACGACACCATAACTTTCTCGGTTCAATACATTGATACACCGGGAATTTACAAGCGCATGCCACCCTGCGAAAACGACAGTTTAAGGTTGCAGGGCAGTAGCAACTTTTTGGTTATTGACGGCAGCGATACAAGCAAATACCTTTATTTACGGGGTCGCAAAACCATCCCTTTTACATTTATTTACCAATCAAATGATACTAAGCGGATTTGCTTAATTGCTGATACCCTTCATTTTGATTCTATAATAAGCTTTGCCCACAAGCTGCACGACACGCTTTTGTGTGCCAATGAAAAAATAACACTCGATGCCGGCCAACCCGCCGAAAGTTATGTTTGGAATACCGGCTCAAAAAACCAACAAATTGTTATTGATACAGCCGGGCGATATGTGGTCATCTCAAAGCTATCGTATTGTATAATGAAGGACAAAGCCACCGTGAAGCTACCACCCGACATGTTGCCCACCGACACCAATATTTGCGATAGCATTACTCCATTTCAAATCACATCAGTAAAAGCCAATAAGTATAACTGGAACAACGGCAGCAACAGCCGAAGCATTGTGATAAAGAACTTTGGAAGCTACATTTTGCAGGCTCAATACCAATCATGTTTGGTAACCGACACTTTCCAAGTCACACAAAATTGCCCTTCGCAGCTATTTGTGCCCAACGCCTTTAGCCCGAATGGCGATGCAGTAAACCCAACTTTTCTTGCCAAAGGCACCCATATTGAAGACTTTGAAATGTGGATTTTTGCGCGCAATGGTCAGGTGGTTTATTATAGCACAGACATTGCCTACGGCTGGGACGGTATGGTAAATGGTGAGCCCGCACCACTTGGCAGTTATTATTATGTAATAAAATATACGGTTGGTGGCAACGAAAACATTAAAAACGGCCAAATTAATCTCATTAAATAGCTGATGCTTAGTTTGGAATTCCTGGTTCAGCACAACAAAGGCGACGAATTGTTGATGGGCTCATGTGCTGATGTGCAGATAATTGGAGATTTCATACTGGCGTTGTGAGTTGAAAAGCTTCTGGTTCTGACCCCAGTCATAACCATGAATTTTTGCTGTTTCATTCATCACCCATTATTTATAATTTTCGGAGTGCATGTGGGCACTCGGCTTGAGCCGAGCACCAATTCCTTGTGTATGTGCAGCCCGCCTTTAAACCCGCCTCTAATCAGGTTCGGGCAGGTCTTGCCCCTTAAACTCTTGGAATACAATTTTCAATTTGCATTTTTCAACTTGTAATTGACGCCTTTAAACTCTCCTACCCCAATTTTCAATTTGCATTTTTCAATTTTCAATCACTTATCACCTATCACTCATCACCCATGTCTCCGGCAGCAGCAAGTTTAATTTAGGCCCTCGTTTGTGAGTATTTCTATAGATTTGGCGCGTGCAAAAATGGCTGTCCATATTCATAGCAAGCGTCATGCTCAGTATATCGGGCCTTTATGTTTTTGCCTTTATATTGGCCAAAAACCGCATACAACAGCAGGTAAAGGAAAAAATAGAAGCCGGACTGCCCGAATCGCAATTGGTAAAATTTACCTTCAGCACACAGCAGTGGCAGCAACTTCCCCTGGAAGAAAACCGCGAATTTGAACTCGATGGCCACAAATATGACATTGTGAAGCGCAAGGTACTACCCGGAAAAGTCGTGCTTAGCTGTATCGCCGACCACGACGAAGAACGGCTCTTTGCCTCGCTCAACAAATTGGTGCACTTGCAAATGACCCAAGATCCGGTCAAAAACCAAACATCAAACAGCTTTGTGAAACTTTTACTTGAAAAATACCTGCCCGCAACGCGTTTGTTTACACAACATCAAACATCGCGGCTAAGCAGCCACACAAAACAACCGGCTGACCAACACACATTGGCGGGTTATAAAATCAAATACAAAAAGCCTCCCCGGCCCGCTGCTTCACAAATCGCCTGAATTCCGGATGTCTTTCCATTCGGTTTTGTGCCTTAGCAGGGCACCTTTCATTTTACTTTCATACAAAACAAAAATCCATGATACGCACGTTAACATGCGTTATTTTGATGGGTTTTATGATGGTTTTGCAACAAAACGCACAGTGCCAAGACAGCATCCAATACTTGGGTGAGGTGGTGGTAACAGGTTTTAAGGAAGAAAAAGCCAGCGAAACCAGTGTGCGGGTTGAAACGGTAAATACCAAGGACGTTTTGGTGGCCAATAGCAGCAATATTACCAACATGCTCAGCAGCCTTCCTTCGGTTTACGCTTTTTCGACCACCAATGCCATCAGCAAACCCTCCATCCGCGGCCTGTATGGCAACCGCGTTTTGGTATTGTACAATGGCCTTAAGCTCGACAACCAACAGTGGCAGGACGAACACGGCCTTGGCTTGGCCAATTTTGGCATCAAAAAGCTTGAGTTGGTAAAAGGTCCACTTTCGGTTCTGTACGGCACCGATGCCTGTGGTGGTGTTATCAATATTATTGATGAAGAAAAGGCCCCCACCGGCAAAAAGATGTGGGATGCGGGCACCAACTTCAATACCAATACGGGCGGTATGTTGTGGCAAGCAGCCATCAAGCAAAGCCGCGAAAACAAATGGTATGGCTTGCGTGCCGGTTACGAATCGAGCGCCGACTACAGCGATGGCAAACACCAGAGAGTGCTCAACAGCCGCTACAATGGATACTACCTAAAAGCATTTGCCGGATTTAAAAAAGGCAATTGGCAAAGTGTGAACCACTACCAGTTTGCCTTCAACAACTTTGGCTTTGTTTTTAGCGACATGTCCTCATTTTTTAAAGCCGATAACCGCTGGACAAGAGCCATGGCGGGACCGCATCACAAGGTTATGCTCAATCTTTTGTCGTCAGAAAACAAACGTGTTTTTGCCCATTCGGTGTTGGAAGTAAACGCCGGTTTGCAATCAAATTTCAGAGCTGAAGATGAAGGCGGCGGTGCACTGAGCCTTATTATGCACCTGGCCAATGGTCAGCTCAGGCTCAAGTACTCGCGCTCTATTTCTGCTAAAACCTTTTTGGTGGTAACCGAGCAAACAAGTTTTGAGATGAACCGTAACTACGGCAGCCGCAAAATTGTGCCCGATGCCAATATGTTTGAAACCAACGCTGCGGCTTATATTAAGCACAATTTAGGCAAACTGATGTTGGAATACGGCGGTGGTGTTGGCACAAGGTTTATCAATAGCCTGCCTACACCGCAAGTCAATACTGCCGGACGCGATATTGCGCCATTTGCCCAATGGTGGCAGTTTCCCACGGCTATGACGGGTCTGGTTTACAAGCTGCTACCCGGCCTGCAACTCAAAGCCAATGCTGCAAGTGGTGTGCGTGCTCCCAACCTTGCCGAGCTGTCGGCCAATGGTTTGCACGAAGGCATTTATACCTACGAGCTGGGCGACCCGAATATGAAAACCGAGAAAAACCTGAATCTTGAAACCGGGCTGTACTTCAGCAGCCAAAGCTTTAATGCCGGGATTTCGGTGTATCGCAATGCTTACCGCGACTTTATCTACCTGCAACCCACCAACCGCGATTGGTTTGGTTTTCCGGTGTATGAATATGTGCAACACAATGCGCTTATTCAAGGAGTTGAAGGCAATGTAAGCTGGGCAATACCTTCATTAAAAGGTCTGTCGGTATCCATAAAAGGCAATGTGCTGAGCGGAAAAATGCCCGGCCTGGGTTTTTTGCCCTACATGCCGCCCGCCCGATTGTGTCCTGCTATCAGCTACCAACACGTGTTGAGCCCCAAGTGGACATTGGCCGGCAAAGTAGAAATGGTGGCTATGGCGGCGCAGCATAAAACCGCTGCCGAAGAACCAAGCAGCCCCGGCTACAATTTGTACAATGGTAGTTTGCAGCTTAGCCACGAAGGAAAAAATGCACGCTATTCGTTTTCGGCGGGTGGACAAAACCTGGGCAACAAAGCCTATTTCAGCCACTTGTCAAGAATAAAAACCCTGGGTTTTCTCAATATGGGGCGCAATATTTTTATTAGTATTAAAATTCAATCAACTAACAATTTAAAACCATGACTTTTAGAAATTTAACATCAATCATTACCCTTTTTACCATTGCCGCATTTGCTTTTTCATGTGAAAAAGACGAAGGCAAAAATCCTGAGATCAATTTTAAAACCGGCACCAACTACACCATAGCCGATGGTACTGCCAAGGCAGGAAGCACCATTTTAATTGGAATAAACGCCAAACCATCAGAGGAGAAGGATCCGCTCATTTCATTCAACATAACCAAATCGGTAAATGGCGGCGACAATGTGACCGTGTATAACTACACCTTGCAAAGCAACGAGCAAGACAACTATAGCTACGACTACAGCTATACTATTGGCGAAAGTGCCGGCGATGTGGTGAAGTTTATTTTTACGGTAACCAACCGCGATGGATTGCAAGGCCAAAAAAGCATTGCACTCAACATAGAGTAAGGCTACAAGTGCAGGTGGCCTGTTGCAAAACGCGTCACCTGTACATTTTTTTATTGCGTTTTAGCGGCCAATAAATATTGAGGGTGTAATTGAGACGGCTTATAGCCGGTGGGGCGGGGCTTAGTGGCGGGTGCAGTTCGGCTTGAAAATTATAACCTACATGGAACGACATAAACCAGAAATCCAATCCGACAAACGGATTGAGATTGGCTTGCCATGTGCGCTCTACCAAAGGAACCTGCCTGATGACATTGGCATTGAAACCTGCGGCGATAACATAGGAAAAGGAGCCTCCAATTTGCAGCCCGTATAAATTTGAAAACGGATTGAGCAGGGCGCTTGCGGCAAATCTAGAGCGGCGGGTGTAGTGGTACATGCTTTCGTGCTCAAAAAACGCCGTGTAGCCAAGGTTTAGAAAGCCCGTATTGCTAAGGGCATTGCCAAAGTATTTTTGATAACCCAACAGCAGCGACGATTCCATGGGTTTGCGTTGTGCCAAACCTACCTGCGCCAGTGCAAAGTATAACAGAACTAATGTGAGGTACTTTTTCATATTTATTTCAAACCTATTTCTCTCAATCGTTCGTCAAGGTATTCGCCGGCGGTGCAATCGGGGTAGTGTTTCGGGTTGTTTTCATCTATACAAGCGGGCAGGCAATTGAGCGACATTTCTGAGCGCGGGTGCAGAAAAAACGGAATAGAATAGCGCGAGGTGCCCCAAAGCTCGCGTGGTGGGTTTACCACGCGGTGTGTGGTTGACCGCAATTTGTTGTTGGTGAGCCTTTGCAACATATCGCCCACATTTACCACCAATTGTTCGGGCAGGGCGGTTACCGATATCCATTGGTTTTGCTTGTTCAATACCTGAAGCCCGTCGGCAGAGGCGCCCATGAGCAGGGTTATCAGGTTGATGTCTTCATGCTGTCCTGCACGTACGGCACCTTTTGGTTCGGCGGTAATGGGCGGGTAGTGTATGGGCCGCAAAATGCTATTGCCGTGGTGAATTTTATCGTCAAAATAGGCTTCTTGCAAACCCAAGTGCAGGGCTATGGCGCGCAGCATAAACTTGCCGGTTTTTTCAAGGGCTTTATACGCTTCTTTGCCGGTTTGGTTAAAACCTTCCACCTCGGCAACGGTCACGTTTTCGGGGTATTCGCTTTTTACTGGGTCGTTGTCTTCAACATATTGTCCAAAATGCCAAAACTCCTTCAGGTCGCCGGCGCTTTGCCCTTTGGCGTGCTCCTTACCAAACGATGTATAGCCCCGCTGTCCATGAAGGCCCGGAATTTCATATTTCGCTTTGGTTTCAGTATCCAGATTAAAGAAAGCCTGCACCCTGTTGTAAAGTCTTGCCGATAAATCATCGCTTAGAAAATGGCCTTTTACAGCTACAAAACCAATTTGTTCGTAGGCCTGGCCCAGTTCGTTTACAAACTTTTGTTTGCGTGTGGCATCGATGCTTAAAAAATCTGCTAAATCAACGCTTGGTATTCCGGCTAATGACATGTGCAATTATTTGCCGCTAAAATGGGTAATTATACGCTAATGGCAAACAAGCGAGTTAATTTAAACTTCAAATAAAGCCCTGGGGTGGTGCTGCTTTAGTTTACAAACCTATCGGCACAGCTTGAGCTGGCAAAGGCATCGGGCTTGGCTTTAAACTCGTAGCCCATACTTTTTATATAGCCCATTGCCTCAGATAAGGCGGTATTTGATTTAAACTTGGGGTCGGTGTTTATGTCGGCATGCACTTCAAGTTCCACACCATAGCGATCGAGCATATCGCACAAGCGGTAGGCAATGTCTATACTCTTGGCTACTTCGGTTATCATGCGCTCCTTAATTGATATTTTGTCGGTGATTCGGGTGTTTTCTACCAGCATAAAACCACCGTTGCGTTCGCGGAGAAAAACAATTACCGAGGCAAAATCGACCCCGCTTTTGTGTTCTTGCGAGTCGGTGCCAATGCAAACCTTTAGTTTAAAGCCGCGGGCACGTTCTCTTTTGATGATGTTTTCCACCTCCTCCAGTATTTCGCCCGATATGCGTTCACCTGATAACTTTCGCCACATGGTATATTTTTTTGCCACAAGCTAGGTTGTTTATGTTACTAATACATTACTCATTTACTAACAATTAGTTAGTAGGCCTTCAGCGACTGCAAATGCTGTTTTACTGGACATAAAAAAGGGCGGCACCTAGGCCACCCTTTCTAAATTGAAAATTATAGTTGAGTTGTTTATTTAGAAATCATCAACATACTCGATATGGAAGATTTATCGGTATTGATGGTGTAAATATAGCTACCCGCGGCAAGATCGCTCACATCAACATTTACCAATTGGTTTCCTTCGGACAAATAACCGGGGTTGATGGTTTTGATGGTTTGACCACTCATTGTTTGTATAGTAACGGTAAAGTTGTTTTGCGTTTCGCTTACATTCAAATCAAGTGTAATATGGTCTTGAGCAGGATTTGGGTAATGGCCATTGAAAACCACTCCTTTCATATCAACATATCCTACACCGGAAGTTACGTCAAGAATAGGGATGATCATAATGTCGAAGTCAAATTCATAATAACCACCACCTGAAAGCGGAATAGCTCGGTCGAGTGGCACATATTCCTGTCCTTGATAAAGGAACGATTGGTTGGTAAGTTTTACCATAGCGCGGTGTTCGCCTCGGCCATCGCCTTTCATTGATGAGTAAACTTTTACTTCGTCAAGCGAATCTCGGTGAGTACCACTCACTTCTCTAAGAGCAACACTTAGCATAAAGCCATTTTTTACGTTGGTATAATCGCTCGATTTGAATTGTATATAGGTAAAAGAATCGCGCTGATCGCCGGTGTGTATTTCGTATCCGTAAAATTGTCTTGATACCAAAATTTCGTCGGGAATGTTGAGATCGGGCGTTGAAGCGTGGTAAATGTTCACATCATAAATATCGTTGGTTTCGTGTTTGGTGTATTTGGCGTATGCTACGTAAACACCCAACACCCTTGCCTCGCCCCTAAAGGGATACCAGTTGCCTATTTCATTCCAAAACAGCCCTGTATAGTCGGTTGAGGTAGCTTTTAAAGGTACTTTGAACTGCGCCACTTGTAGCACTATGCTATCTACTTGCATACCGGTGCTGCGTCTGTAGTACACATCAAACTCCATTTTATCACCCATTTTATTGGCCAGGTTTTCGTTTTCGTGGGTTACGGGAGCATATAAGGTACTATGCTCTTCAAGCACTTCAATTTCAGGAACTTGTGCTTTTGCGCTAATCGCAGTAGCAAGAGCAAAAACCGATAGTAAAACTTTTCTCATATAAAGTTATTTGGAGGTTAAAAACCAAAAGTACTAAATGGAGGTATTTCGATTTGCTAATTAATGCAACTTTTTGGGCATTAGCACTTCAAATACCTTTGTGTCGGCTATTTGCCAATTGGCCCAACTGCCTGTATTGGTTGTGCAAAGCACGCAGCCAAGAGTTGGTATGTTGTCAGCCTGCACCCCCAAATCGTCAAGCACAATGGCATTTATATCTGGGTTGTGGCTCACTACAAACAAGGTGTTTACTTGGGGTTTGGTTTTCCTGATTTCATTATAAATAGCGTTTTCGCATTCAAAATACAGTTGACCGGTGTACTGAACCTCCGTATGGCTTTGCAATTGCTGAAGCAGGCCCAGGGCGGTTTGCTTTGCTCTGAGAGCGGTACTGCACAGAACCAAATCGGGAATAATTTCTCTCCTTTTTAGCGCGCTTGCTATGGTCATGATATCCGACAAACCCCGTTTTGCCACGGGTCTTTGCCAATCTGCCAATTCGGGGTACTCCCAACTACTTTTGGCATGTCTTATGAAAACAACTATTTTCACTTATCTTTCGTTGTATTATTAGATTATTTAGTCCAACAACCCGAAATTGCCCACAAATGCGAAAAATTTTGAAATACATTGTTTTGGTTAACATTTACCTGCTGGCTTTTATTGTTTGGACGCATTCAGCTTTTAAAAAGAGTAGCAAAACAAAGAACGAACCTACAGAAAATGCGCTAAAAAGTTGAATTATAAACATTAAGCAACTATGAGGTACACAGCAAATAACAAAGGTGTTTCTATAGTTTTGTTAAATCAGATAATTGGCAGTGCGTAACCAACCAAAACCACACGGCATTAAGAACCTGTTTCTTATGATGCTTGTACTTGCTGCGTGGCAGGTGCGGGCTCATGCACAATGCGGTAGTTTTTCCATCAGCGCCAACGACTCACAAATTTGCCTCAATCAGGTAGTTACTTTCAAGGCACACAATATACCCGCCCTTAGCAAATACACTTGGTACCTGGGGCTCGATACCATAGTGGGTACTGATCTCGACACCGTTTCTACAGGCTATTACAAACTGGGACAATACAATATTAAACTTAAAATAAAGCTCAAAAACGG